>NZ_JBKIWN010000045.1:0-26688 GCF_058146165.1 Streptomyces sp. AM25 | reverse complement strand
CGGGTCTGTAGCACGCTGCGCGTGCTACAACTAGCGGTCCGCTTCGCGGACCGCCGCCCCCGTTTCACGGGGGCCTGACGCCGTTTCACGGCGTCGGCCCTCAGGACCCGCTTCGCGAGGTCCTGGTTCCCGCTTCGCGGGAACCCTTTCAGGGTTAGGGAGTTTAGGGAGTATTGACTGCGCCCCCCTCTGCCCGCTTCGCGGGCGATCCTCGTTGACATGATGGCGCATCAGACCAGCAAGATGCGGCGCAACCATAGTCCACCTCCCCCGCTGCCGACACTCGCCAGCGCGAGATCCAAGTCCATGGCTACATAGGCGAGGAGGATCACCCGCCGCTCTGCAGCACCGGCCGGGCCAAACGGGCCGATCCCCTGTGGGCGAACGCGGAAGGTAGGCCAGCCCCGCCGAAGGGCACCCAGTCCCGCCGAACTTCCTCCAGGCCGCCTGCACCTGCCGTTGGCAATCCACCGCCCTGCACGCCACCGCGAACCCCAAGCCCGGCCACGAAACCGAGAACCTCACCCGCCGGGACTGGGAACTCCACTTCACCCAAGCCACCGACACTGCCGTCCCCGCCACCGTCAAGACCCTGGCCAACACGCTGCTCACCGAGCTCGACGCCCTCCCTCACCCTGGCTGTGGGCTCGACGGGGGTGCAGCGATGAACGGGGTGGGCGGATGTCGTCAGCAGCGTGGAGGATCTGGGCCCAGCCTGACGAGCCCGACCGTTCGCGGCAACGGTCAGCCGTGCTCATGCGCCCATCCTGGCACCCAGACACGCCGCACGTGGCGATATCGGCGCCCCGGTCCCCACTTCGCCACCACACTGGGGCACACGCTCATCTCACGCGTACCCGGCGGGAGCGCAGCCGCGCTCCCGCCTCGTAGCGTCGCAGTGCCGGTGCCTACGGCCCTGCTACCAGCCAAAGAATCAAAGTGGCCGCGAGCTCCTCACTGTGGCGGTACACCACCGAGATACCGCGGCCGCCGGTGTCCTCCGGCAGCAGCACAACCACCTGCACATCGCTGTCGGGCATGGGGTGCCCCTGCCGGGGGTCGGTCTCCAGCGAAAGCCTGACAGCCTCGACGGCGGCCCGCTCACTGCGGGTCAGTTCGACCCGGGCTTTGTCCGCGGCGTCGGAGTAGAACGCGTGGGTCACCGGGCGCCGCCAGCGGCGTCGGCGAGCTTGCGCCGCAGCTCGGCCGCGATGTCCTCGGCCGACCGGCCAACTGCAGCCGATCCCACGGGGTCGAGCCGCAACAGGACACAGTGACGGTAGTGCTGCGTGATCCGCCGAACCGTCGTCAGGTCGTCCAGGTCGGCTGTCTCCATCGCCTCCTCGAACTGCTCCAGGTCACCGGAGTGACCATGGGCGCGCAGTGCGGTCCGCAGCTCGCGCAACGTGCGCATGGGCGGCGGCTCGGGCACGGGACGGTGTTCGGGCTGTGCAGTCACGATGCCTCCTTCATGGTGGAACCGACGGTACCCGGTGGCCGGGGACCACGCAGCTGTTCAGCGCGGCCCCCCTCGGACGACCATGGGGCCGCCTCAGTCCTCGACGGCTTCGCCATCGTCCTCGCCCGGCATCGGGATTGGCGGCCCGGGGATCTCCTCCGCCGCCATCTCGACCGCCGTCCAGCCTCGCTCGCCAGCCTCTTCTTCAGGGCCTGCCGGAGGGCGGCGAGCTCTGTCCGATGTTCATCCACTGTGCGGGCATACGATCGCAGCTCCTCGGCGGGCCCTTCGGCGGTCCTCTCGGCCCGGCCAGCTCACTGGTCGGCGTCGGCAGCGCGCTGGACGGCGGCTGCCGCGCGGCGTTCGGCCCGCTCCTCGGCCCGCGTCTCGCGGTCCTCTGCGGAGGACGTCCCGGCGGAAGCGTCGGCGTTGAAAAGGCCTCGGGGAACCCGGCCGACACCGCGGCCGTCGCCCTGGAGCTGGAACGGCTCCGGGGAACCATGGAAGCGGGGTTCGCCCGCGTGGACGGCGCACTCGCCCTCCTCGTCCAGCGCAGCGACCAGAGCGACCGGCACCTCGGTGACCACGAACGCCGACTCGCCTCCCTGGAGCGCTCCCGCTGGCCCCTTCCCAGCCTCGCCGTCCTCATCGCCCTACTCTGCGTCGTCATTCCCGTGTGGCAGGCCACGGCTGCTCGCTGACAGAAGGCCCCCGCCGCCGGTTCAGCCGGCGGCGGGGGCCTCGTCGCGTTTCTCCGCACTTAGCGAGGCCTACAGCTCCGGCGCCAGCCCCGACCGCTTGGCCATGGACAGGAGGCCAGGACGGCTACGTTGATGGAGGATGAATAGGACACGCAGCACCTCACGTGCCATTGGATGTATCTCCGTCATCTGGGGAGCAACCCTGAAGGCCACGCGCAAGGCATTCTCCGCCCCCTCAAGATCATTGATCGCCAGTCGGGCGCGAGCGGTGTCAATGCAGAGGCGGCCGACCCGGGAAGCCCTCAGCCCCTTGGGCGGCGACTCCATCAGGGGCTGCGCCATCTCGGAAGCCCGGCCCGGTTGATCAAGCTCAATACTTGAACCGATCTCGTAGAAGGCAAGGTTGCCGGGCCCGAAGGTCAGATTGTGGGCCACCAGGTCTCCGTAACCGGCGGGCACGAGAGCGGCCAGCTCGCGCGCTTTGACGGTATGCGCCTCGGTGGCGCCTTTGTTCCGGTCACGCGAGGCGAGGACGATACCCCGCAAGTGCAGCGATCCCAACGCGAGGACCAATTCCGGATCCCTGTCGCGTCCGAGTGCCGACCGCTCAAACGCCGTAATGGCTCGGTCGATGGTTGCCAGCCCGTCCGCGTACTGGCCGGCGCTCTGGTAGGTCCCCGCCTCCGTCCACGCGGCGATCGCCTCGGCGTCGGGGTTCCACGTCTGCCGCGCGGCCCAGGCTTGGCGGGCCACGATGGTGTCGGCCATGTCAGGCTGCATCATGCGATGGGCGATGGTGTACGAGCAGCCGTAGACGTCAGCGAGCCGTGACCAGATCCCCGGCTCTTCCGGATTGCTCAGGGCCGCCGCAGTCACCTGGCCGAGGAGCGTCGGCAGCATGCGGAGCAGCTCCAGGTACTCACTGCCGGCGCGGAGCGCCTGGGCCTTCCTGATGTCCCGGTCCAGCTGCTCTTGGGGGGGCACGTCCTCACGCGGCAGCGTGTATCGACGCAGGGCGTTCCGCAGGTCATCCAGCAGATCGCTTTGCTCGGACGGGCCTAGGAACGGCTGCCCGTTGATCCGCGCGGTGGTGACATGCAACGCACCGGCGATCGCTGCAACTGTCGGAGGAGTCGCCGCCCTGGTCCCATTTTCAATTTTTCGCAGCATAGAGACCGAGATAAGCGCTGCACGGGCCAGCTGCGCTTGCGTCAGGCCGCGGGCCTTCCTCAACACTTGAATGTTCTCGCCCGCAGCGGGCGTGTGTTCGACCGATGCGCTTTCCATGTCATCACTCTTCCAGTCGCCTCGCGGCCCGTTCCATTGTCGCCGGTCTCCGGCCGTCGGTGTGTCACTGATGTGTCAACTGATCTTGAGCGCAAGGAGTTTCCTGGTGTGTCGTCCACCCCTGAGGCGGAGGGATACCGATGGTCAGTCACACCCCTACTCCGACCAGAGCGCCCGTCTTCGTCAGCCAAGTGACACCACTTCCGAGAGGGCTCGCCTACGACCGCCGGGCAGACCAGGCCGCTCTGCCCGTCAGGGTCGAGTTCCGCGACGGCACGGGCGCCGATGCACTGGTGATCCTTCGGAACGATGAAGTTGATGCGCTGGCCGCTCAGTTACAGAAGGTCATGGGGCTGCGTGCCCGTGCCGAAGAGGAAAGGCCTCGCATCGCCGGCGCGTGCCCCGCTGATCCGGTGATACCGGGCTGGCTCGATCTCAACGTACACGTTCGTGACGGGGCAACCGGGAAAGTCGGGGTCGTGCACGGCTTCGGCGATCCTGCCCCTTACGCGGATGACCCCCCTCCTTCCTGTGTGTGGCTCCTGCCCCCTGGTGGCGGATACGAGTGGCGAGCGGACATCCGTGATCTGGAACGCGCGGCATGGTGACCACAGCCCTGATCCGGGTCCGTGAAGCCGTGCGGGGGGTGTGGGGGTTCGTGCCGCACCGCATCGTCGTGCACCCCGACACCGTGACCTACGGGGCCCGCTGCACCACCTGCACCTGGAAGACCGAAGGCGCCGACGACCCCGCACTCGTACAGCTCGCCTGCATGAAGCACACCGGCCAGTACCCGAAGCACGTCGCGTTCGTGACTGACTGCCGGGCGATGTCCTACGTCCAGCGCGAAGGCAAGGAAGGTGCCCCACGTGATGAGAGCAGACCGGCCGGACCTGGAACGGGCGTGGCGGCACGTGGTGACCACTCCCCACGGACCGGGGCCCGGTCCCGGCTCCGCCGCCCCACCTGGCGTGCCAGGGCCGTCCTGTCCGTCTTGCCTCGCAATCGACGCCGGCCTGAACCGGGCGATAGGAAGCGGAGGCACGGTGGCTGAGACGCGCCTCGCCCGGCAGCGCGCCGCGCACTGGTCAAGCATGCACCCCACCTTCCAGTGGTGAGCCGCAACCGGCTCGCGTGCGGGCCCGACAGAATGCTGTGCCCGCATGGCGGGCACAGCATTAGACCGCTGCGCGCGGGGGTCTACCGGTGCGACGAGCACGGCGTGACGGTCATCCGCAAACTCCCCTGGCTCCCGCCCATTTCAAGCCTGGCGTGCGAGGCGGCAGGGGATGACCCCGCGGACCCATGAACTCCTGCCCCGGCCTACCGGCCCTGAGTCGGCCGGGGCGGACCCCTATCCCTCCCGTACACCACGAGCAAGGGAGTGTTCGATGTCCGATATCCCTGCACCGGAAGGGCTGCGCGTCGGCATCTTTTTCGGCGGGCCGTCACCGGAACGCCCCGGGTCGGTGCGCTCTGCCGAAGCCGCGGCCAAGGCCATGACCGCCCTCGGCGCCGTCCCGGAGCTCCTCGACGTCAGCGACGCCCCATGGAGCGAACTGCGAGCCCGGATCGACGTCGCCCTCCTGGCCTCGCACGGCCCTGGGGGCGAGGACGGCAAACTCCAGGGCACCCTGGAAACGCTCGGCGTGCCCTACACCGGATCGGGCGTGCTGGCCTCCGCGCTCGGCATGCACAAGCCCATGTTCAAACGGGTGGTGTGCGCCGAGCAGATCGACACCCCGAAGTGGATGCAGCTCCCCCCGGGGCTGTCCCTGGCCGCAACCGTCTCGTCCGTGAAGTACACCCTCGGCTTCCCTGTTTTCGTCAAACCCGCCTCCGGAGGCGGAAGCCTGGCGGCCGGCATCGCCTGGGACGAGACCCAGCTGGAGACCCTGCTCAGGAGCTCGCGCGCCGAGCACTACGAGGAGTACCTGATCGAGGAGTACCTTGCCGGCCGCGCCTGCACCGTCGGCGTCCTGGAAGTCGACGGTTCTCTGACCACGCTTGCGGTCCATGACGTGGAGACCGACCGGGAGTTCTACGACTACGAGGCCAAGCACGACCTGTCGCTGCGCCGGGAACACTGCCCGTCCGAACTTCCCGCGCAGCAGACACAGCACATGCAGCAACTCGCGCTGCGCGCGCACCGCCGCATCGGGGCGCACGGGGTTTCCCGGGTGGACTTCCTAGCCACCCCCGCCGGCCGGACCGCCATGCTGGAGATCAACACGGTGCCGGGTCTGTCCGAGGTCGGGAACCTGGCGACCATGGCCAAGGCATCGGGCATGGACTACACCGATCTGCTCAAACACGTGTTGAAGACGGCCTACACCAAACCGGGATACGTGCCGTAGGCCAGACTTGGGGGCCATGACCGGCCCTGTGATCAAACACGACGTCCCGTACTACTCGCAGTGGGAGTCCGCCGCTCTGGTCCGCGAGTTCGTCAGCGGTGCCAGAGCGGCGGAAGACGATCCGCTGTGGCAGAAGTCGGGAGCCGACACGGCAGAGGAGTACGCGTTCTGGGCACCGCGGATGTGCGGCATGGCCTGCCTGCGGATGACCCTCGATTTCCTGGGCCACCCCGTCCCGTCCTCCGTCCCCCTGGTCCGGGAGTTCGTCCAGGCCGGTGCCTACGTGTGTCAGGGGGACGAGGTAAAGGGCCTCATCTATCAGCCCTTCACCGACTACGTCACCGCCCGGTGGGGGATCGAAGCACGCAGCGCACCACATCTCCCGGCCGATGAGGTGGCCGCCGAGATCGGGCAGGGCCGCCTGGTGATCATGTCCGTGCACAAAAGCATCCGCACACTCGATCCGGCACCCACCGGCCGCGGCGGTCACCTCGTCCTCGCGGTCGGGGCGGACTCCGGCCGCGTGCTCATCCACAACCCGTCAGGCTTCCCCGGGCACTCCCAGACCTTCGCCGCCGTCCCGTGGACCGACCTGGACCGTTTCTACGCCGGGCGGGGCATCGTCCTCGGCCCCCGGACGGAGGGAACCCCTTGATCCCGCTCACCCTCGCCGAGGCCGCCCGGGTAACCGGCGGGACCCTTGACCACGTACCCGACACCGGCCGCACGGTGCACAGCCCCCTCTCCTTCGACTCCCGCAAGATCCACCCCGGCGGGCTCTTCGCCTGCCTTCCCGGACGCAGCACCGACGGCCACGACCACGCCGCAGCCGCCATCGCCCAAGGCGCCGTCGCCGCACTCGCCGCACGCCCGGTAGGGGTACCGGCCGTGCTGGTGCCCGACGTCCTGGCCGCGCTCGCCGACCTCGCCCGGCACACCGCCGGCCAGTACACCGGCACCGTCCTGGCCGTGACCGGCTCCGCCGGCAAGACCAGCACGAAAGACCTCCTCGCCCACGTGCTCCAGCTCCACGGGCCGACCGTGGCCAACGAACGCTCGTTCAACAACGAGATCGGTTTCCCCGCCACGGTGCTTCGCACCGAGCCGGACACCCGCTACCTCCTCCTGGAGATGGGCGCCCGGGGCATCGGCCACATCCGGCACCTGTGCTCCATCACCCACCCGCACATCGCCATCGTCCTGGGGATCGGTTCGGCACACGTGGGCGAGTTCGGGAGCCGGGAAGCCATCGCGACAGCGAAGGGAGAACTCGTCGAAGCCCTCCCCGCCGACGGCACGGCAGTCCTCTACGGCGGCGACCCACTCGTGCGTGCCATGAGCCGACGGACGGTGGCCCGCGTCCTCACCTTCGGCACCACGCCCCACTGCGACGTGCGAGCCTCCGCCGTCGACGTGGACGGCCAGGGCCGCCCCTCGTTCACCCTCACCGCCTCCGACGGCGAAGCACGCCTGCAACTTGCCGTCCACGGCCGCCACAACGTGGTCAACGCCCTCGCAGCCGCCACCGCCGCCCTGGCCGCCGGCGTGCCCTTCCCGACGGTCGCCGAGGGCCTGCGCACCGCCCGTCTCGTCTCCGGCGGACGCATGCAAGTCACCGCCCGGCCCGACGGCATCACCATCATCAACGACGCCTTCAACTCACCGCCCGAGGCCATGCTTGCTGCGCTCGGGGCCCTCCGGGACATCGCCGGGGAACGGCGTGCCATTGCCGTACTCGGCGAGATGGCCGAACTCGGCGCCGACAGCGAGCAGTGGCACAGAAAGGTGGCCGATGCGGTGGTCACCGCCCGGGTGGATCACCTCGTGGCCGTCGGCGGTGGACACATGTCCATCGTGGCGCGAACCGCACACGGCTCCGGCATCACCGTGACCGAGGTCGGACACGTGCCCTCGCTGGTGAGTGTCCTCGACAGCATCACCAGGCCGGGGGACACGGTACTCATCAAGGGTGCCAACGCTCTCGGCCTGGAAGCTGTGGCCAACGAGGTATCGGAGCACCCACCGCTACCGCATCCGGGACACGACGCCACCGCAGACACACGCGACAGCGTCTGACCGAGCCGGTTGGCCGCCCGCAGGACGGCCAACCGGCACCGCTCACATGGCCACTTCGGCCAAATACCGGCGCCCGGTCCGGCCGGACACCCCGAAGTGCGCACCGACCGTGTCACCGGTCACCGCACTCCCCTCGGCTTCCAGCGCGGCCATGGCCGTTCGGACGCTGTCCGCGTCCGGCACCATCCGGCTACGCCCCCGCAACCGGCCACGGCCGTCCGGCGCCCGCTCTTCGGGCGCGGCCACAACGGCCAAGCCCGGCAGCATCTCCGCCCCCGGCCCGTCCGTGACCACGGCCGCAGGCGGCCACCGGCCGCTGCGGCAGCCACGACCACCGACTCCGGGACGGCCGCCGACTCGTCAGTGGCCGCTGTGGCCGCGGCCGGCGAACCGTTCACGGCCACCGCGTCCGCTGTGGGCCCGGGACCGTCGGCCACGGCCTCCGTACCGGCGGCCATCCCGGCCGGGCGGCCACCACTCTCTGAGGCCGTCACGGTCTCCGCCTCCTCCACCGTCGCAGCGGCCGAACTATCGGCCACCTTGGCCAACGGGCGCGGCATGTGCATCAGATGCGCCACCACGACCGGCGGGGTCGCGGACACGGCGGCCACCAGCCACGCGGACTCGTGCACGTACCCGGCGGCCATCAGGTGCGCGGTCACCTGGAAGGCCAGAGCCAGCAGGAGAGCCGCGAGGGCGCCGGCCACCGCCGAGCGCCGCGCCATCGTTCCCTTCGGAACCTTCCTGGCGACGTAGGCCGCCACGGCCCCGTACACCGACACCACCATGGGCATCACCCAGGCCACGGCCGGTACCCAGCCTGCGGCCACCGCAAGGTCGTACTCACCCGGCGCGGACATCGCGAGCGCGCCGGCCAGGACGAGCCACTGGTACCAGGGCATCCGTTCGTCGGTCACTGCCCCGCCTCCGTCGCCTGCGCCCGCAGCCTGGCGAGAATCGCCTTGCCCTCGTCATCGCACGTCTCACACAGGAACTGTCCACCGACGCGGACGAACGGCCCGGCGTCGTCGCCACAGTCCCAGCACTCCAGAGGCCCGTAGTTCACGCCGTCACCCCCGCCCGGCGCGCACGCAGCACCCCACGGACAGCAGCCCCACCGCGCACCGCGGCATCGATGGCGCCAGCAGCAACACCGGCTTCGGCACAGCGGCACGACGGGCACAGCGTCTCGCCGTCCAACGGCCGGAACAGCAGCGGCTGTACGTGCTCCCCGGCGCACTCCCGCATCTGGGCCACGCGCGGGCCCGCAGCCGCAGCAGTCGCGCGACGGTCGGCTTCGCGCTGCTCAGCAAAGGTCGGCGCGGGCGGCATTTTCCGCGTCAGGCGGTTGCGCACCAGGGCGGCCGGACTGTGCACGACGTCCGGCAGACCCGAGGTCAGCGCCTCGCGGAGGTCCGGCAGGCCGCCGCCCCGCTGGAACCACTCGCCGGCCAGGGGCGCCAGCGCGGCCACGTCCCGGCCGGAGAGCCGAAGGCGCGGTTCGGCATGAGCGACAGCAGCGAGGACAAGCCCGCCGCGCTCGACTAGCGGCGGCGGCACCGTGCACGCCCGGCGCCGCTTGGCAGGAGGGGGGACTTCCCCCTCCCGCCCTGCTGCTGCAGGTGCTTTGTCGGTCCCGGGCTCCGGTTCGTCCGCAGGAACAGGGGCGGGGGCGGGAGGGTTGTAGTTCTTCTTCTCAGTCTTCTCAGGGGAACGGCCGACGGTCCGGCGGTTCGGCTTACCGGCGGCCGGGGACTGGGCACTCGGCTGCCCGTCCCGGGCCGCTGCCGCCTCAGTGGCCGTCAGTGGCACGTTGCTGACCATCTGCTCCGTGGCCCAGCGGCCTCCGTGGACCTGTCGGCGCCACTCGTGAAGGAACCCCTCGACAACAAGCTCACGCTTGGCCCGGCTGAACGCGGACCGCCCGATCCCGGCCCGCTGCGCGGTCCGGGACAGCGGTTCCAGCGCCTCGTCCGGCAGAGACAGCGCCCAGGTCAGCAGCCGGACCGCGTCCGACGACAGGCGGGGGTGACGAATGATCTCGTTGGGCACCTGCGAATAGAAGCGCGCAGGCGAGGTGGGTGAAGACCCCCGGTTTGGTGTTGACGCACCGCCGGGGGTCGCTTCGTTTTCGGTACGAAGCAACCTGACGCCTGGCACCGTACCACCGTGAACGCCCGTCCCCGAGACCTCCCGCAAAGTGCCCAACACCCCCGCCGAGCAGGCCGACAAGAGCGGGGAGAGGCCCCGGCGCCGGGGGTTCTCTGGGGGCGCGAGCCAGCAAACAGGGAAACGCCCTGAAACACTGGGAAACGCTATATGGCCAGTTCAGCGACTATTTCCCCGGCGTTCTCGCAGGTCAGCCCGAGGCTCTCGATGTACCGGGAGACCGCGTTCATCAGCGTTTCCGGCGCCGAACGTCGCGTGCAAGGACGTCCGATCGTGCAGACGTAGACGCACTGGACCGACGGATCGCTGTCATCGGACACGTATTCACCTCGGGGATGATGTCACCGTCACCGGGCCAGCCGACCCCGCTACGCCGCTCCTCGTGCTGTCCCGCCGCTCTCCACCCAGCGGATAACGTCCCCGGCACGGAGTCCGTCGTCGAAGGCGACGAGGAGGACGAGGAGGCGCTCCGCGAGTTCGCGGGCGCTCTCGGGGTCCTCGCCCGCCAAGCGGCGCCACAGGGCGTGGGCGTTGCGGGCGAGACGGGCCGTGTCCTCCTCCGGCTGTGCCGCGGCTTCCCGCCGGCGTTCGGCGGTATCGACGAGGAGCTCGATCGTCTCGGCGAGCTCGGCCTCGGCGCCGACGCGCAGCGTCAGCCAGGCCCGGACCGTCATCATGTTGATGGTGTGCGGGTGGTTCGGCCCGAACTCCTGCGCTTCCGCGAGGGTGGTCTCGATCCGGTGCGCGGTGATGACGGCCTCGACCAGGGCCCCGGCCTGCTCTTGCTGTACGAGCTGCGCCCACTGGAGCCGGTACGTCGGCTCCGAGGGGAGAGGCTCCGCCCACAACATCTGCGCTCGCTCCTGTTTGGCGTGGCCGACGATCGCCTGTTCCGAGGGCATCCAGGGCGGTGGGGCGTAGGTCACGGTGAACTCCCCGTGCGGCGGCGGGTTTCCTGCGGCGGCCGTGCTGGTGGGGCGCTTCGCGGGAGGGGCGCTGCGGGGGGCGGGCGGTGTCTGTACGGGCGTGGGGGCTGGGGTGGGGTGCGGTTGGTCGAGGGTGGTCACCTGGCCGTCAGGGGACACGATCAGGGGCCAGGCGGCGCCGTCGTGTTCTTTGGCGAGGGCGCGGACGGGGCGGCCGTGGAGCGCGGCTTTGATCCGGACCTCGGCGAGAGCGGCGACGCGGGCCTCGTCGATGGTTGTTCCGGTGTGGTCGATTTCTTCCCCGTCGATCGCGGCTTTGCCGGAGGAGCTGAGAGTGATGGTGTAAACCGGGGTGGCCGGAATGGTGTGCGGGTCTATCATGTCTATCTCTTTCCGCCTATCCGCCCTGCGGGAAATATGGAGGGGCCCAGCCTTGATATTTGGCACCCCATTTTGTTTCGGGGAGGTCCGCGTCCACGACGTCAATGTATCCCGGCCTCAGGATGTCATTGCTTGCTATCTTTCCGTCGCCCAAATAAATGGCTACGTGTCCGGCCGGGGATCCCGTCTCCCAGTACATGAGGGCGCCGGGGGGCGGGTTTCTGTCGTGGTCGTGTTTCATGGATGCGGGCATTTGTCGGTAGTGCTCGATGGCGAGTGCTACGCCGCTGAAATTCCATCCGTAGGTTCTGGCGACGAACGCGAGGCACGCGCGGTACCAGTCGTTCCCTCCGGACGTGGCTTCGTGTTTGGCCCATGCGATGGCTTCGGCGGTGCTGCGTGGGTTTTTCACGTCGGACGGCCATGAGGCGTGTCCGTCGTGGAAGGGGGAGCCGAGGGTTCCTCCATCTCCCTGGCGGCCCATGTCGAGGGCGCCGTTGGGGAGGCTGGGGGCTCCGTCGGGATGGCATTCCTGGGAGGCGTTTTGGGCGCTGCTGTTGTCGCCCTCGTTCTTGTCCTGGCCCTTGCGCTGCTTGTTGCCGGTGGGGTTGCCGCCGCGGTCGAGGTCGATGCCGGCCTCGTGGGCGATGGCGCGCGCGGTGCCCTCATGCCCGGCGTAGAGGTCGAGGTATCGGTCGTCGGGCCGCTGGACCTTCGTGACGATGGTGCGGATGCTCATCGACTCCCAGCCCTGCTGATCGGTCAGGCCGGGCGGATCACCGCTGTCTCCTCCCATGAAAAACATTTTCGCGGCGTATCTGGGGTCCATGATTTGCTCTTTGGTCCCCCACCCCGACGAGGGGCGTTGCTGGAAAAGGCCTACAGAGTCCCTGTCGCCGTGGTCTAGGTTGATGAGGCCGCTTTCCTGGAGAGAGATGATCAGCGCCATAAGCGTTGCTTTTCCTGGGAGGCCGTATTTTTTGGCTACCTCGTCAATGATCTTCGCGTTGGCTATCTGTTCTTTTCTCGTGCTGCCGTTCGCGGCCTGCCCGTCGGATGAGGTGTCCTCGGCTTCGGGCATCCCTCTTTTTCCGCAGGAGCTTGCGAAAGCGTCCTGCCCCCCTGCCCCGAACATGCCAACTATGAGCAGGAAAATAAAGAAGAGCGCAAAGCCGATGACGGCGGCTTTCAGAACGAACGCACGGCCCGCCACTTTGGAGACTGTGCGTATTGCGTCGCGTGCGTCCACTACAGGCCCACGATCCGCGAAACACGCCACCCGCCATCGCTGTTGGTCAGCTCGAATTGCAGCGTGGTGGTCTCGGTGCTGTGGGTGTAGCCCTGGATGTCCACCGTCGCCGTGATCTGCCGCCACACCCGGCCGGGGATGTCGGGTGACAACCCCTTGGCCGAGGCCGGCTCGACCTTGACCGCGGTCACACGCGAGACGCCGCCCTGACTTACCAGCCGCTCCCACGCGGGATCGCTGCTCGCCGCCAGGTTCTCGGCCAGCGGGGGCGTCATGTACGGCGCCGCCCGCTGGATCGCTGCGGTGTACTTGCCGTCCACCGGCGGGTTCCGGGTGAGGTAGAGCCGGGCCGCCTCTTCGGCGACGTGCTCAGGGGTGCCCAAGTCCACCGAGGACGACGGGCTCGGGGACACGCCCGCCTCCCCCGAACTCGGCGGCGCAGACGGCGCGTTGACGGACGCCGAGGGTGAGGAGCTGGCCGCGGCCCGGGGGGCGGCGTGCCCGGAGTCGCCCGGCAGCAGGTACCGCGCGCCGAACCCGATCCCCAGCACGAGGGCAACGATGATGATCGCGCCTCCCGGCCGGATCGGATCCCGGCGCCGCTCCTGTCGCACCCACTCCTTTGTGCGCCGCCGCACGGCCTCCCGGTGGGCTCGCTTGCGGCCCGCGCGCCCCCGCCACCGGCTCCGCTTGATCTCCTCGGGGTACTCGAAGGACGCGAGGATGTCGCGCCACTCCTCGGGAGTGCGCTCCTCATCGGGTCTGGACATGGTCGGGCCATCACTCCTTCGAGCGGGGACGCGGGGCCGGGACCGCTCGCCGTGCCGGCGCTGCCGCCTGCTTGGGCGGGGGCGTCGTCGTGGCCTTCCGCGGTGCCGGCGGCGGCACGGGCGTACTGCGGATGACGGTCCCCTGGATCACCCGGGGCTGCGCAGCCCCGGGGCCGGCCGGCGGTGCGGCCTGCCGGAACGCCAGGTGCGGCGCGCCCCCGGCCTCGGGGCGCAGCGTGGGGCCTGGCGGAAGCGAGGGGCTGCTCGGGAGCGCCGGTTGCCCCTGGCCCGCATGCCCGGCGCCGGTCCCTGCCGTGGCTCCGACGAGCGCGGGGCGGCGGGCGGGGGGTGCGGGGACGGCGGCGGGTGCGTGCGCTGGCCCGGCCGGGGCCAGAGGTGACGGGCCGCCGGGGGTCGGACGCGGCGTCGGGCCAGCCGGCGGAGGCGTGGGTCCGCCACCGCCGGGGAGCGCCGGTCGGCCGGCACCGCCTGCGCCCCCCGCGCCGGGCAAGGGTTTCGGCGCGGGGGGCCGGACGGTGGGGCGGAAGACTTCGACGCTCCAGTCGACCCCAGTTCCCCCGCGGCCCCCTCCGGCGCCGGACGAGGGGGAGGGACGTTGGCGGGTGCGTACGGGCTTGTAGTTGTGGCCGCTGTCCCCCCCTCCCCGCTTCCCGCCTCGGCCGCCGCCGTTCAGTGCGCGGGTGAGGAGGGCGCCGGCGAGCATGCCGCCGGAGGTACCGCTCACACCGACGATCTGAGCAATGATGCTCCGGAATTTCAGGCCGATAATGACCGCGGCGATACTTAGACCTGTCGTGCCGATCCAGCCGTATTGCTTGAACAGGGTTGTGGTGGCGGTTTGGATGATGAGTACGCACCCGAGGACGAGTGTAGCGATCATCGATTCCAGAGTTCGGGCCAAAAGCTGATCAAACCATGCGAGACCCCACTGCCGAGGTCTTCCAGGGATCACCCATAGGCATGCGAAGATCACCCCTGCGACGAGGAGCATTAGGGCACCCAACAGGCTCGCTAGTGAGGTGAAGGCGAGCATGAGGACAATTGCCGCGAAAATAAGGATGCTGACGAAGGCAGGCAGAGTGACCATGACGCGGCCGAGGGGGTTGTGGCCCTGCCGCCAGGTGACCGAGTCGTCGCCGACTGCTTTATCGGTGACGTGGTTTTGCAGCCACTCTTTCCGCTTATCCTTGTTGGCTTTTCCGATACGAAGGAGGTCGTTCCCGTATTTTTGACAGACCTCATAGGAGCCGAAATTTGCGACGCACCAGGGGGCGGCCACGTACGAGCGCCAAATCGCGTCGCTCGATTTGCGGAGCATGTCGTTCTTCCCGCTGCCGCTGAATTTCGGCTCGTGCGACATCTTGAACGGGTACTGCGTGTTTCCCTCGCCTATGCCTGCTGACGTGGCGTTTAGGGTGATCTCGGCGCCCACACGGCGGGTGCTGTCGATGCCGTCCACCCACACGTTCGGAGAATTCAACAGGGAGACCGACACAACGCCCGAAATGAAGACCCAGGCGATTTGCGACATGCCGCCACCACCCCCGCCGCCCTCACGATTTTTGACGAATGCGACGAGGCCACCGACCACCAGGGCCGACGGAAGAAGGGTAACGGTGAGCCCCTTCGACGCTCCGCCGATGGATTTGGCTACTGCGCCCGAGAGGGCCGGGATGTCTGTGAGCTGGAAAATCCACTGCACCACCGACACACACGCTTGGCCGATGACCGCGGTCAGCGCCATGCAGATGTCAGCGATGGTCTCGGCCATGGGGTCGAGAATGTCCCACTTGCCGTAATCGACGTCCAGCCGCCAATAGTTGGTGTTGCTGTACGTCTCGTAGAGCGTCTTTTGGTCGTCCGGGATATTTGAGTCCGGCGTGGGGATGAGGTCTCCGATACCGATCGGGTCGATATCAGCAGCGTGAGCAGGCCCCGCGGTGACCAGCAGAGTCACGTAGACGAAAAGGAGCGGAATCGCCAAGTTCCGCATTTTGGGTATTCGGTACAGGAGCATGTCACTTCCCCAGCGCTGCTCTGACGGGGGAGCCATGGCCTTCGTCTCCGGCCTGGACGTCCTCTTGCTGGTCGACGCGCCAGGCGCCGGCCTCGCGGATCATCCGGAGCGCATGCCGGTCCGTGGTGGACGGCTTGCCGGGCCACGTGACGGTGTAGGTGACGAGGGCGCCGTACCCGGCCGGGTGCTTGTCGGTGGCCGGCACCTCGATGAGGTCGGACGCGGACACCGGGCCCGTTTCGGCCCGGTCCGGCCCGCTCGTCGTCCTGGTGGCCGCCGGCGCGGGCGTGGACCCGTCGGCGTAGACCGGGGGCGCAGGCTCGTCCGTCGGCGGGGGCGAGGAGCTGCTCGCCGAGGGGACGGTCGGGGTGTTGTCGCGGACGCAGTCGTCGACCGACCCGCCACGCAGGCGTGCCGACTCCAGCTCGCAGGCCAAGCGCCAGGACTGCGCGTTGACGGCCGCTTGGTAGGTGCGGGCTGCCTTGAGAGCACCGTCCGTCGAGGCGGTGCTCGCCGTCGGTGCGGCCTGCTTCTTGTCGCTGCCGGAGCTGCACCCCGTGGCCAGGAGGCCCGCGGTCACCAGGGCGACGACTGCTGTTGCTGTGGTCTTGAGGTGCCGGTTCATACGCCCGCCTTCTCCAGGGGTACGCCGTCGTCGGCGTCAACGGCCTTGGGTGAGGTGTCGAGATCGTCCTTGAGTTGTTGGCTGGGGAGGTCGAATTGCACGGTCGCAGCGGCGAAGCGCCGGTCCCTGACGATGCAGTGGCCGTGTCGGATTTCGCCGTCCGGCAGGATGCCGATGCTCTGGATCAGGGCCCGGGTGTGCTCGCCCGGTGGCAGGCCGAGGAGTTCGGCAAGGGCGTCCTGCTGCGTCTTGCTCGTGAGCTGGAAGCCCGCCACGGTCGTCAACTGCTCGACTACACCAGTGAGTTGGATGAAGCTTTCGCAGTCCTGGGTGTCGAGCAGGAGCGATGTCGCCAAGGCTCTACCGACTCGGGCGACATAGGAAAGGAAACTGGCGCCCTGCCGGGTGGCGGTGAGGACGTGGACCTCCGGGACGGCGACGATCTTGCGCAGGCCGCGGAGGTCCCGGCGGCCGGCCGTGGTGACGCCGTAGGCAAGCATGCTGTGCATGAGCGCGACCGACTGACGCTGAATCGGGTTCCACTCCGACTCGGGCGTCTCCGCCGGAGGCAGCGTCAGCCCCGGCATCTGTACCACCCAGATCCCGGGAGCCGGCGTCAGCGGCGTGACGCCGTCCGCGGGCCGCCCCATGAACGGTGCACCGAGCGCGTTCTTACTGATCTCGTGCAGCGCTTCGCCGGTCTCGCGGGCGAGCTCGTCCTCCTCGTGGCGCAGGTGCTCGATCACCTGCCACGTAGCCGGTCGCTCTCCTCGTGCGGCGGCTTCCGCGATGACGGCGTTCGTCGCGCGGGTGATCGGCGTCTCGGCCCCTCGGGCCCGCAGGTGCGGCGGGCACACGATGCTGAGCTGCGCCGGCACCTCTACCTGCGCGACTTCAGATCCCTCACGGTCGAGGAGCGCGAAGAGGTCGGCGGCCCCGGCAAACCTCGGGCCGGTCTGGATCACATGGGCAGTGAGTCCGTACCGTCGGGCTGCCGTGACGACGCCGCCTAGGTCTCCCTTGAAGTCCAGCGCCAGGGCGTAGGCACCGCGGTGTCCGGCGTCGAGGAGGCTGAGCATCATGGCCGTGGATTTGCCGCGGCCGGACCGCCCGACGAAAACGGTCGTCGTGGCGTCGCCCCGGTCGCTGCCACTGGTGACGTCGTTCCTGAACGTGCCTTGGGTGGAGCCGGTGAGGTACCCGACGATCGGCCCCGAGTCGTCTCCAACTTGTGCGCCGCCCCACCACCAGGAGCCGGCCAGAGCGGCAACGTCCCTGACGTGACCGAGGTCGGGCACCCGGAGTTGGTCGCCGGGCTGCGTTTCGAGAAGAAGCTCGCGTTGCTCGTCCTCGGCGACGATGACATCGATCCCGATCCCGGCGTAGTACGCGATCACGGCATCCGTGCGGGCGCGGAGGTCGTCGAGGCTGGTCGTACTCGTGACGATCAACCGCGGGTGGTCCTCAACCAAGGTGATGCTCTCGCGGCGCATGTCGCGCGCGAGGACCGTCATCGCGTCCTCGGTCTCATCGATGTCGAGGCCCGGGTCCTCGGCGGCTCCCCGCGCCGCGCTCCGTCTCTGTTCCTTGGCCTTTTTGCGGGTGTCGTTGGTCTTCTTGAGGCTGTCTTTCTTCGGCAGCACCTTGAAACGGACGCTGGCCTCGGGGGAAACGGGCTGGATGAGGGTAGACGGGTCGAGATCGTCGTCGAGGTCCTCATCCACGGGGACGTAGTTGATATCGCTCAGCACTCGGAGCCACTCACCGGAGCCCGGTGTGTCCATCTCCGCCGGGAATGACGTCATCGCGAGGACCGACACCCAGGCCCCGACCTTGCCGCGCCCGTCGATGACGCGCAGGTGATCCGGGTACGGCAGGATGCGGCCCCTCGTGAGGTTCGTGAGCGAGGCGCCCGTGATCACGCCGGCGCCGGCCGCGGGCAGGGGGGCCGCCCGGTGCTGCTCGCGGGAGATCATCCACGCGAGCATCTCGACGGCCGCCGGCTGTGCCTTCCACGGGCTCGCCTCCAACCGGCGGCCGAGGCGGCGCATCATGGCGTCGTACCGCGCAAGGTCTCGGCTGCTGACGCTCGTCGAGTTGATCCCGAGCGCGCCCTGAAGTCCACGGCTCCCGTGGCGGGCGACCGGGCCGGAGAGATCGGTGAGCCGGACGCCGAGCAGCAGATGACGCGACGGCAAACCGATCTGTTCGAGCCGGCGGACCCGCAGCTCCGCCCACGAGCGCCAGTCGCCGGCGGAGAAAATCTCCTCGGCCTCGGCGAGGTAGTCCTCGGCGTTCAGAGGGGACCACAGGACTCGGAGGTGGCACTCGTGCCCGGCGAGCGTCTTCGCCAGAGCGCTCGCGGCGTGGTCGAGCTCGGCGTCCCGGGCCTGCTCCGACATCAGGTCCGTGTTGGAGGAGGCCAGGACGTACCAGGCCTCGACGTGGGAGTCCGTGACGATCAGGCCGTCCGCCAGGGCGGTGTACTGCGGCGGCGCGGCCGATCGGTCGCCGCCCACGCCGAGGAACACCCCGATCCTCTGCGCCACGTTCATCGTGCGTCCCCCTTCGTGCGGGTGGTGGGCGGCCGGCGGCCGTAGGCCTTGACGACGGCATCGGGGCCGTACAGCCGCGGCCGGGAGTTCAGGACCAGCGGAGTTCCGGCGCCGGCCGGGACGGTCTCCTCCTTGCCGAGCCACCGCTCGACCACCGGCCCGAGCAACGACGACCGGGTGAGCGTGGCCACGCGGCCCTCCCAGCGGGCGCGCCGGCCGAGCCACTCGCTCCGGGAGGCGGCGCGCCGGCCGCCGCAGACGATCGGCCGGTGCCCGACGACGAGGTAACGGACCGCAAGGGACCAGTTGGTGATGTTCCATCGGCGGTCGGTCCGGCGGGACCGCTGGACGCCATAGACCACGACGAGCAGCGGCGGCAGGAAGTACAGGATGAAACTCGGCTGTGTCGGGAGGCCGAGGAGGAGCAGGAGGAGCCCGTCCCACACGGCGTAGAGGGCGAGGCCGAGGATGATCGCGCGACGGGGGACGCCCTCGCCCAGGTCAAAGCCGAGGAGCTCGTGTTGCCGGGTGTCGATGTGGAAATGCGGGGTGTACGTGCGGCCTGTTCTCATCAGGCGCCCCGGACCTTGTCCCACACGCCGGTGAGCACGGGAACGACGGTGTCGGGGGCCCAGACCAGGGCTCCGACGAAGACGGCCGCGACGCCGAAAGTTATCAATTTGCCGTATTCGTCCTTGATCAGGTAGCCGATGGCCCTGATCGCGAAGAGGCCGGCCAAAACGTTTCCGCCGACGGTGAGGATCCAGTCCTTGAGCTGCGCGCCAGTCGTCAGGGATGCGGCCAGGTAGTGCATTTGTCCCCCTTGAGGGTTCAGCAGGATAAGCAGGGACGATGAGGGGTGCTCATGTCCTGTGAGGTGGAGGCGTGGGGCGTCAGAGGGAGCCGCCGCGCACCGCGGCGACCTGCCACCGCTGGGCGTCGCCGCTGGACACCCGGGCCAGCTGGACGCGGTACGTCTGCGTGATCGAAGCCCCGCCGATCGTCCACGTGACGGACGCCGAGCCCGTGCGGTCGGTGCCGCTGCCGCCGTCGTCGAGCGCCCAGGAATCCAGGGACTTGAACCTCATGTCCCCGGGCAGCGGGGGCACTTCGGCCCCCGGCGCGGTGACGGCCTCGGTGTCACCGCCGGGGTACAGGCCCATGAACCGCCGGACGACGGACTCCGTCGCCGCGGTCAGCTCCGTGTCCCCCTTCGGGACGCCGAGGTCGGGCGCCTTGGGGCCCCGGGCAGGGATGCCGACGACGCCGGGGCGGCCGGTGACGATCACGCGGCCTGACGTCTCGACGACGGGGACGTCCAGGCCGACCCAGCGTGCGTCAGGCTCCGCCGGCTTGTCCTTGCTGTCCGTCTGCGGAGCAGCGGGCCGGACGAGGGCGTCGACGCGTACGCGCGCCTGGTGCTTGTCGCCGGGCGTGACTTCTCCCGGCTCGACGGCGATCACGTCCTGCCGCCCGTGGCCGTCCCAACCCATGGTCGTGTCACTGCCGTCAGCGAGGACCGAGGTCAGCTGCGCAGTGCGCTGTGCGGCCTTCGACTCGTCCCATCCCAGGTAGGCCATCGCGAATCGAGCGGCGACCGATTGGGCTTCGGCCACCGGGTATGCCGGGCCGGTCGCGGCCGGCTTGGGCTCCGAGATGTGGGCCTTGGACGGGATGAACAGGGATCGAACCCCGATGAAGGCCATGAGCAGCAGCACCGCCCATGCCAGACCGCGGCCGAAGCGCCGTGCGGCGACGGCACCTTTCGACTCCTCGTGCTGCGTCCACGGAGTGCGCGGCCCGGACGACGAGGGAGCCGTCGAGCGGGGAACGGCGGTTTGGCTGCGCAGGGTGGCGGAAGCGCTCTCCCACGGGTTCGTAGGGCGCGGCTCCTCGTCAGGCGTGGACGCGCTCGCGCCCTCCCCCTTCTCCTTCTCGACCGGTTCCGGCAGCCCTGCAATCTTCCGGACGATCGACCCCACCGACAGCATCCGTACCCCCCACCCCCACGTGGCCCACTGGGCGCATGATGATCGACCATATGCGCGGGTCAGGTGCGCGTCAAAGAACTTCGCACATCAACTTGCCTTGCTGTCGCGACTGCTGACGCAATCTGATGTTGATCAAGAGGCGCTAGAGTGCGGGCCCACAGGCCACATCGGACCGGGGGCGGGTGGACGCGTGGGGATGCGCGGGAATTTGCTGCGGGACCTGAGAGACCGCCACAGGCTCACTCAGGCAGACGTGGCGGCGTCTCTCGGAGTGGCACGGAGCTCCGTCTCGACATGGGAAGGCGGGAAGATCCCGCATCCGGCAACGCTGCTCAGACTTGCGGAATTATTTGGGGTTACCGCCTTCGATCTGATCGACGAGGAGCTCCTTACGCTCCGCTCGCTCAGGTCGGTGTCGGGAATGCGTCAGCGGGATATTGCAGAAATTCTCGCCGTCAGGCCCTCTACCTACTGCACCGTTGAGCGCGGAGCCCGCCGGATCCCGCAACGCTGGATTCCCATTCTTTCTAAGTCGTTCGGCGTTCCAGCCGTCGTCATCACGCGCCTCACCCCATCCCGGGGACGGGACACAGAAGGGCGGTAGCCGGGGCGCTTCCCCCGAGCTACCGCCCTTCACATTGCCGTCAGCTCAGTCCGTGGCCTTCCAGGCCGCCGCGCATTCTCTCTGGATTGCGTCAATCGCTGCCCCCGCACCGGCCCGAAGAGTCACGCCGAGCGGTGACACCTGAATTTCCGCGGCGTCGAAAACACACTCCGCATAAGGGGCTATGGCCTTCAGGAGCGAGTTAGCAGCATCGTTTTCCATGGGCGGGATCGGCCATCGCAAGTGCCATCCGGCGGCCACAAGAACAGGGGCGGTGTCACCATATTCCGTCGTCGCGTATGCCGAGACGCGCCGGCCTTCGATGTCCACTGACACGAACGCCGCCCCACCGTGCGTGAGATCACCGCCCCCTTGAGGCAAGAGGCTTACGATTGCCGCCGTCCTATTCGCTTGCACTTCTCGCCTCCTCGGCCTTCCCCTGCGCTTCCGTCTTGCGTCCGTTCGCGTTGTTCTCGTCCTGCCACCGCCGCCATTCGGCGAGCCAGGCTGTAAGCTCTCCTTCGCTGTAATAGGAGGTCTGACCGTCCGTGATCCCCTCGGGAGGCGTAATTCCCCTGGACGCTCCGCGCTTGAAATAGGTGCGCGCCGTGGCTGCCTTCCACGGCAGGATTCCTCCCTCAAAGGCTTGTGCCAGTGAGTAGGTCTCGGGGAGCTCGTCCTCCGGCTGCCCGCTCTGCCCGGCGGACAGGGTGGGAACGGCGTCGGACGGGGTGAGCGCACCTGTCGCGCCGGCTGTCGTGCCGTGGGCTGTCGTGCCCTGTGACCTGGGCGGACCGCTAGTGATCCCCGCCCTAGACGAGGACGCGACACCAGCGAACGCCGCCGGCCCGAACTTGCCTCCGGGGAGGAAGTGGGCGGTGGCCGCAACCGCGTTGACCTCGGTGAGGATCTCGTCGGTGATCCACGGTGCCATCTCCCCGCGGTCGAACCAATCGGGGGCCTTCGGGCATTGCGCGAGGAGCTGCGGTACCTCTGGGGTTATGTAGCAGGGCTGTATTTCCCTGACATAGAGGTCGTCCCCCTCGGGATCCTTCTGCTTGTCGGAGAAGGCCCCTCGCCCGGGAATCGTCGTGTCGTACCCGATGACGGGCGTACTCTGCCCAAAAGCCACGCCCCAGGAAATTCGGCCCTGATATCCCACGGCAATCTTCGTCCCGATCTGCGAGCGTTCCATCGTTCCGCCAAAATAGGCGTTGGCGAATTGCTGCGTACCGACGACGACCCGGTGATTCGAGGAGCGCCCCTGAAGGAGGATGATCGAGAGCCAGTCCAGAAACGGGGGAACCCCCTTGCCCTTGATCCCGTATTTCCACCAGGTGTATGCGAGCTTGATCAATGTCGGGAGTTCATCCACGACGAGTGTCCTCGGTATGAGCTGACTCCGAATAGACTCGTCCACTCCCCTTTCCTGTGCCGCCTCGGCCGCCGTCATCGAGGCCAAGAATTCAGCAAACGCCGCAACGCACTCACGCACGGACTTGTGAATTCGGACGCCTGAATATCCTTCGGCCAAGGCAAGACTGTTGCGCTTGGTGTCGAGAATGTCGATCAGCTCGCCATTCTGCCGTCCGTGCACGACAGGAATATAGAGGACAGTGGACTTTCCGCTGCCGGTGTCACCACCCACGCCCCAGTGCGGCGTAGCAGTCTTCGTGTGGATGATGACATCGACGACCTCGCCCCCCTCGATCGCGAGGCCGATGAATACGCGGCGCGGGTCCCCGGTAGACTTCCACGGAACGTAGTTCGGGAGTTTCGGCTTCGGTTTAGGCTTCAGTTTAGGCGACCACTGGACGTAGTGCTCCTGTGCGGTGCGCTCCCATTTCGATACCCACTCGCCGGGGACGCGTTCTTCGACGATCCGCTCGATAGCTGCTACGGCCTCTGGGCCGCCCACCCACTTCGCCGGAAGACGCAGCACGACGCGAGCGTCGGCCGCGGTGATGTCGTCCGGGACGGAGAGCCAGCGCGCCCGCTTCTCGGTCTCCTCCATGCGGAGCACCTGACGGATTGCCACCCAGACGCCGGGGCCGTAAACCTGACCGTCGGTCCACACCGGATTCATCCTCCACCAACCAAGACCGGCCCGGCTGGTGATAGCAACGGCGAGTACGGCCACGCCGAAGGCGGATAGCGCGAGCTCGGTCTCGACGGGGAATCTCCAGACTCCCCACGCAATGGGAATCGGGGACAGACGGACGGCGGCACGCGCAGCGCGCGGCCACCGGTGCCAGGTCCGCAGGACCCGCCACAGCCCCCCGAGGGCGCGCCCCAGGACCCGCACGGGTGCGGTGACAGCCCTCAGCGCGCGGCGGATACCGGTTACGGGGACGTTCTTGTCGAAGGACACGGGCGGGCCCCCTGCCGGCGCGCCGCCGAGCTGGTCGAGGGGTGTCTCGGTCTTCTTGTCGTCGGGAAGCGGAGCACCGGCTCGCCACCAGGTAGCTTCGCTCCGCGGGATGCCGCTGAGCTCCTGGCCGGAGAGATACCGGCCGATCACTGCGGCGAACTCTTCGATCTTCTTGTTGAACTCGGCCTGCTTGGCTGGGCTGCTGCTGTTCTGGTTGGCGATCACGGCGAGGACAATGAGGCCCGCGAGCAGGCCCCCGCCACCGATCCCGAAAGCCCCCCCGGGCAAGTGAAGTGCTTGTTCCACCCCTCCCCCTTTCTGTCGGCGCCGCCTCGTCTAGCCGGGCGGCGCACACGCGCCTCTTGATCCTCGCTCATGCGATCGAGAACCCTGGCGCGTTTTCGCAGTGCGGCGCCCCGCGCCCGGCTTCGAGGCCAGGCGCGGGGCGCCGAGGGAGCGGCCGGCGAGGCGTTCACCGGCCAGTGAGGTTCAGGTGGTGACGGTCCCGTACACCGGGACACACAGCGTGACGAAGTGGGCCCACGCCGAGTAAGAGACGACCAGAGCCGGCCCCGCCTTGTCCTTGGAATCGCGTATGCCGACGTGTCCGGAGCTGCTGAGGTTGACGACTTCGACGCACGCGTTGCCGGTCCCATCACTGTGCGACGACTTGACCCACGCGCCTTCGGGCGCGATCTCCGTTGATGACATGTATGTATTGATGGCTTTGCTACCTTTGCGCTAGTTCTTCCAAGAATTCGATGGATTTTTCGAGGCCTAGGGAGACCCCTACCATCGCCTGGAACCGGCGGATGAACCGGTCCACTTCCCGGCGCTTGTCCGAGGTGGAGATAGCGCCCCACGAGTTGTCCGTCTGAACGCGCATCGGCAGGGGTTCGCCGAGGTCGAGGATGATGAAGTCGTGGGTCGCGCGGTAGCCGCGCTTGAACGGCAACACCTGAACCGAGATGTGCTCTTCGCGCGCCAACGTGGCGATCTCCTGGTACTGCTCTCGCATGACGTCGTGGTCGCCTACGGGAGTTCTCAACGCCGCTTCTCCAAGGATCACGTGCAGCTTGACGTCTTGACCCAGCACCCTCTTCTTCCGCTCCATTCGTAGTTCAACGTTGCGCTGCACGAACTCGGCGGTGGTGTCCTCGACGGGGCGCTGTACCTCGAACAGGGCCCGCGCGTATGCCTCGGTCTGGAGCAAACCGAAGATCACGGTCGGGTGGTAGGCGTGAATGGCATCGGCTTCAGCCTCAAGTCCGACGAAGTGCGGCATCCCCGCCGGCATGAAGGCCCGGTACTGGGTCAACCAGTCATCGTTCGGGGCCTCGCGGTTCAGCTCTACCAGCTGCTCGATGAACTCCTCATCGGTGACTCCGTACCTCTTCAGGAGAGTGCGCAGGTCGCCGACGTTGCGCCTGAAGTTCAGCTCCCCGTGCTCGATCCTCAGGAGCGAGGCTTCCGAGAGCGACTTGAGCCCGCGGACTGCGGCCTTGCGGGTCATGCCGCGTGCCCTGCTCTCCTCGACCGGCGGGCAATTCTCGCGCAACTGTTTGAGCTGGAGGCCGAGCTCCAACCGCCTGCCGGTCGCGCCGCGCTTCTTCGCCACCTGTGCACCACCCCCATGTCTGTGGGCTGATCGGGTACCGCCCTGCGCAGAGTGTGACATCCCCTACACCCCCGCCACAGCCCTCTGTGCATGTTCCGGCATAGTCCAATGTGACTCTCGCTGAAATTTCAGCGACGAATCAGTTGCCTTGCAACGCACTTGCCCGCCAACGTAGTTGAGCCAGCCCAAGCGGTGACATGGAGAGGCGAAAATCGCCGCTCAGTGCGACGATGCCCTCTCTCCGTCACCCCGTCAGGACGAGTGCGGAGGTCTGGGCAATGCCGATCACCATGAGTCCGACCATCTCCAAGATGTTGAGCATCGACGGCGACGAGCCGGCGCTCCGGAACATCGTGGTCACCCTCCCGCGTACCAGGCACCCCGCCGACGGCATCGCGGAGAGTGACCTCCGCAAGCCGGGCCGGATCCGGCGGATCGGCATGGCGCACCTGCGACTCTGGGGCCTGTTCGGCCTCGCTGACCGCGCCGCGCTGCTCCTGACTGAGCTGGCCACCAACGCCTTCCAGCACGGCACGGGCAACCTGGTGGAAGCGGGGCTTCACCAAATGCCGCAGAGCCTTCGCATCCAGGTGACCGACCTCCTCAACGAGGAGACCCCCGCCGAAAGGCGTCAGGTCCCACACGTCAGACCGGGCGGATTGCTCGACGAGGGTGGACGGGGCCTGATTCTGGTGGACGCGCTCGCCGACGCCTGGGGGACGAGCCTCGGCGGCGCGACCGTCTGGTGCACGCTCAACACTGGCACGGCAGGGAAGCGCTGATGGGCGCCACCACGGCCGAAGCGGACCGCCTCCCTCTCGGGGCACCCGGACGATGGATGCCCCTGAACAAGGCCTCCATTGGGTTCGTCCTGGAAAGCATGCGGAACTGGCAGCCGCTCTCCGTGGACGCCATCTTCGAGGACCTGGCCGATGTCCTCGGTAACCAGGCGCCGTCGCATGAGAGGTTCGATGAGCTTGCCGAGCGTTTCCGCGGCCACCTCATGCAGCTCGTCAACATCGTCTTGGCCAACACCGAGAGCGACGAGAACGCGGCGACGCAGGCCCTCGTTCAACGGGCCCGCGAACGGCGTTCCGAGGAGCTCCCCGGCGCCGAGCGGGAGGCGTTGGGCCATCTCCGCCGACTGGCCTGGGTCACCTTGGACGTCTTGGAACTACTGATCAACACGAAGCAGGTCAAGGGTTCCGACTGATGATGCCTGCCACCTACCCGATGCTTCCGGTCGCTGCCCTTCCGCCGACGGCCGCTCGTGACGAACGTGCCGAGCGAGGGCCCACGACACCCTCTTCGACGGCTCGCTCCGTTCCCCCCGAGAGCCGTAGGCCGTCGAAGAGGGGCCACACCCGTACGAGCCCGTATGAGAGGGAGAGCGCAATGTGCCCGCATGATCCCCCTTGCCCCCCTGCCGGAGCGAGCGACCGCGAGGCGGCCAAGCCTGTCGCGGGGGACCTCGTGCAGGGCTGGTGTGTTAACTGCACCTTTTTGAGCTC
>NZ_JBKIWN010000044.1:0-28606 GCF_058146165.1 Streptomyces sp. AM25 | reverse complement strand
GGTGGCTGCCCTGCGCGCGGAGGAGCCGCTGCTGACCGAGGTGCTGGGTACGGCGTCGCCCGCGCTGGGCCCGGTGTCGGCGGTGCTGGCCACCTACAACCGGTGCCCCTTCGCCCCCGAAGGCCCCCAGAGTGGCGACAACCCGCTGGTGTGGGCGCTGGATTCGCTGCAGGCCCAGGCGGGGAGCGCGCTGGCGGAGATCGTTGTGGTGGACGACGGGTCCACCGATCACACCGTCGCCGTCCTCGCCGTGTACGAGCACCGGGCCGGCGGGGTGCCGGTGCGGGTCGTACGGCTGGGCGGACACGCCGGGTCGGCCGCCGCCCGGACGGCCGGGGCGCGCGCGGCCCGGCACCGGTGGCTGCTGTACGCGGACGACGACTGCGTGATGCCGCCGCTGTGGGCCGCCGGCGCAAGCGCCACCCTGGCCGCCGTACGGCGCCGGGACCAGGGGGCGGCGGCGCTGATGCTGCCGGTCTACTACCGCGCCCTCTCCCCCGCCGAGACCACCCCGGCACACACCGTCGGACGGCTGGACATCGAGCGGGCCCGGTTCTCGACCCGATTCCACTGCTGGCCCGACACCCACCTGCCGCCCCGGCGGCTGCCCGGCGCCGGCGGGCTGCTCGCCCCGCTGCGGGTGCAGCTGGTCGGCGGCATGCTCCTGCTCGACCGGCACGCGCTTCTTGCGGTCGGGGGGTGGGCGGACCAGAGCGCCTGGGCCACCTCCTACGCGGACCAGATGACGCTCTCGGCCGACCTCACCGATGCCGGGTACTCCCTGCACTTCACCCCGGACGTCCGCCTGGGCTCCCCCCACCTGAAGTTCGGCGCGGTCGGCCGGTATCCGGCCGGGGAGCGCGACCAGCCCGTACCCGGCTGCGGCCGATCTCTGGGCGAGCTGGTCGACATCTCCGCAGTCCCGCGGACCTCGACCGGCTGCCGCACCAGCCCGGAAGCCTTCTTCGAGGAGGAGACCGGCGCGCTGTTCGCCTTCTTCGCCACCCGCAGCCCGCGCGGCGCCGCGGCGTGGGCCCGGCGCACGCACGACGAGTTCGTGGTGCACGGCATCGTGCACTCCCGCGCGGTAGCCGCCCAGCCACCGCTGGAGGAACGGCGGCGGCTCTGGCGCAGGGGCCTGGCCCGCGGCGCTAATGCTGCCGGGCCCAGAGGCTGGAAGATCGCCGCCCAGGCGGCCGCCGCCGTCGGCGAGGCGCCGCTCAGCCCCGCGTAAGGGCGTCCTCGACCCGCTCGCGGTTGCGGCACCACCAGCCGATCAGCGCCGACGCGGCCGTGAACAGGTGGTCACACGAAGGGTCGCCCTTGTCGTAGTGGACCTTCAGCTGCCACACGTCGCAGATGCGCTCCCACCGCAGCCGCTCGGCCGCCTCCGCCAACGGCGCCGCGGGCATCCCGCTGGCCTTGCGGTAGCCGGTGACGAACGCGGTCACCAGCGGGAGGTCGAGCCCGTGCTCGTCCCCGCTCCCGAACATCATCGGCAGCGTCGCGGTGCGCACGACCTCGTCGGCGTACGGGCGCACGCCCAGCCGGTCCCAGTCCAACACCGCACTGACTGCTCCCTGTTGCCAGAGGAGGTTCAGATCGTGGAAATCGCCATGGCACCAACCGACCGGGCCACGCTCGCCGTCGACTGGCCGCTGGCCGGCCCATGCGTCCAGCAGTCTCTCGCGCTCGGTGAGCGCCTGTTCCACCACGCGGTCGAAGGAGTCGCCTCCCGCGGCGGCCTTCCGGCGGTAGTCGGTGATCCGGGCGGCCGCCTTCTCCGGGGCGGTGACGGTCACCGGCACGGTGTGCGGAGCGGGCGGCATGGCGGTGGCCAGCTCGGCGTGCAGCTCGGCCAGCAAGACCCCCACCGCCGACGCCTGGGCCAGGCTCCAGGAATGCGCGGGCACCATCTCCCCCGGCGCCCAGGGCGTGAGCGCGTACGGGCGGCCATCGACGACCGCGAGGGTGTCCCCGCCGGGCGTGGGCACGGGGGCCGGGACAGGCAGGCCGGCGTCGGCCAGAGCCCACGTCGCGTCGTGCTGCCGCCGGGCGGCGTCCGGGCCGACGTCCAGGACCTCCTTCACCGCATACCGGGCCCCGCCAGCGCGGACGTCCCAGTTGCGGTTCATCAGCCCCTCGGGGACCGGCCGCACTGTTTCCGGGGCGGGCAGGCCGAAGGCGGCCAGCACCTGGCCGCACAACTGCGCGTCTGTCCGGTCCGCGCTCTCCATGCCCGCTCTCCTCACCGGCCCCGCTGCTCCTCGGAGTGCCCGAGGGTAGCGAGCGCACCCGAGATCACGGAGGCATTCCGGTGAAACGGCCCCCGAACGCACACACCGCCCCAGTCGGACAGGTGCAGGTGGCGGTCGAGGGGATGTGCGGGGCCGGCAAGAGCAGCCTTGTCGGCCCGCTCACCGAGGCTCTGGGTGCGCACGTCGTGCCCGAGTACGCCGATCTCGCTCCGCTGCCGCCGTGGCCACCGGCTGATGCCGCGGCCGCCCGCGCCGGGCTGGATCATCTGGCCGCCGTCGAACAGGACCGGCAGCGTGCGGCCGCCACCGACGCGGTGGTGGTGTTCGACCGGTGCCCGCTGTCGCTGGCTGCGCACGAGGCGGGGATGCGCGCCATCGGCGTCCCCGATGATCTCGCCTATGCGGCCCGCCTGTTCGCCGGCCTGCGGCCGCCGGACGCCGTGCTGCACCTGACGGTGCCCGAACCCGTCGCCCGGGCCCGGCTGCACGCCCGCGGCCCCCTCCCCGCTCACCTGGTCGCCCCGGCCGTACGAGCAGCGATGGCCCACTACTACGCCGCGGCGCTCGCCCGGCTGCCCGGCCGGGTGCTGCAGCTGGACGGCACCGCCGCGCCGACTGTGCTCCTCGGCCAGGCGCTCGTCTTCCTCCGCACTCTGCCGCCGCGCCCGCCCGGCCGCTGGCCGCTGCCCGTCCCCGCCACCGAAGGGAGCGCCCTGTGACGACCATGCTCGTCGCCTCGGCCGTGGAAGAAGCCGTCGTCGCCGCCCGTGCTTGTACCCCCGGCTTCACGCCCGACGGCGCGCCGCTGGCCACCGAGACCTCCCTGCTGGTCCCCGGCACCGTCGACGACCGGCACGCCTTCGTGAAGGTGCCCGTCGACCGCCGCCCGTTCTGGCTGGGCCGGGCCCGCCACGAGATCGCCGTCTACCGCACACTGCTACAGGCCCGGCCGCCCGTGACGATGCCCGAGCTCCTCGGCGCCGACCACCAGGCCCCCGTCCTGGTCATCTCCCGCCTGCCCGGACAACCTCTCGCCCCCGAGCGGTACCCGCACGCGCCGCTGCCGCCGGACGCCCTCGGCGCACTGCTGGGCGCCCTGGACGCGGTGCACCGCTGGCGGCCGTGCGGCGCGTGGGCGGACGACAACGACTATCCCGGCCAGCTCGCCGCCCTGGACCTGCTCACCCCCCGGCAACTCGACACCGCACGCCGTGCCTTCGACTGCGCCCGCCGCCACCTGCCGCTGCGGCTCGAATTCGGCGACGGCCACCCCGCCAACGCCCTCACCCCACCCGGCGGCGGACCACTCGCCCTGATCGACCTGGAGTTCCTCGCCCTGCGCCTGCCCGGCTACGACCACGCCATGCTGTGGGTCCTCCTCGGCGACCACCCCGCCAACCGGCACGCCATCACCCGCGCCATGCCCTCCCGACTGCCGCACCAGGCGGCCTTCTGGCTCGCCGCCACCCTCGCCAGCGCCCGCGAACTGCGCTCCCACCAGCGATGGGCCCCCACCACCGCCCGCCGCCACCGCATCCCACGCCTGCAGGACGACCTGCACCACACCCTCGACCAGCTCACCACCCTCACCACGAACGGAGCCCGCTGATGACGCAGCCCGCCCTCTCGCTCCCCTCCGAGCCGGTCTCGGACTTCTACGGCTACGACCGCGGCACCCCCGTCGACCGCCACTACATCAACCGCTTCCTCACCCGCCACGCACACCTCATCCACGGCCACGCCGCCGAGATCAAGGACGACACCTATCTGCGCACCTACGGCACCGGCGTGAGCACCACCACGGCCGTCGACATCGACACCGCCAACACCCGCGCCACCCTGTACGCCGACCTCACCGTCCCCGGCTCCCTGCCGCCCGCCACCTTCGACGCCATCGTGCTCACCCACACCCTCCAACTCCTCACCTCGCCCGCGGCCGCGCTCGACAACTGCCACCACGCACTCGCCCCGGGCGGCACGCTGCTGCTGACCACACCCACCGTCGGCCGACTCTCCAAGAGCACCCCGGACCACGACTTCTGGCGCCTCACCCCGCCCGGCCTCGCCCGACTGCTCTCCCGCTGGAACGGCGACGTCACCGTCACCGGCCACGGCAACCTCACCGCCTGCCAGGCCATGCTCCTCGGCCTCGCCACCGAAGAACTCCCCGCCGAGGCCCTCGAACACTACGATCCCGCCTACCCGCTGCTCGCCTGCGCCGTCGCCACCAAACCCCGCTGAACGCCCCTCACCAGGAAGGACACAGCACCATGGCCCTCACTCGGCTATCCCGGCAGCAGATCCGGCACGCGGCCATCGTCTTCGACTGCGACGGACTCCTGGTCAACACCCAGGGCGCCTGGGACCGCGCCTACGAAACCCTCGCCGCCCACTACGGCCAGCGCCTGAAGCCCGCCGACCGCCGCAGCCTCGTCGGCCTCCAGCTCATCCCCCTCGGACACCGCCTCGCCGAACTCCTCGCCCACCCCGCCCAACCGCACGTCCTGGGCCAACAGCTGTACGACCTCGTCCAGACCAACCTCGGCGACGGCCACGCCCCCATGCCCGGCGCCGTCGAACTCATCGACACCCTCGCCGGCACCCGCCCCCTCGCCATCGCCTCCAACACCCCCGCCCCCATCGTCCGCGCCTACCTCGAACCCCACTTCAACCTCGAAGCCTTCATCGCCATCCTCGGCAGCGACACCGCCGCCCGCCCCAAGCCCGCCCCCGACGTCTACCTCAACGCCTGCGCCGCACTCGACACCGACCCCAGGCAGGCAATCGCGTTCGAAGACTCGCCCACCGGGGCCACTGCCGCCCTCGCCGCCGGCATGCACCTCATCGCCGTCCCCTCCGCGCCCGACCTGACCTTCGACGCCCACCTCCACATCCCGAACCTCACCGCCCGCGAGCTGCGGGAGCACTTGGGGATCCGGTCCGCACAGGCCGAACCGGCCACACTGGCCCCATGACCCCACCCATCCGCCGCGCCGCCCGCGCCGTCGTGCTCGACGACCAGGACCGCGTCCTCCTCCTCCGCTACGACGAGCACGGCGGGTTCTGGGCAACACCCGGCGGATCACTGGACAAGGGCGAAGTCCACAAGACCGCCGTCCGGCGGGAGCTACGCGAAGAGCTCGGCGTCACCGACGCCGAGCTCGGCCCCCAACTCGCCGAACGCAGCCAGGACCACGAGGTCGGCGGGCAGACCGTCCGCCAGGTCGAGCGGTACTACCTCGCCCACCTCACCACTGACACCGCGGACCTCGCTCGAGCCACCCAGCCCGACACCATTCGGGCGCTGCGCTGGTGGACCGTCACCGAGCTCCGCACGACCAGCGAGACCGTCTATCCTGGCCAGCTCGCCGACCTCACCTCGAACGTGCTGAGCAACGGCGCCCCACAAGAGCCCGTCATGCTCGCAAGGTAACCCGTGCCGACAGCAGGGGGCCGACCCTATTTCCCAGGCCGTCCGAGCTGGTGGACGGTCCAGCCCACCGCGCGCCAGGGCTCGGGGTCGACGGTGGTGCGGCAGTCGACGAGCAGGGGGTTGGCAGGGCGGCGGACGAGGGCTTGGGGGTTGGCCTGCTGGTACTCGGGCCATTCGGTGGCCAGGACGACGAGATCGGCGTTGTCGAGGGAGGCGGGCAGGTCGTCGGTGTAGTCGAACTCGGGGTTGCGCATCATGGCCGTGGCCACGGCCTGCGGGTCGTGAACGGTGACGGTGCCGCCGGCCTGCTGAAGGGCGCGGGCGAGAGCGAGGGCCGGGGATTCACGAACGTCATTGGTGCCGGGCTTGAACGCCGCACCCCACACAGTGACCCGAGCACCTTCGAGGGGGCGGTCGCCCAGGGCGCGAGTGATGAGATCCATGGCGACGCCGGTTCGGCTCTCGTTGATCGTCTCGGCAGCGCGCAGGAGAACAGCGGCCTGCTCGGCGCCGAGTTGCCGGGCGGAGGCGGTGAAGGCACGGACGTCCTTGGGGAGGCAGCCGCCGCCGTAGCCGATGCCGGGCCGCATGCCGCCGCTGCCGATGCGCGGGTCGATGCCCAGGATCTCGACGATCTGGGAGACGTCGCCGTCGGCGGCCTCGCACATGTCGGCAACGGCATTGATGTAGCTGATCTTCAGACCGAGGAACGTGTTCGCTGCACCCTTGGCGAGCTCGGCGGTCTGCGGGTCGGTGACGAACAGCGGGACGCCGGCCTCCAGGATCGGGGCGTAGACGGCGCGGATCGCCTTCTCGCCCTCGGCGGTGGTGAGGCCGGCGATGATGCGGTCCGGGCGGAGGGTGTCCTGCACCGCGTGTCCCTCGCGGAGGAACTCCGGGTTCCACACGACGTCGACGCGCTCGCCTGCGGGGGCCAAGCGCTGGGCAAGGCTGGTGAGTTGGTGGGTGGTGCCGACGGTGACGGTCGATTTCCCGACGATCGTGCAGGGGTGGTGGAGGTGGGGGGCGAGCTGGCGGATGGCGCCGTAGACCTGCCCGGTGTCGTAGGAGCGGCCGTCGGCGTCGATGGGGGTGCCGACGCCGATGAAGTGCAACTCGGCGAAGTCGGCGGCCTCGCGGATGTCGGTGGTGAACCGCAGGCGTCCGCTCGCGGTGTGTCGGGCGAGCAACTCGGGAAGGCCGGTCTCGTAGATGGGGCATTCGCCGGCGTTGAGCCGGTCGACCTTGGCCTGGTCGACATCCACGCCGATGACCTCGTGGCCGAGTTCGGCCATCGCCGCTGCGTGCGGGATGCCGAGGTGACCACAGCCGATCACGGAAACGCGCATTGCAGGTCCTCATCTGGTCGGGGCACACCGTGCTCGGTGCGCCCCCGACGCTATCGGTGCGGCGGCGGGCCCAAGTTAGGCCGATTTCGCTCAGACGTTCAGACGTTCACTTTGAGGAGTTCGGCCAGGCGGAGCAGGGCGGGGGCCTCCGAGCGGATCACGACGTCGCCCTTGGACCGGCCACGCCATGGTCCGCCTCAGCCGGACCACCCCGTCCTACCTGACCCCAGGCAAGACCGCACTCGACGGAGCCCAATCCGCCTGGCCAGCCGCGATCGTCCGCGGCTCCTCCGAGATGCTCACCGCCAGCGCACACATCTACGCAGTCCGCGCGACCGGGACGAAGCAGCCGGCCTGACATCCCGCTCCGTCGCCACCGCCACCGGATCAGCAAGGAACCTGCGCGCAGCCTTCACCGCCCATGTCCCGGTCGCCGCCGGAAGTATCTGAGCTCCGACGGCCCCGACCACGGCCAGACACCTGTGGCGCAGGATCACGGTCTTGCTGCTGCGAGCACCTGGCGAAGCCGCGCCGCGATCTCGCTGTGCTCCTGGGGCGTGTACGTCAGCACCCCGTTCTCCGCCATCAACGCGTGGTGCTGCTGCCGCTCGTACGGAACGCCCGGCGGCAGACCGGCGATGTGCCAGTGCAGGTGGGCATTGCCCTGCTGACTGCCCAGCGAGAGCAGATAGGTCCGCTCCGGCTGGAAGACCTGCTCCACTGCGCGCGCCACGGTACGCACGATGCGCATCAGCCGGAGGTAGGCGTCCTCGTCCAGGTCCCGGATGGCATGCTCGATGTGTGTCTTCGGTGCCACGAGAACCTTGCCTGGCAGTGTGGGCCACCGGTCCAGGAAGGCCACGTGCTCGGCATCCTCGAACACCGTCTCGTGGGTGTAGTCCGGATTCCCGTCCAGGAAGGCACACACGAAGCAGGGCCCCGACCGTGCCCGGGCCACGTAGACATCGAGATCCATCGGCCGCAGTTCCATCAGCGCGTCTCCGCCCGGGCGAGCGATACTCCCGTTGAGGACATCAAGCGAGCTCACCGGTCTTCGTAAGCTGGGCACTGATCGCCGTATCGAGCTCCGACATGGTCCGGAGGAAGGCGCCGCCCAGATCAACGTTGTAGCGGCGCGCGAGAATCAGCACCGACCATAGACAGTCGGCGAGTTCGTGCTCGAGCGCCGCCCGCCCGCCAGGCACGTCCCGCGCTCCCTCCTCGGCCATGACGAGTTTGGCCAGATCACCAACGTCCCCTACGAAACCCAGCATGAACTCATCCCGCCGCCAGACCCGGCCACGCTCGCGCCGGTTCAGCTCGTCATAAAGATCATGGATCTGGATTGCCCGCTCCTGCAGTGCGCCAAGGTCCACCGAGCCCAGCCCTCCCGCTTCAGCCTGTGCAGCTGATGATCCCCCATCCGCCGAGAGGCTATCCGCGCTGAACGCCCTCGGACGAACTTCCACTGTCGCGTACCCCCCCCCTGCTGGACCACCTCTTCGCCCCGTGGTGACTGGCTGTCGACGTAGCGGGCCACGTACGACTGGGCTTCGCGCATCGGCGTGCCCCTTCGTCGGAGACAGTGCGGACAGGGTCGGCGGCATTGGGCAACAGGGTGCAGCGACAGATTGCCGGCTCGGGCAATTCGCATATAAGGCCGGGTGGTTGATGTAGCCATGCTATGTTCCGCAAGCCCCTTGGACCGGCAGTGCACCGTGAAGGACAGCGATGACCTACACGCCCCCGACCTGGCCCGTCTCCGTCAAGGCGGTCGCCCTGGACGTCCATCAGCGCGTGCTGCTGCTCAAGAACGAGCGGGCGGAGTGGGAACTGCCCGGCGGCAGGCTTGAGTCCTCTGACGACAGCCCGGAGACGACGGTCGAGCGGGAGTTGCTGGAGGAAACGGGCTGGAGGGTGAAAGCGGGGCCGCTGATCGATTGTGGAGTGTGGATCTACGAGCCGATCCCCGGTCGGCGAGTTCTGATCGTCACCTACGGCTGCACGGTGCTCACCCCGGACCGGACGCCAGTCATCAGCCACGAACACAAGGAGATCGGGCTGTTCGCGGCCGATGAGGTGCCGGGGCTGAACATGCCGGACAGGTACAAGCGCGCGATCGCCGCCTGGTACGGGCAGCGGCACAACTGAACCGCCGTTGGGGGTGACGACGTGACGCTTCAGCCGCCTCACCCTGCGGCCCGTCATATGGTGTGGCACTGGGCGACCTCCCAGGCCAAGACGGTTCTCGCCACCCGCAATTTGGGGACAATCCTACGGTTCCACTGGGCAGTGCACCGGCTCAACCAAACCGAGCTCGGCAGCTCCTAGGCTACGACAAGACGTACGTCACCACCCCGGAGCTGGGCAAGCTTTAGGAAATTGTTAGCGGTTGGCACTGCCGCCAGAGGGCATCGACAACCTTGACCCCGACTCACACCGGTGCTGAGGGCGTGACATGGGTTTCATGCTATGCCTATGAAAGCCAGGTGCTGCCTAAACTGCTCAGGTCGCGGCGCAAGTGTGGCCTCTCCTCGTCATCCCTGGGGAGAGGCCACGTGCCATTCGGGATGGTTCAGCGAGTCATTCCGATGTGGCCGGCGTGAATGCGCCCGATGAACGAGGTCCAGGCCGTGCTGGTGAAGACGACGACGGCACCGGTCGGCTTCTTGCTGTCGCGGACGGGCACGACTGCGTCGAGGTCGTCGGATACTTCGACGCAGTCGGTGCCGTTGCCGCTGTGAGTGGACTTGCGCCAGGTGACGTACGTCAGGTCAATGGTGTTCGCAGTGCGCATGGTGCTCCTCACGGGCTTTACGGATCAGGTCGGTTGACGCCGACGGCGTCAGGACGTCGAGATCCAGGTGATCGTAGAAGGCCCTGTATACCGCCACTTCGCTTGGCGCTTCCAGGAAGGCCCCGTTGATGCCGCTCTCCCAGTAGACTGCCTCGTTCTTCCCTGGTCGTGAAAGGAGCATGAGGGCTCCGATGGAGGTAACGCCGCCTGGGATCTGCCTGTTGAAAGGCAGGATGCGGAAGGTGATGCGGGGTCGCCGGGAGTGTTCGAGGAGATGCGTGAGCTGGACGCACATCACGTCGTGGCTGCCGACGACGCGATAGAGCGCGGCCTCGTCCATGATGCTCCAGAGCCACGGCGGGTCATCTCCTCCGAGGATGGTCTGGCGCTCCATGCGGGCCTCGACCTTCTCCTCGACATCTCCCCCGAAGAGGGTGACACCAGCGCTGATGATCGCCCGTGCGTAGTCCTCGGTTTGCACAAGTCCAGGGACGATGTTCGCGAAGTGCTGGATGCGGGTCGTTTCAACTTCGGCTGACAGGTATGCGTGGGACCAGATCGGGTAAGTGGTTTGCCGCTGGATGTCCTTGCGCACGTGGTACCACGTCGCGACCAACTCGCCTCCGGCGCCCGCAGCATCGTCGATCAGCTGCGCAGTGTCCGCGTTGGGGATCTCCTTGCCGAGTTCGATGCTTGCGACCATCGCCTGCGACAGGGGAATCTTCCTCCCGAACTGGGTCTGCGTCAGCCCAACGGCTTTACGCCTGTTGCGCAGCATGGATCCTGCAAGTGATGCGAGATTCCGTAATGGGTCAAGTTCCTTTGCTGCCGGCATCGTTGCCCCTCCTTCGTCGTATCAGTTCGTCAACTGATACGCGACTCAGAACCTCGATACCCAGAGCATGGTGACCTCACACACGCGACCGGATACTGGGGTGACTGAACCAACCCCTCCTTCCGGTTTCGGGTGTTCGGTTCACCAGTGCGGCGGCTCCGCCCCTCGAAGGCAGTGAGTAGTGGCGGACCGTCGCAACGACCACCATCACCGCTCGTGCAGGAGCCCTCCCATGCCCTTGTTCCCGCGCACAGCCATGTCCGGCGCCGTTCCGCGTACCGAGGAGCACCACGAGCGCGCCGTCGAATCTCCCCTCGGCGCCCGCTATCGGCACTCACATGGTGATCCGCAAGAGTGGAGCAGTAACGACTTCGAGGACTACTACGACCTCGCACGGGCGATGCCGCTCCCGGATTTCAGCCCCGGGGGAGATCCGGTAACCGCGGCCGCCGACCACTCCGAGTCTGCCGCGCAGCACACGCACCCGATCGACGTACAGGACATCACCGCGACCATCGGCAAGACCCTGGACGCGATGCCGCTGGCCGACACCGTGGATGACCTGCTCACGGCCTTGCGGGGGCATGTGAGGCGTCTGCTGCCCGTCGTGGAAGCGCAGGATTGGGCGTCCAGCGACCAGCAGCGCATCGTCCAGCTCCTTGTCGGCGAGATCCGTAAGAAGCTCGACTCCGCTCCCACCGTCGACGGTCAGGTAGTTGCCTGGTGCGTATACGCGCAGGAGCTCGCCCGCGCCTGCCGGGGCCTGCTCGGACTCGCACTGACGGAGCCTGGGGACGACCAGTGGTGCCAAGGGGGGGGCAGCCGAATGAGCTGCCACGCGCGCCCTCGCGGTTCCACCTGGTACGACCCGGTAGGCGACGTGTGCAAGTGGATCTACGGGCTGGGTGTCATCGCGACGCTGGTCCTGCTCGGACAGATCGTCGAGCAACAGCACCACGCCGCCACGGCCCCCGTGGCCACTGTGCCCGACACGCCGGCCGAGAAGTGAACAGCCTTGAAATGTCCTGCTGTTGGCCTGGCCGGGATTCCCTGCCCGTCCGATGTGTCCTCACCCCCGGGCGGGCAGGCCACGGGCCCCACGGGCCAGGCGCGTTCGGGCTGACTACCGGTCGAAGGAGGTCTATATGACCCGCTCCTATCACAGGTCAGGGACGGATCTGCTCCAGACGTCGCCATATCTCACCGGGTGTGGATCCTTTCGAGGGAGAGCTGAGCTGGGAAGACGCTGATTGACGCGTGGGCGGTGCTGTCGCACTTCTACCGTGGCGAGGTGGAGGTGGAGCGCCATGGTGTCTTTGCCGGAGGAGCTTGAGGCGCGGGAGGCTGAGGCTCGGCGGCGGGTCGAGGAACTCCAAGCTGAGGCTGCGGAGTTGACTCGCAGGCTGGAGAAAGCGCGCGAGGACTTGTCACGGCTGGTGATCACGCGGGAGACCGTCACGAAGGTGCTGGCTGAGCTGTCGGCCGCGGAGACTGATGCCGAGTTGGACGTGCCGGCAGAGCCTGAGCAGGAGTCGGAGCCGCACGGAGTGGGAGCGATGATGGTCCCGCCTTGGCGGGAGGGCCTGGTGGCAACGATGCTGCCGGACGTGTACCGGGACATCATGGAGATCATCGCCGACGCACCGGGCCCCTTGCAGGCCAAGCAGATTGTGCCGCGGATCGGGCTGCCGACGACGACCGGGAAGATCGAGGGCACGAGGGTGAAGCTCAAGCGTCTGGTGGAGCGGGGGTGGCTGGACGAGGACGTGCCGGGACGGTTCGGCCTCGCTCGTCGCGGTCCGGGCACCGACCGGACCAACTCCCGGTGACCAAGGGGCTCTTCTCCGTAGCCCTTGGAATCCCTGCGGTGACGCCCGTTCCGGACGGAAAATGGGGTGCGGCCGCTGCCCGGTGACGTCGTATCGAATGTGATCTTCGAGGTCGTTCCGTAGCCGGACGCGGGAGCCAGCCGACGGGCGCTTCAGTGTTGCTTCGAGCACGAGGATCAGATTTCTTCACCAGCCCTGTGGTTCCCCGGGCAGCGGTCCGCTTCCCGGAAGGAGGGGATGGGCGGTGCTGGCAGAGGTCCAGGATTATGAGGAGATCATCGAGCGGGTGGCGGCGCTGGACATCGGGAAGGCCGAGTTGGTGTGCTGCGTGCGGGTGCCCGGGGAAGGGGATTCCGGGCGACGGCGGCAGGAAGTTCAGGCCTTCCCCACGATGACCCGGTCGCTGCTGGAGATGGCCGATCACCTGCACTGCCTGGGGGTGACCCGGGTGGTGATGGAGTCGACCTCGGACTACTGGAAGCCGGCGTTCTATGTGCTGGAGGCCGCCGGGTTCGAGACCTGGCTGGTGAACGCGAAGGACGTCAAGCACCTGCCGGGGCGGCCCAAGACCGACCGGCTGGATGCGGTCTGGCTGTGCAAGGTCGCCGAGCGCCAGATGCTGCGGCCCAGCTTCGTCCCGCCCGCCAAGTTCCGCCAGCTGCGGGACCTGACACGTTACCGGTCGGACCTGGTGATGGCCCGCACGGCGGAGAAGAGCCGCGTGGAGAAACTGCTGGAGGATGCCCAGGTCAAGCTGAGCGTGGTGGCCACCGACATCTTCGGGATCTCGGGGCGCCAGATGATGGCAGCGCTGGTCGCCGGTGAACGCGATCCGCGGGCCCTGGCGCTGATGGCGCGGGGCCGGCTCCGCGTCAAGACAGCAGCACTGCAGGAGGCGTTCACAGGATTCTTCACCGACCACCATGCGTTCCTTCTGCGGCGGATGCTGGCCAGGGTGGACATGATCGACGCCGATGTCCAGGCCCTGGACTCCGAGATCGAGCAGCAGATCGAGTCCTTCACCTCAGCGGTGGAACGGCTCGACGAGATCCCCGGCATCAACCCGGTGGCCGCCCGTGTGATCCTCGCCGAGATCGGCGTCGACATGGACCGGTTCCCGACCAGCGGCCACCTGGTGTCCTGGGCCAGGTTCGCCCCGGGAGTGAAGGAATCCGCGGGCAAGAAGAAGGGCAAGTCCACCACCGGACACGGCAATCCCTACCTGGCCCAGGTCCTGGGCAATGCCGCCGTCGTGGCTGGCAAGACCGACACCTTCCTCGGCGAACACTACCGGCGTATCGCCCAGCGCCGCGGACGCAAGAAGGCCGTCGTCGCGGTCGGACGCTCCCTGCTGGTCATCATCTGGCACCTGCTCAAGGACCCCGAAGCCCGGTTCCACGACCTGGGCGCCGACTACTACGACCGTCACCGACACCAGCCCGACCGCGTGAAACGCACCGCCATCCGGCAACTGGAAGCCCTCGGTTACCGGGTCGCCATCGAACCCGCTGCCTGAGTCCATGCCGGGCGCCGTCGCCGACCCGCAGGCCGCACCAGCGGCAGGCGGGACGACGGCGCACGCCCTCGGGAACTCTTATTTTCGGATCAGATCGCCTTGCGACGGATACTTGCACGCGGCCACCATCAGGAGCACCTGCGCAGCCAGACGCTTGATTGAATTCCGAACTAACTATAGTTGCTTGGATCTTGACCTCACCAAGCCCTGTACGCCCAGGCCTCGAGACCACTCCAAACAATTGTCCACCAAACGGTTCCCCTGATCTGTCTCGTTGGTCTACGCTCCGATCTCATGTCCCCTCGTTCGAACACGACGGGTCCCTCTTCCTTAGAGCCTGGCAGCGCTGCGCTCTTCGGCACCCGTCTCCAACGTCTTGCCGATACGGCCGAGCACTACTCGGACGCCGAGATCGCCGCGCACGTGGGCGTGACGACCAACTACATCGCCAAGCTGCGCGCCGGCCGGTCCATGCCCTCCCTCGACAAGGGGCATGCCATCGCGGCCTTCTTCAAGGTCCATGTGGACTACCTGCTCCAGCCGGACGGACATCCGGCAGTCATGGAGGTCGAGCAACGTCTGCAGGCCCTTGCCGAGAAACGCAGAGCGCTCTCTGCGAACGCCCCGACTACAGCCCTCATCCAAGAGAGCGAGGACGAGGCGCTGTGGAGACAGTTGCAAGAGGTCCATGGTGTGCGCGAGATCGCCATGCGGGCCGGGCAACTGTCGCCGGATGCGCGAGCCTCCGTACTCGACATCGTCAACCGCATCCTGAACAGTGAAAACAAGGCCGACGCTCCTGCGTCCGAATCACGCGAACCGTGAGACAGCGAGTTAACACTGGCGGGGAAGAATCGTGGATACGAGACGAATGCGGCGCCTGTGCACTGTCCTGCTCCATGAACTTGAAAGGAAAAAGCCCAGCAACTCAAAAGAACTATTCGAATCCCTATGCACGGGCATGAGCCAGCACCATGGCCACCCTCTCGCCTACCGGCTCACAGCCTTCCCTCCAGGCACGGTCAGCGGACTGCTGGTGGTCACCGAAACGCAGCGCCTGGTGCTCGTAGAATCCACGGTTGCAACAGAGCATCAAGTACTCATCATGGCCCACGAGTTCTGGCACCTTGAGAACCTTGACACAGGGACTCAGTCGCTGCAACCAGCAGACGCAACCAAGATACTCGATCCCTGCGTCGACGCGGATACAGCACAACACATTGCCACCCGAATAGCAGCCCGCACCGACTACTGCGAGCACGACGAGGCAGAAGCGGAACTGTTTGGATCGATGCTGGCCAGCAAGGTGCGTAAATGGCTCTTATCTGCCAGCCCCTTATACAGCAGCCCGACAGAAGACGAGCTGGCCAACCGCCTCGAGGTCTCACTAGGGCGCCGTGGCCGGAGGGTCCAAACCCATGAGTAACGCTGGCTACTGGATACCGACATTTGCTGTCTGGGCAGCGTTCGCCTGTCGTATACCTGCGCTGGTTCGTTCGCCACACGACCCGCTGGTCCGCAGTGTGTGCACTGTCCTCCTACTGAACGGCACAACCTTTCTCTTTGCCAACCCGAGGGTGATCGGATGGGTGAACCGATCCGCTGACACCCCCAATCTGTCAGCACCCTTGGACTACGGGCTTATCTCCGCGCTCAGCGCGGCGTGTCTCATCCTCATCGTCTACTGGCGGGATGGTCCCATATCACGGGCCCGCCAAGCAGCCCACAGGTGGATGCTCGTTTTTGGGGTCGTCATCGCGCTGGTCGTCTTCCTCTTCATAGTTGGCAACGCGCCCGAAGAACGCCGTGTCGATTTCGACACGTATTACGCCACAACTCCCGGTATCCGAGAGATGATTGTGATCTACCTGGCCGCCAGCATATTCGCCGCGATCACGATGTCGGTCATGTGTTGGCGCTGGGGGATGCGCGTCACCCACCACTCAAGACTGCACCGGGGTTTGCACGCCATCGCTCTGGGCAATGTGATCGGGCTCGGCTTTGGTGTGTCCAAAGGCTTGGCAGTTGGCGCACGCTGGATGGGCACTGACTGGGATGCCCTGAGCACCAAGGTTGCACCGTTGACTGGAACTGTCGGAACGCTGGTCGCCACCACAGGTTTCCTGCTCCCATTGGCTGGTGCACGCGTTGATGCACTGCGGTCTCTGGCCAACAACTGGAGCACCTACCACAGGCTCCGCCCTCTCTGGCAAGAGCTTCGCACCGCCACTCCCAGTGTCGTCGCCCCCATACCAGTCCGTTGGTGGGACATCGACCTCCGCCTGACTCGACGCACGGCAGAAATTCACGACGGCCGTCTGGCTCTACGCCCCTACCACGACCATGCCATTGCTGAGATCGCCCGTGCCCGGGCCGAGGCTGATGGTCTGTCTGACGAGGAAGCCCAAGCTGTAAGCGAAGCAACGATGTTGGCTGCAGCCATACGAACGAAAGTCCATGCCGGACAACTGCATTCCATGACCACAACGGCCCAGACAGAAACCAACGATCGGTATTCCCAACAGGCCAACCTCGTCCAGATATCCCGAGCCCTCTCCAACTCGCCTATCGTTGCCTCCCTCTCCGCACCCCGCTCAGCAGGAGACCCGCGCTCATGAAGTCTGCCTACCGCCCTGGAAAAATCGGCCATGTCATAGTCCTCGGCGGCGGTCTCGCCGGCATGCTCGCAGCTGCCGCACTCGCCGACAACGCCGAGACCGTCACCATCATCGAGCGCGACGTCCTTCCCCAGGCCGCCGAGCCGAGACGAGGCCTGCCGCAGGCCCGGCACGCTCACCTTCTCTACTCCGGCGGCGATCGGGCGATCGAGGGCCTACTGCCCGGTGTGCACAAGCGGTGGCTCGACGCAGGGGCACACCGTGTTCCCCTTCCCACGGGCTTGATATCTCTCTCTTCCGAGGGATGGCTCCGTCGCTGGCCAGAGATGCAATATCTCATCGCTTGTTCCCGCGACCTGCTTGATGCCGTCGTACGCAAGCACGCGCTCGCTCTCCCGGGAATCACCCTGCGAGACGGAACGGAAGTGTCAGGCCTGACTGGTAGCGCAGACCGAGTAACGGGCATATCCATCCGTGACACCAACAGCTCTGTGGAATCACTTCTCAACGCCGACTTTGTTGTCGATGCTAGCGGCCGCGGCTCTACTGCTCCTCAATGGCTCGCAACTCTTGGGCTACCAACTGTGGGCCAAATAGAAGTGGATTCGGGCCTCGCCTATGCCACGCGCATCTTCCAAGCCCCGGTCGGTGCGGAAGGATTTCCTGTGGTTGGAGTGCAGCCGGATCCCCGGCAGTCCGTCCCAGGACAGTCAGCCACCATCGTTCCCATCGAGGGCGGACGCTGGCTGGTCACTCTGTCCGGAACCCGCGGCGGCCACCCGTCAAAGCATCCCGAAGAATTCGAGCCTTTCGCCCGACAAGTGCGACACCCCATTGTCGCCGACCTCATCAGTCGTGCAGATCCGCTCACCGATGTCTACGTGTCCCACAGCACCGTCAACCGCCGCCGACTCTATGAGCGCCTCGGTCAATGGCCCGCCGGCTTCGTTGCCGTCGGCGACTCGGTTGCCACTTACAACCCCATCTACGGCCAAGGTATGTCCGTAGCAGCCCAATGCGCCACAGCCCTACGCGACACGCTCCGCACGCGGGACCCGCACGCCCCCGAGACCTCCCGCTCCTTGCAGCGCACTATCAGCCGCGTTGTTCGAGGGCCTTGGGATCTCGCTACAGGCCAGGACATCCTGTACCCCGGCACCGTCGGTCCACAGTCGCCAGCTATATCCCGCATCCTGCGCGGATACATGGCCCGACTCACACTGACCGCCACTGGACGCCCGGCCATCTGCCGCGCAGCCCTCGACACCACCACGCTCTCCGCGCCACTTACCCGACTCCTGACACCGACCATCGCTATCGGTGTACTTCGCGGCCCTAAGTCGCCACCACTTACAGAACCTCCATTGACCAAGCGCGAAAAGGAATTCACACGGCGAGACATCGCTCGCTCATGACGTTGCGGCCACTCGCTGTAACACCCCCAGTAGCACTACAACAGTGCACATCTGCCGCAGCGGCAGCGCTCATGAAATTCGGCGCTCAGTGACGTGCCGCCAAAATCAGTTCAGGGGTACTCGTGACCATTCCTCAATCCAACACGTCAACGCACCCCGTATTAGTTCGTGTTGGCGTTCTACTGGCGGCGACATTGACAGCTCAGCTCCTGTCCTCATGTGGATCCGAGGGATCCAGGGAGGATAAAGGCAATCCCTCTTCCGCATCCGCCAGTGATCACCCCTCTCCGGTGAAGTCTCCATCACCAGCAGATCCTGAAACTCAGGCCAAGAGTGAACTGCTAAGGGTGTACGTGCACTTCTGGGACGAACAGGTAAAGGCTTATACCAAGGCCAGCCTCGATGGCACATTGCTCACGAAGTACGCCACGGGCGAGGCGCTGGCTCGAGCTGAAGGTGACCTGATGAGTCTCAAGAAGGCAGGGAGCCTAATGCGAGGGCGCCCCACCAACAGCCCAAAGGTCACTTCAATCGACTTGCACAAGCAGGCCCCCAAGGCTCAAATCACCGATTGCCTCGACGTATCCAAATGGGAGGTGATAAACAGCAAGACCGGGAAGTCGGAACCGAACCCAAACGGGCAACTCACACGCTATTCCGCCAACGTATCAGCGGAGAAGTGGGGGACGCAGTGGATGATCTTACGGGTCACTCTGGACGAGCGCGCTTGTTAGCAACTCCCCTCATCCCGTTAGCAGCCGTTGTACTCAGTACAGGTTTAGCTGATTCCGCCCGCGCAGACGACCCGGGCGGAACAGCCAACGTCCAAAGTGGCTGCCGTGGCCACGCCTCGTATGTCTGTGTGGTGGCTGGCGCCCCCGGCTCGTCGGGGGTGTCCATGGGGTCTGGAGGCCATCGGCCTGTATCAGAACAGAACGACGGGCCCCGAGGGATTGAGAGCGCCAGAGCCACCGACTGCACCGTGCGGAAGATGGAGCCTCAGCCGCCAGGAAGCAGTGAACTGTGGGATGGACATCAGCCCGGGGATGGTGCCGTGTATGTCAGTCCGTGTCTCTTCAACGGCACGGTCGGCAAGGTGAATGACGACGTCACGGGATCGGCCTTCTGGGCCGCCGGCCAACCACCTGCCGTGAATCCGGCCATACTCGCACAGCAGGCCGTGGGCCAGATGCTGCTCGCTGGCCCGGATATCAAAAGCCCCAAGGCCGACGGCAAGTACACGGTTGGTGTGCCGTTGTGGATGGAGGTCAGCCAGTCTCCGACAACCTGGGGGCCGAATACCGCGTCGGCCACCGCTGGCGCGGTGACCGTCACGGCGACCGCCCGGGTGACGAAGGTCGTGTGGGCGATGGGTGACGGTTCCACGGTCACCTGCACCACGCGGGGTACCCCGTACGAGGCCTCGTACGGCATGAGTTCCTCCCCCGACTGTGGCCACACCTTCACCCGTACGTCCGCGGCCGTGCCCGGCCGCAAGTTCGCGGTGAAGGCGACGTCGACGTGGACGGTGGACTGGCAAGGGGCCGGGCAGCAGGGCCAGTTGATCGAAACACGCGAGACGCAGGTGCCGGTCTCGGTCGGAGAAGTGCAAGTCGTCGGCTAGCAGCAGGTGGGGAGCACGGTGAGCAAGGTGAACGTGAAGACGTCGTCCGCCGCCGACAATGGCGCGGGGCTTCCGGCGCAGCCGGCCGGTCCGGTCGTTCCCCCGCGGGTTACGGCGCGTCGGCGTCGGCCGGGGCTGATCGCGTTGAGCGTGGCGCTGATCGCCGCGGGCGGCCTGGGTAGTGCTGTGTTGTTGATGAGCAGCGGGCACCGTACGGACGTCGTGACGGTGGTCCGGCATGTGCCGGTGGGCCAGCCCGTCACCGATCAGGATCTGGGGACGGCCTCCGTGGCGCTCGACAAGAGCGTGAAGGTGTTGCGGGCCTCGCGTCGGTCGGAGGTGGTGGGGCAGCGGGCCGCGGTGGAGCTGATGCCGGGGAGTTTGTTGTCGGCGTTGCAGGTGACGGATCGTCCGCTGGTGCTGGCCGGTGAGCAGGTGGTGCCGGTGGGGCTGAAGCCGGAGCAGGTGCCGGCGAGTGTGCTCTCGCCCGGGCAGCGGGTGCGTGTCGTTGCGGTGCCGGGTGCGGATCAGCAGGGCAAGGTCCCGGACGGGCAGCAGCCGAGGGTGATCGGTGCGCGGGTGGTGAAGGTCGGCGAGGCGGCGCCGGGCACGGGGGTTGTGGTCGTGGACGTGGCGGCGTCGGGTGTTGAGGCGCCGGTGTTGGCGGCGTGGGTGTCGTCGGGGAACGTGCGGCTGGTGCTCGATGGCCCGGGGGGTGCGTGATGGCGGTGATCGCGCTCGCGGGGTGTGGCAGTGCGCCGGGGGTGAGTACGACGGGGCTGGCGCTGTTGCTGTCCTGGCCGTTGGAGCCGGGGCGGCGCGTGGTGCTGGCGGAGTGCGATCCGGATGGAGGGTCGGTTCTCTACGGGCTGTTGCAGGGCTCGCTCAGTGACCGGTACGGGTTGCGGAACCTGTCCGTGGCGCACCGCAAGGGTGAGCTACAGGAGGCGTTCTGGCGGCAGTTGGTGGACATGGGCGACGACAGCGCCTCCGCCGATGTGCAGCGGGGCCGGCTCGTGCTGCCGGGGTTGACGGATCCGGCTCAGGCGGCTGCTCTGGGTCCGGCGTGGGAGCCGTTGGCGGAGATGTTCTCCGGGATCTCGGTGCACCCGCAGTACCCGCACGATGTGGTGGTCGACCTCGGTCGGCGCGGTGCGTTCGGTGCGTCCGGGGTGTTGGCTCGGCGTGCGGATGCGGTGGTGGTCGTTACCCGGTCGACGATGCGTTCGGTGCAGTCGGCGCAGTCGCGGGTGGAGGCGCTGGGGCAGCACGTGGGTGAGGTCGGGTTGCTGGTGATCGAGGAGGGCCCGTACTCCGTGCGTGAGGTGGAGAAGACGCTCAACGCGCCGGTGATCGCGTCCCTGCCGTGCCGGGCGGACTTGGCGAAGGTGTTGTCCGACGGTGCGGCGCAGCCTCGGCGGTTTGCTGACAGCGAGTTGATGCGTGCCGCGCAGCGTGCCGGTTCTGCGTTGCGGCAGCGTGCGCTGCTGCGGCAATCGCGCCTCGCTCCGCGCGGCGTGACCGCCTCCGCTGGCGGAACTGCGTCGCCGACGTGTGCCAGTGGGGAGGCCGGCCGTGCGCGGTAGGCCGTTGCACCCCGATCCCGTCGTGAGTCCACCCGCATCACCGGCACCGAAGACATGGGCAACGCCCCTCCCCCACCCGGCAGTTTCGGGCAGTGCGGCGCAGCCGTACGTCCTGGGTGAGGGTCTGCCGCGCGTCGTGGTGGATCACGTCGTGGCCGGGCAGATCAAGCGGCAGGTCAGCGACAAGATCGCTCAGGCGCGGAAGGCGAACCCGCTGATGAACCAGGCGAGCCAGGAGCAGCAGGCCCGTGCGTGGATCAACGAGGCGGTTGCGTTCTGGGCGGATGCTGCGGCGGCCGAGCGGGGGGTGAGCCCGAGCTCGGGTGAGGAGGCGGCGCTGGGGCAGGCGGTCTTCGACCGGCTGTTCCGGGCCGGGCGGTTGCAGCCGTACCTGGACGATGCGCGGGTGGAGAACATCTTCATCAACGGGCACGAGGACATCTGGCTGGACCTGGGCGGCGGCCGACGTGAGCGCGTGGCGCCCGTGGCGGACTCCGAGGAGGAACTGCTCGAGCTGTTACGGGACCTGGCCCGCAACACCGAGGGCCAGAGCGAGCGCACGATCTCCACGGCGTCCCCGTTTCTGCCGCTTCGGCTGCGGGACGGTTCGCGGCTGCAGGCCATCACCGCGCCGGCCAGCCCGCGCACGTACGTGACGATCCGGCGCCACCGCGTCCAGGAGGCCGGTCTTGAGGACATGGTGCGCCTGGGGACGATCGACCCGGTGCTCGCGCAGTTCTTGTCGGCCTGTGTGCGGGCGGAGAAGAACATTGCGATCTGCGGACCGCAGGCGGCCGGGAAGACCTCCTTGATGCGGGCGCTGCTGAAGGAGATTCCTGCGGAGGAACGTTTCGCCACGATCGAGACCGAGTTCGAGCTGTTCGCGCACAGCGGTGGCTATCACCAGCAGGTGGTGGCGATGGAGGCCCGTGAGTCCAACGGCGAACGCGGCCCGGACGGCCGGGCCGTCGGTGAGATCACGTTGATGGATCTGATGTACCGGGCGCTGCGGATGTCGCTGGCCAGGATCGTGGTCGGTGAGGTGCGCGGGCCGGAGATCGTGGCGATGCTGCAGGCGATGACCAACGGCGCGGGCGGCAACCTGTGCACCCTGCATGCCAAGCACCCCGACGTCGTCTTCGACCGGATCGCCGAGCTGTATCTGCTGGCTCAAGGCAATATGTCCGAGCAGTTGGCCTACCGGCAGATCGCCAACGGGCTGGACTTCATCGTCTTCCTCTCCCTGGTGGACGAGACTCGCACCGGCGGGGCCCGGCACCGGTTCGTCTCCCACGTGCTGGAGGTGGCCGGCATGGGCGAGATGGGCCGCCCCGCGGTCAACCAGATCTTCACCCCCGGCGTGGAGTTCGGCGATCCGCGGGCCGTACCGCGCATGCACCCGGCCTGCGTGGACGACCTGCGCCGTGCCGGATTCCCCGCCCATCTGCTCGACGCATCCCAAGGCGGCTGGGAGCGCCCGCTGCAGCTGCAGGTGGCCACGTCATGACCATAGTGATCGCGGTCCTGTGCGGGATGGCCGTCGCCGGCGGCATCCTCGGCATGGTCGCCGGCGTCATCGGCAGCGGCGTCCAGGCGCGAGTCCAGCGGCGAACGCGGTGGGCCGCTGCGGCTGTTCTGGCTGCGGGGTGCTGGCTGGTGACCGGGGTGTTCGTCGCCGGCCTGCTGCTGGGCCTCGCCGTGGTCGGGGTGCCGTGGCTGCTCTCCGGCGCTCAGTCGGCCAAGGCCTCGATCGGGCAGCTCGAAGGCCTGGGCGAGTGGACGCAGCGGCTGGCGGATGTGCTGCGGCTGGGGATGGGCCTGGAGCAGGCGATGCTGGCCAGCCGCAAGGGCGCCCCGGCAGCGATCGAGGAGCAGGTCGGCAATCTGGGCGACCGGTTGCAGGCCGGGTGGCGGCCGGAGGACGCCTTGCGCGCGATGGCGGACGAACTCGCGGACGTGACCGCCGACAAGGTTCTTGCGGCGCTGATCCTGTCGACCTCCGACCGCGGCCCGGGCCTGGCACAGGCGTTGGAGGACATGGCCGAGTCGGTGCGCGAGGAGGTCGCCAAACGCCGTCACATCGAGGCGGATCGGGCGAAGCCGCGGCAGACGGTGCGATGGATGACGCTCATCACGCTCGGCGTCGTCGGCCTGGGGGTCCTCGTCCCCGGCTACACCGCCCCCTACGGCACCCTGCTCGGGCAACTCGTCCTGGGTGTACTGGCATTGGCGTTCATCGGGGTACTGGTGTGGATGCGGCAGCTGGCCGACCACCGGCCCGTCCCCCGCTTCCTCGTCCCCGACTCCCGCAGCCACGTCCGCATCCCACACGCCGGCGTCGACCAGCGGGAGGCGGCGTGACGATCAGTACCGCGGCCGTGCTCAGCGGATGCACCGCGGGCGCCGGGCTCGCCCTCCTCGTCCGCGCCCTGGTCCCCCACCAGATCGCCCTCGACGCAGCACTGCGCCGCACACCCGCCAACGCCACGACACCCCTGGAGTCGTCCGCGCCGACGGATCGCGATGAACGGTGGGGCCGCTGGCTCATCGAGCACCTCGGCCGGCTGCCCGGAGTGCGCGTTCCCTACCGGGAGTTGACCCTACTCGGGCAAACGCCGGGGAAGTTCATACTCACCAAGGTGGCCCTCGCCGTCCTCGGGCTGCTGGTGCCGCCGCTGGCCATGGCACCGTGGCTGCTGGTCGGCGCCGGCATGCCGCTGTACCTCCCGCCGGCACTCGGTCTCGTCCTCGCCGCAGGTCTGTGGTTCGTCCCGGATTTGTCGGTGCGCGACCAGGCCAGGCGGGCTCGCGCCGAGTTCGCCCACGCGATCGCCGCCTACCTCGACCTGGTCGCCCTCAAGCGTGCCGGCGACGCCGGACCCTCCGAGGCCCTCGAGCGCGCCGCCGCCGTCGGGCACGGTTGGGCTTTCCAACGTCTGCAACAAGCTCTGTTGCAGGCCCGGGTCGAGAAGATCCCGCCCTGGCAGGCCCTGGAGAGGCTCACGCACGGCCTCGGTCTGCCGCACCTCGCCGATGTCGCCGACATCATGCGGCTGGCGGCCGGCGACGGTGCCGCCGTCTACGCCACCTTGCGGGCCCGCGCCCGCAGCCTGCGCGCTGAACTGCTGGCCGTGCAGGCCACCGAGGCCAACACCAACAGCGAGAAGATGACCGCCCCCGGCGCCCTGCTGGCCGTCCTGGTCATGCTCCTGATCGCCTTCCCCGCCGTCATCCGCATCCTCACCACCTGAACACTGCCAGCCCGCTGAGCCGTTCGCGCTCCGAAGGGGGAACGTTCATGCGCCACACCATCACCATGAAAGTCGCCGCATGGCTCACCGTGCTCTCCACCCTCGTGCACCACCGGATCGAGGAGATGCGCCGACGGCCGGACCGCGGGGACATCAGCATCTCCACCGTGATCATCTGGGTCGCGGTCATCGCCGGCGCCGTGGCCATCGCCGCAACCATCGCCGCCGTCATCGCCAAGTACAACGGCAAACTCGCCGGCATCTAACATCGCCATGGCCCCCAACCCCCGCACCCGTCTCCCGCGCCAGCTTCTGCCCAACGACCGGGGCGAGGCGTCCGTCCAGATCGCGATCGTCTTCCCCTTCGTGATCGCTGCAACCTTGCTCGTGGTGCAGGTGTGCCTGTGGTACTTCGCCCGCGAAGTGGCGCTCACCGCTGCGCGGGAAGGCGCCACCGCCGCCCGCTCCTACCGCTCCACCCCCGCCGAAGGCGCCGCCCGGGCCCGCAGCATCCTGGACCGCACCGCAGGCGACATGCTCCAGGCCACCACCGTCTCCACCGCCGGCAGCACACCCCAACGGGTACGCATCCAGGTCAGCGGCACGGCGCTCTCCGTACTGCCCGGGATCCCCGGCCTTCGGATCACCCAGTCCGCGTCCGGCGCCGCCGAACGCTGGACGACACCGGAAGGCCTCAGGTGACATCGCTGCGCCAGCGCCTGTCCGAGGACCGGGGAAGTGAAGCCATCCAGACCGCCATCGTCACACCGCTGCTGATCGCCTTCGTCTGCCTGGCGATTGCGGCCGGACGGCTGATGATGGCCGGCTCGAAGATCGATGCGGCCGCCGAGGACGCCGCCCGCGAAGCTTCCATCGCCCGCACCACCACCCAGGCCCGCACCAACGCCCTCCGCGCAGCCCGCGATTCTCTCCACGATCAGGGACTGCACTGCACGAACACCGGGGTGGATGTCGACGCGGGAGGGCTCGCGGCGCCCGTCGGCCAGGTCGGCACGGTCACCGTCACGGTGCACTGCACCGTCCCCCTCCACGACCTCTACCTCCCCTTCGCCGGCGCCCACACCCTCACCTCCCACTTCACCAGCACCGTCGACCAATTCCGCCAACGAGACACATAGACACAGGGGACAGCAGATGACCTGGTGGCACTCCTGGCACACCCAGCGGCGACAGCACGCCAGCGACCGCGGCAACGTGGCCGTCTACACCGCCATCTGCACGCTCGCGCTGCTCGGCATCATCGGCCTCGTCCTCGACGGCGGCGGCAAACTCCGCGCCACCGAACGCGCCGATGCCCTCGCCACCGAAGCCGCCCGCGCCGGCGGACAGGCCATCGACCCCGCCAAAGCCATCAACGGCACCACGATCACCACCACCCCCCGGGCCGCCCAAGCCGCAGCCCACGCCTACCTGTCCCGCTCCGGCACACCCGGCAGCGTCACCCTCTCCCCCGACGGCACGACGCTCACCGTCACCACCCACACCCGCTACACCACCACGTTCCTCCCCGTCCTCGGCATCACCAGCCTGCCGGTGAACGGTCACGGACACGCCACCCTCCTGCACGGCGTGGCCTCCCCCGAGGAAGGCCCCTGACCCATGCCACCCACCACCACCGCGCCACGCCGCTCCCCCGCCGCACTGCTGCGCGGCCTGCTCAGCCTCCTGCTGCTCACCACGGCCGTCGCCGGACTGCCCGTTCTGCTCGCCTGGGCCACCCCAACGGTGTGGCGCGCCGGCAGCGGTGACCTCGGCCATCTGCTCGACCGGCAGGACAGCGGCGGCGCGTTCCTCCTCGCTCTCCTTCTCCTGGCCTGGGCCGGGTGGGCGCACTTCACCCTCGGCGTCCTCATCGAACTCCCCGCACAGCTACGCGGCCGCACCGCGCGGCGCCGACGCGGACTCGGTGTGAGCCAGCGGGCCGCCGCCACCCTCCTGGGCAGCATCCTCGTCCTCTTGCCCGCCGGAACCGCCCTGGCCAGCCCCGCCACCGCCCTCGCCGCCCCGACCGCCACCAATCCCGGGGCCACACCTCTCACCGCTCCCGACAACGCGCAGGCCCACGAATCAACTGCAACAGGACAACAGCAGCACGCCGATACCGACGGCGAGCAGAACCGCCTCTACACGGTGCGGCAAACGCGCCCGGCCGAGAGCCTGTGGAGCATCGCCGAACGTGAACTGGGCAGCGGCGAACTGTGGCACCGCATCGCCGCACTCAACGACGGCCGCACCATGAACGACGGCACCGTCTTCCGCGCCGACGGCATCCTGCAGCCGGGCTGGCCCCTCCGCCTCCCGCCCGCACCAGCCACAGCAACTCCCCACGCCGCCACCACGACTCCGGGCGCTGGATCACCGCACCATTCGGTCACCGTCCACCCCGGCGACGACCTCTCCACCATCGCCGAGCACGAACTCGGCGACGCCACTGCCTGGCCCAAGATCTACGACCTCAACCAAGGCCAACCGCAGCCGGACGGCCACCACTTCACCGACCCGGACCTGATCTACACAGGCCAAGAACTCACCCTGCCCCCACCCCCCAACCCTGCACCGCCGGATGATGCTCAGCACCAACAGCCCGAAGGGCACGACCGTCCCAGCGCCCCACCACAGACGACACCCCAACCACCAACCGAACCCAGCCCATCCGCGAACCAGCCGACCAGGCCGGCTCGACCGCACAGCCAGGCTCCGTCGCCGGTCCCGCACAACACCGCCTCCCCACCGGCATCTCCACAGCCCACCCCGCACACCACGCAGCCGGCCCGGACGGACATCGGCATGCGGCAGATCGGCGGCATCGGCGCACTGCTGTCCGCCGGCTTGATCAGCACGCTCGCGGTCAAACGCATCCTGCAGCAACGGCGCCGCAAGCCCGGCGAAACCATCGCCGTACCCGGCGAACCGTCCCGCCTCGAGCAAGTCCTCACCGCCACAGCCGAACCAGCGAGCGTCGACCTCCTCGACGTGGCCCTGCGCACCCTGACCCATCACGCCGCTGCCGACGGTCAACCGCTGCCCGCCGTGCGCGGCGCCCGCGTACGAGCGCACACCGTCGAGCTTCTCCCCGACGACCCAACGGCCGCTCCCCGCCCGCCGTTCACCGACGGCAGCGACGGCAGCACCGGCTGGTGGACCCTCGCCGATCGCGACGGCCTGCTGCCCGCCGAAGAAGCGCGACGCATCCCGGCCCCCTTTCCCGGCCTGGTCGCCATCGGCACCGATACCGACGGCAGCCACCTGCTCCTGCACCTCCCCCACGTCCGCGCCCTGCTGCTGGAGGGCCCGGTGGAGAAGGTGCGTGAAGTCGCCCGTGCGATCGCTGCCGAGGCGGCTACGTCCGCGTGGAGCGACCACGCCGACATCCTCACCATCGGCTTCGGCAACGAGGCGGACCGGCTTCTGCCCCAAGGCCGACTGCGCGCCGTCCCCGATGTGCGCACGGCACTGCGCGACTTGGGCGAATTCCTCCTCGACGCCTACCAGCACCCGACCGCTCAGGACGCGCCAGGGCCTCTGCCCTGGATGCTGATCTGCGCCGCCGAGATCACCACCGATGAGGCCTGGCAGCTCGCGGACGCCTGCGCCACGGCCCGCGAGGTACCGGTCGCCCTGGTCCTGCCTGCCGAAGAGGCCGCAGCTTCCTTCCCCGAAGCCGAGCGGCTCGACGCCGCCCGCGAGGATCACCAGCCCTGCTCCGTGCTGGAAACGCCGGTAGCCGTCCAGCGCCTGACGGACCATGCCTTCGAGGAGTTCCTGACCGCTCTGCGCACCGCCGAACAACCTCCCGCGCCGGCCGAGGGAGTCTGGTCCGAAGTCCCCGAAGCGCCTGCCTCACTCACCCGCAACGGCGACCTGAAGCCTGCGCAGAGCCAGCCGTCCACCCACGCAGCCGGCTCCGAAGCGCCCCTCCCCCAGCAGACTTCGCCCTTCCTCGCCCTGACCACCGCCGTCGGTGCCACCCACAGCATCCAGGTCATCCCCGCCCCCGACCCGGCCGTCTCCGACAGCACCGAAGAAACCAGGCGCACAACGGCAGACTCGACTTTCGCTGTTCTCGTAGGTCAT
>NZ_JBKIWN010000043.1:0-29193 GCF_058146165.1 Streptomyces sp. AM25 | reverse complement strand
CATCCGCCACAGACAACTTGATAAGGCCGAGGACTGGCCGCACTCCGAAGTAGCCCGGTTCCACCGGGTGCTGTCCACGTTCGTGGCGGCAATCGCGGTACTCCTCGTCTCGGGCGAACTGCCCCGGCACCACCGCCCGTTCGAAGCCCTCCTCCTCACCACGACTGGCTCTGTCCACACCGTGACGGCATTCCGCCGTCTCCGGCGCCTGCGTCGGCAGGAGGACACGAAGACCTGACGGACCCTCACACCATCTGGTGGTCGTCATCAGCCCCACAGGCCAGGTTGTAGAGAGCGACAATCAACGCATGCCGTACCCATCCCTGAGCGCGTTGGACATGCTTCCCCTACCAGCGGGGACAGCACGACAGCGCCAGCTGAACATGGTCCGCCAAGAGCTCTCGACAGCCCTGGCCCAGGGAGTGCTGCCCCCCACGGCCCGCTTCAATCTTGATCACCTTCTCGCTGACCGCACTCTGACGTCGTACGCCGCCGTGGCCCAGACCGGCGCCCTACGCAGCCGCCTGGTGAACGGGGAGAAGCCACCAACCGCACCGGCCACCAATATCACCCGGCTCGACTGCCTGGACTTGATCCGTCAGGCTGCTGGGCTTCCTCCCCTTCCCCGGGAAGCGCTGATCCCGGTCGAACCACGCCCGACCCCTGATCAGAAGCGCTTGAGAGAGCTAAGGAAGCGGCTCGGCAACGAGGTGCAGCGGCACCGGTCTCCCGGGCACGCACGGTTCGTCGCGATGGTCATCGCCGTGCTCGATACCCGGGCTCGCGCAGGGGAGTTGGTGGCTCAGCGGATTGATCACCTGACGGAAGACTTCATTAGCATCCGTGTGATCCGCAGCCCGCAGCACGGTACCGATTCCCCTCCGGTGAGCGAAGACATCGCCTTGTCGCCTCTGGGCCAAGCGGCCATGAAGAAGTGGCTTCCCGTACGTGCCGACCTCACGGAAACGCTGCAGGGCAGCGCTTCCGCCCTATGGGTATCGCTCTCCCACAACCACGCGGGAACTGCCGGAAGAGACGGCCAGCACACGCCTCGGAGAGCGGGGATGCCCCTACAGCAACGCGGCCTGATCCGCAGTTACAACGTCGGCCGCCTCCGTTACGGGCTCGCTCACCTCCTTCCTCCCAAACTCGAACAGCTCCGCCGAGCACTTGAGGAAGGCAATGCTGGAGGCAACGTTCCGGCTCTAACGCGAGGGTGAGCGAGAAGTTGGCTACACATTCACCTCCGATCACCCGAGGCGCCGGTTCGCGGCCTTCCAGTAGTCCCGGAGCATCTCGGACGGCCACGTCGGCTGCTCAAGCACTCCTCGGGGTCCCATCTCCTGGAAATACGGCGCGAAGTCGATGATCGGCGTGCCATCAACAGCGTCCAAGTCGGTCACGCGCAAGTCCCGCCCGTCCACCCCGAGCAGCTGTGGGAATGAGGTGGCGATCTGGGCGGGTCGGCGGTGATTGCGGTGGACGAACGTGCCGGTCACCGGCCAGTCGGGATTGTTCCTGGCGCTGCGGGCGTGCAGCGCGATGTCATCGGGAGATGCCTCATGGAAACGCCAGATGACAATGAGGTGCGAGAAGTCCTCGATCCCTTGCAGCGTCTCGAGGGGGTAGTCCGAATTCAGCCGGATGATGGACTCCACGCCGCCTTGGAAGTCATCGCCACATTTTGTGTGGCCACCGACCACCCTGGCGACAACCGGCACCTCAATGAACTGTGCGGACACAGGCACCCCCCATTCCTTCTAATCACGGCGTAGCAGACATTTATGCGCTGCAAGCCCACGCCACGGTGGCGCGGTCAGGTTACCCGCCCCAGCATGGCCCTGGCCCTTTCGTCGATCTCGGTCGCGGCACCAATTCCCCGGTGGCGGAACGGGGAGAGAACGCGGCGCATGTTGACCACCGTGTCGCGCGCCCTGCCGGACTGGACGCTGTCCATCACGTCCAGGGCACGCGCCCACGTGCCGCAAGCCGCTTCAAGGTTGCCCTGGCGTGCTTCCACCTCCCCGAGGTATCCCAGGGTCACCGCATGGGTCCGGCTGAAGGTGTCCGCCTTCCGTGTACGGACGCTTCGTCGAAACTCGTTCTGCGCTCCATGAAGGTCGCCGAGTTCTGACAGGGTGCGAGCGGTTTCGTGCGCCAGGCTGGCCTCGGAGAAGAACCAGACACGAGCCGGTTCGTTACCTCCCGCCGTCGCTGCGGCGAGGTCATCCTCTGCCCGGAGCAGGGCAGTTATCGCCTCGCGCTTCTGTCCGGCCGCCGCCAGGCTGCGTGCTTGCACCACGCCGAGCAGTGCTCGCTCCCGTGGGCAGGCGAGGCTGTAACGCTTGCGTTCGAACGACGCCATCGCCAGGTTCATCCCGTCTTTGGGGTGCCCGAGGTCCGTCGCCTGGTGCGCCATGGCCCGTAAGACGTGCCCCTCCAGCGGCGCGTCTTCGGCCTCCGCGGCCATGGTCACGGCCAGCGTGAAGTATCGCCTGGCCACCTCATGGTCGGAGGCATCGAAGCTCATCCAACCCGCCACGTACACCAGCTCGGCAGTCGCGGAAAGCAGACGGCTTCGTGATTCGTCACTGGCGAAGACACCTCCGACGTAGCTCGCGACGTCATCACAGAGGTACTGGGAGAGCGCAGTGCGCCCGTCCACTCCACCGCGCAGCTGGTCACGTTGGGAGAAGAACGCCGTCATTTCCTGCACGGCCTTGATCTCTGCAGCGCCGACTCGCCGCGCTGTCGCAGCCACGCGTGATCGCGCCCGCGCGGGAGCCGCGTCCCACCAGGACGGTCCGGGAAGGGCAAGCCCCGCCACCGAGTACGCCGCCCGGGCGAGAACTTGCCGCCGCTCCAGATCCACGTTGCTTCTCCCGAGGTCCACCAACGCGGTCAGCGTATCGAGGTCCCATTCGGATGCCATGACCGCACCCGAGATCGGGCCGCAGAGGCCGATCTCGGCAGGGGTGATGGGGCGTTGAAGCCGACGCGACAGAGCCTCGCACAGGATTTGGGGCGCCCTTCCGGACGGCTGCGTTCCGGCCACCCACATGGCGACGTGTGAGCGGTGAGTGCCGAGCAGCTCATCGGCACCCACCTCGGCGGCAACGCGGACCACGGCGGCCGCGACCTTCGTCTGCGACCAGCGGGTTTCGGCGATCACTGCAGCCAGTTTCTCGTTGCGCCCACGAGCCATAGTGAGCTCCTGTCCACAAAACGATCTTTGACGGGTTTGACGGCACCGCCATCCGGCCGGGGATACCGACCGGCCGTGATTCACGGTTCGCTCAACGTCAACGAAACCACCAACTGGCCTTCCCTCGGGAGGAATCCGGTGAACTCAGGGCAGCAGGCCGCTTCGGGTACGCGAGTGCCTGCAGGTGAGCGCAGGTCACCGGAGCGCGATCCGACACTTCGCTGGGAAGGCGTCAGGACCGCGAAGCCGACGCCTCGCGAGAGAGGTGCCACCTGGAGGGGAGCGCCGCCAGAGAGGGCCGCCGTAGTGCCGATCGAGGTGATCCGTCGAGTCCTCGGCAGACTTCGTCGGGCCGGATTCGTCAACACACCCAGGCTTCCCACATCCGTCATCGAGGCCCCCGAGCACCGGGAGAGCCTGACCCTGGTCTCCGACGACAGGGCTCCTGGAACCGCCCGGTCCTTCGCTCGGGCAATGCTCACCGCTTGGGGCTTCGAGGACGTCATGGACCGCACCGTCCTGATCGTCAGCGAACTCACCACGAACGCAGAGCGCCACGGAGGATCGCGAACCAACGCCGGTGGCTCCACGGCCGCGGCGGCCAACGGGGAGGCCGACCACCTCACGCTGACCATCGCCGTGCAAGGCAGCGTGGTGGGCATCGAAGTGGAGGACAACTCCCTCAATACTCCGGCGCCCCGCAGGCCCAGTCCCGAGGAACTCGGCGGACGCGGACTACTGCTGGTGGCAGCCGAAGCGGATTCATGGACCGTCTGCCCCAAAGAGGACGGCAGCGGCAAGCGCGTGCTCGCATTCGTACGCCGTCGAGGCCCGACTCCTGCGGCCTGACCCTCAGCAGTGCCCCGAAAGTTCACAACCGAGGGAAAAGATGAATACCGTTGCAACGCAGCAGGCCCTGCTCCTCGACCTGGACGGCGTGCTCCTTGATACTCGCCCCGTCATGCGGGAGGCATGGTCGGCGGTCCAGCGGCACCACGGCATCACCGTTCCGTTCGAGGACTACGAGCGGTACTTGGGACGCCCCTTCGACGACATCATGGAGCGCCTCGGCCTCACCGATACCCGTCTGATCCATCAGACGTACTCGGCCGCGTCGAAGGCCGCATCCTTCCTTGGGCGACCGTTCGAAGGCATGGATGAAGTACTCCACGCCTTCGTCGAGGCAGGCTGGTTGCTCGGCGTCGTTACGTCCAAGCCCCTCGACCGTGCAGCACCGCTCCTGGCTCAACTCGGCTGCCCCTTCGGCACCGTCCGCACTGCAGGCGGTACGGCACGGGGCAAGCCGGCACCGGACACCCTGCTCCTCGCGCTCGTGGACTTCGGCGTCGACCCTGCCCAGGCGGTGTTCGTGGGCGATATGGACGTCGACCACGAGGCCTCGCGCCGAGCGGGTGTCGAGTACGTTCACGCGGCCTGGGGCTACGGCTCCCCAGGGGATCCGCTCGAGCAGGTCGCGCGTACGCCCGAGGACCTGCTCCGGCTGCTCGCCACAGGCCGCCAGCCATCGCGCGTCACCCAGGGCGAACTGCCATGACGCGACCCAGCGCACTCTGTGTCACCCGAATTCCCCTCGATGAGTCGATCGGTTGGGCGCTCGTCGGAGTCGACAGCCTGGCAGGCGTGCCGTCATCTGAGTGGACCGCGACGAGGAACCTTGAGGCTCTCCCCGTCGAACAGCGCGAACTGGACACACACGTCGAAAGCATGATGGCGGCACTGGAGGCATACAGCTCTCACCGTGCAACAACTCCGGGCGGCGCTTCGTGGCTGTACGTGCAGCATGTTCCCGTACGTCGCCTGGTGAGCCAGTTGGTGCGCAAGTTGCGGGCGTTGAGTGCTTGGGAACCGTTCGCACGTTCCCCCGGGCCCCTTCGGCCCGCCCCGCACGAGGGCCTGATCAATGTGCGCGAGAGCAGCTCGCACGAGTACCGCGCGTACACCGTGACCTGGTCGGGCATCGCGTTCGCACTGGGGGCGGACACCCTGTACAACCGAGCGTACTCAGCTGGGCTGTACGAGCTCGGTACTCGCTCCCCGGACGCTGAAGCCCCACCGGAACCCCCACCCCCGCCCGCGTCCAAGGCCGAGATCGTCGCCCTCACCTGGTCCTCGCGACACTGGCAGACCCTGCTGCCGGTTCTTGAAAAGCTGGTCGAAAAGGGGCAGTCGGGCCTGCTCGTCGATCTGGCCAGCGACCCCAGGGAACGCTGCCCGAAGACCTCCTCCAAAGCCATCGGACTCCGGACCGCTCCCACCGCGTTCCTTGCCTCCTCCGGCACGGTCCCAGAGCTGAATGGCACCCGCGATCCCCTGAGGGCAAACGACTGCACCGTTCAAGTCGGCCAGCACACGATCCTGTTGAATCGGCTGGAGCGACTGGCCGCAGCACTCGTTGAGTTGCCCGGCGGATGCACTCAACCGTCGTGGTACGCCACCGTGCGCACAGAGCGGTGGCTCGACGATCTCCTCAACGACGTCTCCCCGCACACCGTGCTCGTCAGCAACGATACGAGCCCGCTCGGCGCCCTGGGAGTCCATGTCGCCGAGCGGCACGGGGCGAACACCGTGTACGTCCAACACGGCGCCTGGGTACCCGGGTCGGTGGCGTGGCCGACCCTGCACAGTCGCCAGATCGTCGTCATGGGGGAACGCGACGTCGCACCGGCGAAAGCCTGGGCCCGGCATCCCGGAGCGGAGATCCACGTGCTCGGGCAGCCTCGCTTCGACGCCCTCGACGGACTCCGCCATGAAACGCAACACCGCTACCTGCGCAAACTGCTGACCACCGTCGGTAACCCTGCGCCGGAGCGCATCGCGGTCTGGGCCACCCAGCCCTTCGGGCCGGACCGCCTTCGCCGCCAGGCCGACATCATCCTGGGCGGCCTGCAGAAGGTAACCGGCCACTGGGGGCTGGTCATTGCACCGCATCCGGCGCAGGCCCTCAACGCCTTCGACGACCTGCTCGAAGAGGTCGAGGAGATGTCGATCGCCCTGGCTGATCCACAGGTCGGGGCCCGTGGCTGCCTCGCCGGCGCGGACACGGTGGTCAGCGCTTCCTCGACCTGTGGCATCGAAGCGGTCCTTCTGGGTGTCCCGGTCCTCGAACTCGACCTGCCGGGCGAACGGACGCTCGGCCTAGTGGATCACGGCCTGGCCCGCTCCTGCCGAACCGCTGACGACATTGCCTCCGCACTCGGTGCGCTGCCCGACCCCGACCCGCGGGTCACGAAGGAGGCCATCGACGTGGTGTGTCGATGGAGTGGCAGCAGCGCTGCGGATATCGCCCAGCTCATCGTCAGCCGATCACATACCGCGGCTGCACCGCACTCCCCTGTCCACCACGACGCCAACGAGCTCCAGGTCAGCCCTGCCGTTGGCGAAGGGAGTTCCGACGAATGACGAGTCTGACCGCCGATAGTGTTTCCGAACTCTTCACCGCGCTCGTGACCTTGGCCAAGAACGGCGAGAAGGTCAGCCCGCGCGGCATGGCGACCCGCGAAGTCCTGGACGTCAGCGTGACGCTGACCCAACCCCGGGCTCGGCTTCTGTACGCGCCGCCGACCAGGGTCCCGAACCCCGCCTTCGCGGTGGCCGAGACCGTATGGCACCTCTCGGGCAGCGATGCCCCGTGGATCTACAGGTACAACGGGCGGCTGAGGCAGTACGCCGATGACGGCGTACTGAAGGGTGCCTACGGGCCGCGGATGCGGAACTGGGCCGGCCAGACGGATCAGCTCCATCGCGTCGTCGAGATCCTCAAGGGCGACCCCGACTCACGCCGGGCACTGATCCAGCTCTACGACCCGGCTCGGGACACCGCCGGGCACAAGGACGTCCCCTGCACACTCGGATTCCGCTTCCACCTGCGCGCGGGCCGCCTGCACATGTCGACCACGATGCGCGGCCAGGACGTATGGATCGGGATGCCGTACGACCTCTTCTTCTACACCACGCTGCACGAGCTGGTCGCCGGGTGGCTCGACGCGGAGTTGGGCGAGTACCACCACCACATCGGCTCCCTCCACATCTACGAGCGCGACCTTCCCGAGGCGGACGCCCTGACCGAGGTGGTCGCCAGCCGCGTGATGCCCGAACTCGCCACGTCCTGGGACGGCTTCGACAAGCTCCTCGGGCGGGTCAAGGCCGGCGACGAGGCGGAGCATCCGGGCTGGAGGGCCATGGCGGAGACCATGCGAAGCTACCGGCTCTGGAAGGACGGGCTTCGCGAACAAGCGTGGCGCACCGCTGACTCGATCAACGGCCCGCTCAGCGAAGCATTGGTCGGTTGGTACAGCGAACTCGCCCGTCGCGCCGGCAACTCGACACCTGCCGGGGCGAGGTGACAACCGTGGGCAACACCCCCACCGTCATCCTCGGTCTGTGCTCCTTCACCCACGACTCCTCCTCGGCCCTCCTCGTCGACGGGAAGCTGGTCGGCTTCGTCGAGGAGGAGCGCCTCACCGGGGTGAAACACACTCGCGACTACCCTCACCATGCCGTGGCCTGGCTCCTGGGGGAGGCGGGTCTCAAGCCCGGTCACGTCGACGCCGTCGCGTACAACTTCCGGCCCTCCTGTTACCTTGCCGAAGTTCCCGCGGCCCTGGGCCTGGGCTTGTCGAGCACGGCTCGTTCCCGGGCACTCCCGAGGGCCGCGGGCTTTGCCAAGGTGGCCCTGCGTACCCGGCGACGGGTCCAGTCCCTCGGCCGGCGGTTCTCCTCGGCCCGCGTCATGCCTGTGCTGCACCACCGTGCCCATCAGCTGACGGCCTTTGCGGCTTCAGGGTGGAGTGAGTCCGCCGTCGTGGTGGTGGACAGCCTCGGCGAGCGGCAGACCACGACCATCGCCCACGGCCACCGCGCGGGCCTTCCCACCGTACGCACGCTGGAGGCGCTCTACGATCCAGCCTCGCTGGGCTACGTATACGGAGCAGTCACGGAACACCTGGGCTGGCGGCGCGGCGACGAGGAAGGCACCGTGATGGCGCTCGCCGCCCTCGGTGACCCGACTCGCTTCCGCCGTCTGTTCGCCCGCGCGATCCACATCACTGTCCGGGGCTTCTCCCTGGATGCGGACTACTTCCCACCACGCGTCCTCACGTCCGGCTATGCGCGGACTTCTCGCCGCTTCCTCGACGAGACCTGCCCGGCCCGGCGACCGGACGAACCGCTCCGTGGCGTTCACCGGGACCTGGCCGCAGCGCTGCAGGAACGCACCGAGCAGGTGATGCTCCACCTGGCACGGCGCGCCCGCGCGATCACCGGTTCACGCCGGTTGTGCCTGGGTGGTGGGGTGGCCACGAACTGCGTCGGCGTCGGGCGGATCGTCGAGTCGGGGATCTTCGACGAGGTCTTCGTACCGCCGGCGCCGGGCGATGCCGGCACGGCCATCGGCGCCGCGCTCGCTGTTCACTCCGGCATCGGCAATCGCCGCCCTCTGTCTGGTGTCGCGCGCTCCTGTTACCTCGGGCCGTGCTACCCGGAACCCGATCTCGACCTCACACGATGGCCGGCCCTCCGGCAGAAGGCGCTCGGGGCAGAGGCTGCGGAATTCCTCGCCGAGCAACTTGCCAACGGGTTGATCGTCGGGCTCTTCCAGGGCCGCATAGAAGCCGGTCCCCGGGCACTCGGCAACCGCTCGATCCTGGCCTCCCCCTTGGAACCCAAAGTGGTGGAGCGACTCAACGCCACGGTGAAGTTCCGGGAACCATTCCGGCCGTTCGCCCCGGTCGTCACCGCCGACCGAGCGGCGGAGTTCTTCACGCTCGGCCAGGGCGCGCCGTACATGTCCATGGCCTCTGGAGTGACGGACAACGCCCGCACACACCTACCCACCGTCGTCCACTGCAACGGCACTTCACGCCTGCAGACCGTCGCCAAGAGCCAGAACCCCTTCCTGTACGACGTACTTCAAGCCTTTGACCGCCGCACGGGCGTGCCGGTTCTGATCAACACCTCGCTCAACGTCAAGGGCAAGCCCATCTGCGGAACCCCGGAGATGGCCCTCGACTGTCTGGTCTCCTCCGGACTCGACGCTCTGCTGCTGGAAGGCCGGTGGATCAGCAAATGAAGATCGGATACAGCTTCTGGGGCTTCCTCGGCAACGGGATCACCGACACCCCTGACGGAGGCCGGAGCCACCGCCGGCCGCTGATCGACGCTCTCCTCGCTCACGACCACGAGATCGTTTTCCTACAGGCCAATCGCGATCTTCTCGAAGCGGGGGACGACCTCAGCAACGGATACGCCTTCGACCTGGGTCTCCCTGACATCGACGTGCTGTTCCTCGAATGGCGGTGGCCCATCACCGGGCGGAACACCACCCCGTGCGGCGCCGAAGGCCACACCTGCGATCTTCACCGCCAGGCCGAACTCATCAAGCGGTACACACTGGCTCGTCATACACCCACGGTGATCTGGGACAAAGACCGCCGGCTGCGCGGCGACAGCGTCTGGCGCCGTAAGGAGAGGGTCGCAGTGTGCGAGGCCGCCATTGATCCCACGCCCGGCGCCCACCGCCTGCTGTTCCCTGTCGACGACCAGCTGCTGGACGAGGCGGATCCGGCCGCCCTCGCCGAGACACCGCGCGAGATCGCGTTGGGGTACGTCGGTAATCAATACGACAGGGATGAACAGTTCGACCGATTCTTCGCGCCGGCGGCCGCCTGCTTCCAGCACGAGGTCGGCGGCAAATGGACGGACACCAAGCGGTGGCCGCACGTCTCCTTCCGCGGCCGGATCCCCTTCGAGGACGTCCACCGCCTCTACAGCCACGTCTTGGCCACGGTGCTGCTACTGCCCGATCGGTATGCCGAGGTCGGGCAGGTCACACAACGGATCTTCGAAGCCGTACTCGCGGGGTGCCTGCCGTTGGCCCCGGCCCACATCCGGCACGTCGATCAGTTCGTCCCCGAAGACTTGATCGTGAACACCGGCCCCCAGGTGGTCCAGCGGATCACCGAATTCCAAAAGATCGCGGGCAGCCGCAGGCACGTCCAACTGATCTCGAACTGTCTCGGCCACCTGGAGACCTTCCGGCTCAGCCGCCAGGTGCACGCGCTGGAGACGGTCCTGGACCAGGTCACGGGCGCTGCCGGCCAGCAGCGAGGAGCCGCCTGATGAAGCGCACGGCCTCGGCGCCATCCGTACGGGTTTCGGCGACCGGTCCTTTCACGCACTCGAGCACCTCTAGGGTGGAGCACCATGAGGAAGGTCGCCATCGTCGGCTGCGGAGGCAGCGGCAAGTCGCACGTGGGCCGCGCCCTGGGCAGGATCCTGGACGCTCCGGTGACGCATCTCGACGCCGCGTTCTACGACGACGAGTGGAATCGGCTGCCCATGGAGAAATTCGCCGCAGTGCAGCGCGACCTCGTGGCACAGCCGGCGTGGGTGATCGACGGCAACTACAACTCCACGCTGCAGATCCGGCTCGAAGCCTGCGACACCGTGGTCATGATGGACGTCTCCACGCCGACCGCCCTGTGGGGGATCTTCTCACGCCAGATCCGGCATGGGGCCGGACACAAGGGCAATGGGGTGCACAACCGGATCAACTGGGACGTGATCAAGTACGTGATCACCTATCGGCGCAAGATGCGCCCCCGTGTCTTCTCCAAGATCGAACAGTTCGCCGCCGGACATGCCGACGTCGTGTTCCTGACCGGTCGACGGCAGACGCGACGCTGGCTGCGGGAGACCGCCGCTCGGCAGTCCTGATCCGACCGCACTCCCGACGGGGGTGCGGAGCATGAGGATCAACCCGTTCCTCGACCCCCAGCGGCAGGAGGAGCTCTACGGCCACGCCACCCGGCTGGCCAGCCGCTCCAACGCACTGATGCGGGCCAAAGTCGCCGGCCGCCCGGTGCCCGACACCATCGTCCAGCTGGCCCAAACGCACCGTACTGATCCAGCACGACGACTGGACATCGTGGTCGACATCGGCTGCGGTCGCGGAACCAGCAGCCGGGTTCTGGCCGAACAACTCCTCCCCCACCGCCTTGTCGGCATCGATGCCTCACCCGCCATGATCGCCGAATCGAGGAAACGCGTGGGACGCGTAGCCGACGTTCAAGTCGGCTTTCTCCAGGCGGACTTCCACCATCTGCCGTTACCGGACAGGTCCTGCGATCTGGCCGTCGCCGCCTTCTGTCTCTACCACTCGCCCCGTCCTGCGGAAGCGATCGCGGAGATCGCCCGCATCCTCGCCACCGACGGCTTGGCGGTTCTCGTCACCAAGGCGCTCAACAGCTACAGCTCCATGGATTTCCTGCTAGCCACCGCCGGCCTGGACCCGCGCGCCGATCAGCACGAGAGCCTCTACGTCTCCGCCCACAGCGACAACCTCGCCGAACTCGCCGGTCACCACCTCGATGTGATCGCGACCGAGCACGACGAGCACCTCTTCACTTTCGACGGGCACGATCACGCGGCCGAGTACCTCGCCACCAACCCGAAGTACGACCTGCCTCCGGGCCTGTACCGCAATCCCGGCGCCCTGGCCGCCGCCCTCCACCGACTCATCCCGGACCAGCCGATCAGCACAAGCTCCGTCGTCACCTACGTCGTAACCGGACACCGAGGAGGACGTGCGTGAAGATCGTCTGCTTCACCAAGATCTATAAGAGCCCCGCGCAGACCGCCGCCGCGGCCCGTCACTACGCATGGCTCGCCGACCACGCTCAGCCGCTTCAGCAACCGTCCCTTACGGCGGTCGGCCGGCTGAGCCTGACCTTCGAGAAGATCCACGGCCGCCATGCCGAACCGGGGGACCTTCCGCGGCTGGCGGCCGTACTGGGGGACGCCCACGGAACGGCCTGGGTCAGCGCCCTGCGCCGTGCTCCGGTCAACGTGCCCCACGCTTTCCCCGACGGTACCGAGTTCGCTGAGTACGTTCCGGTCCGCGCAGCAGCCCTGCGTACCAGGCTGAAACAGGGACATTTGCCGGACCGGGCCGCCCTGCACGCCATGCACACGCTCCTCGAGCGCACCGCCGAGGGACCGGCTGCCTTCTACAAGGACAGCAACCCACGGAACTTCCTGATCACCGAGGACGGAACGCTCTTCACCCTCGACCCGGACGACCTCACGCTCGCTCCCTTCGGGTACGACCTGGCCAAGCTGATCACCACGCTGATCATGACCTATGGTCGGCTCGACCGGCCCGTCGTCGACAAGGCGCTGGCCATCTACAACCAAGCCGCCGAGGGCCACGACGCCCGGCTCGGAACCACGACGCGTGAGCGCCTCGACGACTACATCGCTCTGCACGCCGTTCTGACCGCCCCGTACGCCGACCGCCACGGCTACCGCCACCGCCTGCCGATCCGTGCCGCACAACTTCGGGACTGCGCGTGATCACCACGGAACTCGTCTTCGTGCGCCACGGCGAGGCCCACTGCAACGCCGAGGGTGTGGTCGGAGGCCCCGCCACCTGCACCGGTCTCACCAACCTGGGATACGAGCAGGTCGAGCGGGTAGCTGCGCGGCTGGCCGCCGAGCACCGGGTCACGCCCTTCACCACGCTCTACGCCGGACCGCGCATCCGACTGAGGCAGACCGGCGCGATCCTCGGCCAGGTCCTCGACCTGCCTCTGCACATCGAAGCCGGGCTGGACGGCCCGGTCCATGGAGCCGCGGACGGCAAGCCTTGGGCCGAGGTGAAGACCGCCGCTGACGGAGGGCCGCACGCACACCCCGATCAGCCGTGGGCGGAGGACTCGGACACCTGGAACGGCTACCTGCAGCGTGCGGCTGACTTCCTCCGGGAGCTCATCGCCCGGCATGAAGGCGACCGTGTGCTGTTCGCCGCTCACAGCGAAACCGTGATCGCCACGCATACCGTGCTTCTCTCGATCCCTCTGGGGGCGACGGCGGGCTTCACCGTCTCTCACGCCTGCATCACGCGTTGGCAGCATCACCTGAACCGGCTCGGCCAGCGCCGCTGGCTGCTCGACAGGCATAACGACACAGCCCACCTGGCCTCGTCATGGAAGGAGGCGCGCAGGTGATCACGGCCCACGACGATCCACGCATCGAACTCGCCCAAGAGGTGCTCGGCCCCGTGCGCACGGTCGCCGAGCCGGCTCTCCCGCCCCGCCTGCTCCATCTGACCGACGCCGACGGAACCTCCTACTTCGCCAAGCAGCACGACCGGCGGAGCCGGTACGAGCAGGAGGCCTACGCCTACACAACGTGGGGACGCCACGTTCGAGGGCACGCCCCGGAGTTGGTGGCCAAGCGGGACTCCTCATGCACGCTGCTGTTCACCGCCGCTCGCGGTTCCGCTGCGGACGCGCTCGCTCCGGGTTCTGTCGAGGAAGCGCAGGCGCACCACGATGCGGGACTCGTGCTGGGTACCCTTCATCGCGCCACAGCGGGTCCCAGGACCGGTGCGGTGGGAGTCGAGCTGGCGAATCGGCTCCGGTCATGGCTCACGAGGGCCAACGAAGCGGACCTCGTCTCGGCCGCCGAGCGGAGCCACCTGCTCCAGGTTGCGGATCTACTGGCTCGCACCCACATGGACAGCGCGGTCTGCCACCTCGACTACCAACCGAGGAACTGGCTGGTCGGGGAGGACTTTTGGGTCTGCGACTTCGAACATATGCGGCGTGATGCCCGTGTCCGGGACTTCACCCGACTCGAGTTCCATCGTTGGCAGGCCGCGCCCCACCTTCGCGAGGCATTCTTCCACGCGTACGGAACCGCGCTGACGGAGACCGAACAGCGCCTGCTGGAGAGCTTCGGCGCCATCGAGGCCATCACCGCCCTCGTGCGCGGACACGAACGCAAGGATCTCGCGCTGACCGCTCACGGTCGCACCGTCCTGTCCCGCCTGACCTGACCAGCCTCTGACCTCCCCCTGGAGGGTCCCGTGCCAGAAGATCCATTCACGTCAGCCGCACCGCTTCTCCGACGTGCCGTGGTCACCGGGGCAGCCGGATTCATCGGCTCCCATCTCGCCCACGCACTGCTTCGAACCGGCTCGACCGTGATCGGAGTGGACCGCCGCGACCCGGCCACCGACCAGGCCGCGTTCACCAATCTCGCCCAGTTACAGGGCTTCGCCGGGTACTTGCACATCACCTCTGATCTGCTCACCTGCGCGATCGACCCACTCCTCGTCGATGCCGACGTGATCTTCCACTTGGCTGGCGTCCCCGGCGTACGGCCGTCATGGGGAGAGCAGTTCCGCGAGTACGCGAACTCCAACATCACCGCCACGCAACGCCTCCTCGACGCTGCCGCCCGGATGCGTGTGCCCCGGCTGGTCGTGGCGTCCTCTTCGAGCGTCTATGGCCCCACCAACGGCGGGCCGAGCGTCGAGAGCGACCACCTCAGGCCGGCTTCGCCGTACGCGGTCACCAAGTTGGCCGAGGAACAGCTATGTCTCGCCTACGCTGCCCGAGCCGACTGTCCCACCAGCGTGGTCGCCCTGCGGTACTTCACCGTCTACGGCCCGCGCCAACGGGGCGACATGTTCACCCACCGTGCCCTCCATGCCGCGCTCACAGGTGCACCGCTGCGCCTCTACGGGGACGGACACCAGCGTCGCGACTTCACCTACATCGACGATGTGGTGGCTGCCACCCTGGCCGCTGCAGTGGCCTCCGACGGCACCGAGATCGTCAACGTGGGCGGCGGCGCCAACGCCTCGCTGCTCGACGTGATCAACATCGCCCAGAGTCTCGCCGGCCGCGACATCAAGGTCCACGCGGAGAGCGTCCGCAACGGCGACGTCCTGACCACCCGCGCCGACATCCGGCGCGCGGAGGCCGTCCTGGGATGGCGGCCAGCGGTTGAACTGCCTAACGGGATGCGGGCCCAGATGCAATACATGACCCAGCCCGCCTACCGGAGCGTCGCCTGATCGCCGTGCAAAGACGAGGAGTTGCCGTGGAGAGTTCTGAAAGGGCACGGCTGGACGCCTTCTTCCGGCGAGTCACCGCGCAATTCCCGGCCCAGGCCAAGGCCGTCTCGGTCGTCATCACCCACCTGCTGCCCGAACGGCCGGCGTTCCTCCGGGCAATCAACCGGATCAGCACGGTCGCAGCTGTCCTGCCCAAGCCGAAGTCCGTGACACAGCAGGCTCTCTCCGAGGTCCGCCGCGAGTATGCCGTCCACGCTCTCAGCCGGGAGTTGTTCTCCGACTCGGCCAGGGCCTTGGAGTTCATGGAGAACGCCGTACCGGGCCGAGAGCTCGTGCTGCTCGACATCGGCGGGTACTTCGCACCGAGCCTCGGCACCCTGGTGGACAAGTTCTCCGGCCATGTCCTGGGTGTCGTCGAGGACACAGAGAACGGACACCAGCGGTACGAAGCCCTGGACCACCTACCGTGCCCGGTCCTCTCCGTGGCCCGCTCACCGTTGAAGGACTGCGAGGACCACCTCGTCGGCCGATCGATCGTCTTCTCCACCGACGCGTTGGTCCGCGCCCGAGGCGACATCATCACGAGCCGGGATGCCTGCGTCATCGGCTTCGGGAAGGTCGGCCGCGCCATCGCCCAGACCCTGCGCGACCACGACCTGCGCGTCACCGTCTACGACCGCGACCCGGTCAAGCGGGTACAGGCCCGTACTCACGGATTCCGTACGGCCGACTCCCGTACGGAATCAATCCGCGGCGCCGAACTCGTCCTGTGCGCCACAGGCAACCTGGCGCTACAGGAAGGGGACTTCGAAGCTCTCCGCAATGGTGCGTACGTCGCATCCGTGACCTCTTCGGAGGACGAACTAGAACTGGACGCACTGGACGGTCTCTACCAGAGGACGCCAGTCGGTGAGCAGTTGACCCGCTACGAGATGACCGGCCACTACTTCTACGTACTCGCCAACGGCGAGGCCGTCAATTTCGTCCATGGCGCTGCTGTCGGGACGTATATCCACCTCGTTCAAGCCGAGATAATCGCGGCCACGGCCGCACTGAGTAGCGAGACATACAGTTCCGGGCTGCACGAAGTTTCGTCAGCCAACCGGCAGATCATCGCGCAGCTTTGGCTTGATCACTTCGCCAGGTGAACCGTCGTCTCCGACACGACCAAGTACCTCTCAGCGGGCACATCCCGAGCCGACCCTACAAGGGAGGATTCCGTGGCTGCTACCCCGGCAGGACCACACGCCGCGCGTCGCCACATCGCCGTGATTCCCTGCCGCTGGGGCTCTTCGCGATTCCCCGGAAAGCCCCTCGCCCTGCTCGGTGGTATGCCACTGTTGTGGCATGTCCACCAGCGTTGCACGGAGGCACAACGGATCGACGAGGTGGTAGTCGCAACCGATGACGACCGCATCGAGTCCGCCTGCCGACAACTTCGTATCCCATGCGTGATGACCGGCGATCACCGGACCGGGACCGACCGAGTCGCCGAGTGCGCCCAACGCATCGAGGCCGATGCGTACGTCAACGTCCAAGGTGACGAGCCCTTCATCCCGCCCCCCGCGATCGACGCGGTCTCCGAGAGGCTCGAATCCGGTACCACAGTTGTCAATGCATATGCAGCGCTGAACGACGCCGCATCAGTCGTCGACCACAACGTCGTCAAAGTCGTTACCGGCGAGGCTGGGAACGCCCTGATGTTCTCACGCCAGCCGATCCCATACCCGCGGAGTGGGCGTCCTGAATACTCGCGACAGCTTGGGCTCTACGGATTCACACGAGGCAGTCTCGACCTCTTCCGGCAGCTAAGACGGGGGCCCTTGGAGCGCGCCGAAGACATCGAAATGATGCGGTTCATTGAGCACGGGCACACAGTCCAGATGATCCCGGTCGACTACCACGGGACCGCCGTGGATACCCCAGAAGATCTCACGTGGGCGCAGTCCATACTGGCAGGTTCCGATCTCGGGTGTAACCCACCGACTCTGTAGTCCAGTTGAGTCCCTCCTACATCATGTACACGGGCAGAGATTCCAGTCCCCTCATGAGTCGCGTGCGACGCCACCGGAGCTCTTCGACCGTCACTGCGAGGCGCAGTCCGGGGAACCGGGTCAGGAGCGCGTAGAGGGCGATCTCCGCCTCTGCCAGGGCGAGAGGCGCGCCCAGGCAACGGTGGATGCCGTGCCCGAAGGCCAGATGCCCTTGAGTATCACGGTCGGGGTCGGGACGGCCGGGGTCCGGGTACCGTGCCGGATCCCGGTTGGCAGCTCCAGGCGAGATGAGCACAGGGATGCCGGCGGGGATTTCGGTCTCGCCGAGGGTGACTTCGCGCGTGCTGTAGCGGAAGGTGGCGATTCCGACCGGCGAGTCGTAGCGCAGCAGCTCGTCCAGCAGGCTGCTCATCTGGCCGGGGATTCGTACGCGGTCGAGGAGTTCGGGGTGCTGTAGGAGCGCCAGAACGGCGCTGCCGATGAAGTTCGTCTGTGCCGGGTGCGGGTCGGGCGATGTCGCCGTTCGGTTTCAGGCCGCGGTGCTTGGCCCTGACGGCGTCTTTGAGTACCGCCGCTTCCACGGTGGCATTTCCGCGGAGTGTGTCGGCTTCACCGAGCTGGGCCAAGGCGTGTCGGGTGGCCTGCTGGACCCGTCCAGATCGGTATGCCCGCAGGGTGAGAATGCCGTCGTTGATCTCGATGACGCGGCGGTGGAGGAAGAAGTCCGCGTCGTCCTCGGCGACTTCACCGGGGTTGGTGGCGGCAAGGACGATGTCGGGGCTGACCTCGACGAGCTCGCTCCACAGGGGTTCGAGGGCCTTGAAGGAGCGGGTCTCCCAGCGCTTGCGGGCCAGCTGGCTGATGGGCCACGCCAGTGCTGGCAGTGTGAGACGCTGTTGTCGTTCCGATCTTGAGGTGTGTGCGTCGAACGGGAGTCTCGTTCGACGCACACACCTCAAGATCGGAACGACAACAGCGTCTCAGCCTCGCCCCGTAACTCAGCACTCACCTCGGTCGGCATCACCGGCCTGGCTGCTGTTACTCGCGTGGGGGCTCGTTGCCCCCTGTCTGCGCAGGCGTGTCCGGAGCGGGTGGATCAGCTGGCGTCCCGAGCGCTGCGATCCGCTGGCGCAACACTGCCAAGGGACGAGCAGAGGAGCGTTGCCCGAAGGTCGCGAGGAAGACGCTGACGAAGGCTGCGCCGAACACCCAGGAGGCCAAGGCTTCCGACAGCACGTGCAGTTGGAGCAACCCGTAGACGACCACGGAGCTGATACCGAGCCCAAGCACGGTGATGACTGCAAGGCGTCGTCCCTCACACTGGTCCTGGTCGGCCTCGGCAGGCAAGTCGCCTTCGTCAAGTAATTGGGTAATCCGCGGTGCAGCAAGACGGTTGGCGATGGTCAGCGACTGCCTTCCGAGCGTCCGCGCCGCATCCGGGTCGGATAGGAGGCTGCCCTGCGTCGCCCTGAGCGCCGCGTCGACACGGCGTAGATGCCGAGTGATGTTCTGCCTGTGGGCGGGGTGACGTGTGAGTCCCATTCCGTTGCCTGTCGCACGCCACAGCTCTGCGAGAAGCACCTCAAGTTGCTCGTCGAGGCGTTTGAGGAGTGGTGCTTGCTCGTCCCCAGGCGCGCTAAGGAACTCACCACACGTCTCCGCGATGGCAAGTGCTGGAGGGACGGGCCGTTGGGTCCAGGTTGGAGTTTTCCGCGCAATCCTCCTCACGTGCACAGCGATCAGAGCGACAGGCCAGCACATGATCCCAATCCACGCCACGACGATGACGATCGTGAAAGCCAGGACCTCCGCAACGCCGAGCAGTCCGGGTGAGAACGGTATGCGGACAGGCTCAGTTGTCCAGTGACGTTGCGCATAAAGGCTGACGGCCCCTAGCGCTGTCATGTATGCGACTGCTCCCGCGACCTGAACGATGGCCGAGAGGCCGATACGCCACCAAGAGGCGGCACCCACGGCCTTCTGGTATACGCGTGCCAGCATCGCCCAGTCCATGCTGTCCGCGTTGAACTGGTGGACGTGCGCGGCCCTACGGACGTTACGGACTGCCTGGGTACCCAAGCGTTCTGCTCTGGAGCTTAGTGTGGTTGTCGGCCACACCGTCATTAATGCGTTTGAAGTGGCCACCGGAGCTTTCCTAAGAGGAGTTGGGAAGGGGCGCCGAAGCGGCGATGCCCCTTCCGCGTGGTAGCGGAGATTCCGGATCCTCTCGATCGACTACCATGCAGGCTACACAATCACCCGTTCCTGGAAGGTCGTTGGTGGGCTGAGCAGCCTTTCTGCCAGTCAGGCAGGAGAGGGTGCGATCCAGCGGGCCACGATGTGGTCGTAGACGGCCGCTGCTGCGGCGTGCTTGGCCTTGAGCTTGTCGTCGGCGCGACGCCGGATGTACCGAAGGGTGGTCTGGACCGAGGAGTGATCGGCGAACTGGCGGATCTCCTCCACGTCGCTGCCCTGGTCGTACATGTGCATGAGCTTCGACGCCCGCAGCATGTGCGGAGTGACGTCCCGGCCGTCGAGAAGGCCGGCCTTCCTGCCGAGCCGGTTCAGCAGGCGGTCGACAGCGTGCCGGTCCATCGGCTGGTCGCGATCGTCCAGCAGCCTCCCGGCGAAGGCGACGTCACCCAAGGCGCACAACGGGTCGGGCAACGGCCACTCCCTGCCCTTGCCTCCCTTCCTGCGCAGGTCCAACTTCCTCCCGGCGCCGGTGGACTTGAGGTGGTGGAGTCCGGCGTTACAGCACTCGGACACGGGGCCGGCGAGGGTGTAGATGAGGGCCGGAACGAATGCCTGCCGCGGGGTCTCGGCTGCGGCGATGAAGTCCTGGAGCTCGTCGACTTCGAGGATCGGTGTGGCTGTGGTCTGGTCGTTCGGGTCGATCTTGGGCCGGTCGAGGCGGGATATCGGGGAGACGATGCCCGCGCGGAACCGCCAGTTCGTGTATTCGATCAGTGACCCGAGGGCGTCGAGGCGGCGGCTCACCGTCTTCGGCTTGTACCCCTCGGCGGCGGCCCACTGCCGCCACATCGTCAGCACGTCCGGGGTGACGGCCTCGACGTAGAACGGCTCCATGCCGCACAACTCCTTGATGATGAAGGCCCATTGGCGGATGTCGTCGGCATAGTTCCTCTTCGTCTCCAGCGAGGCGAGCTGTTCAGAGGCCAGCCACGGCACCACGTAGGAGAAGGTCTGCCGGTCGCACTGCTCGTGCAGCAGCTCCAGCCGCCACCGTCTCTCCCCCAGCTGGCGCGTGAGGCGGTCGCGGGGTGCGACGGTGCCGAGGAGGTACAGGACGGCCTGCTCGGCCATGCCGGAGGCGAGGGTGAGTTCGCCTGCGGGGCGGCGGTCGAGGAGAACGGTCACCGGATCACCCTACGGGCGGCCGACCAGACCGTTGTTCCGAATCCTGCGGCGATCACCTTCCGGTGAGCGCATAGGAAACGCTATGCGCTCACCGGAGAAGGCCCCCTACGGCCGCCAGCGCCTCCCAGCCAGGGACCACTGGGACCTCGATGTCGGGGGCAGCTGATGATTTCGTTCGTGTCATTGTGTGTGCAGGCAGTCTGCTTCTTCGTAGGCGTGGGCCAGGCGGCCGAAGCCACGCTCCAATACTTCGTCGACCGCGACCCGTACCGCTTCAGCAGGGTCGCCGACGGCCAAGCGTTCGTGCATGACGTCGAGTGTGGCGTTCGCGGCGGCTGTGGCCAGCGCGGCGAACAGCGCCGCCTCCCCCGCCGTCGATGCGGTCGCCTTGTCCGTCGGTGTCAGGGCGCGTTCCAGCGTCACGCGGCGTTCGCGTTCGAGTGCGCCGTACGCCTGCATCAGGGCGGGGCTGTCGAGCAAGATGCGTGCGAAGGTGCGGGACTGCTCGATCACCCCGGCCTCAAGGACCCGGCCGATCGCCCGCCGAAAGAACTCCTCCAGCCGCCCGAGCAGGTCCGTGATGCCGTCGGCCGCCTCCACCGCTTCGGCGATCCCGTCGGCGAATTCGTCGCGGCGGCTGAAGAAGACCGCCTCCTTCGTCGCGTAGTGCGCGTAAAGGGTGGCCGGGGCGACGTCGGCCGCGGCGGCGACCTCAGCCAGCCGTACCGCTTCGAAGCCGCGCTCCGCGAACAGCCGGAAGGCGGCCTCTGCGATCGCGCGACGCGTGCGCTCACGCTTGGGCAGACGGGCGGCAGCAGTGGGCTGACCTGCGGTGTTGGAGGACGTCATGCCCATTAGCGTACCCCTCACACACCCGGAACTAGAGAAACTCCATTTCTGGAGCTACTCTGATTCTTGTTCGGCGACTCCTAGCCGGACCCCGGGACACCAGGGCGACGGCACCGCACGCCCGGACGCCACCCCGCCCCTTCTTTGCTGCCGGTCCGCACTGCGGACCGCCTTCACGAACGGATGAACACGCCGCCATGGCCAACGAGTTGAACCACATCATCGTCCACTGCAAGGACCGTCGCGCCACCGCCGCGTTCCTCGCCGACTTGATGGGTGTCGCTGCCCCTGTGGACTGGGCCCGTTTCACGCAGGTGACGACCTCCAACCAGGTCGGCCTTGACTTCGCCGACGACCTCGTCCCCCACGACCAGGTCAACCTCTCCCACCTCGCCTTCCTCATCACCGACACCGAGTTCGACACCGTCCTCGACCGCCTCAAGACCGCCGGCCACCCGTACTGGGCCGACCCGGCGATGAGCCGCGAAGGCGAGATCAACCACGACTACGACGGCCGCGGCCTTTATCTCCTCGACCCCGGCAGCACCGTGAGCATCGAGTTCATGACCACCCCCTACGGCGATGTCCCCACCCACCGCCCCACTGTCGATTCCCGCACCTGAGACCCATGCCACCCGCCTGCCGCCGCCCAGACCGGTGGCGTCACCGCTGCAGCGTCCGTCTCCGGTTCGGCAGGGCCAGGGCGGCGCACAGGCGGGAACGGCACCACCACGCAATGCGCCACCGCGGCATCCGCAGCCTGGGCAGTGTCCATACCCGCTACGCCCGGCTCGACAACGGGGAGGGCCTGCGGGTCTTCGATCCGCTGTTGTAGTTCCTCCTGCTGGCCAGTGATACAGCGGGCGTAGACGGCGAGCAGGACCGGGACGGAGTTGCCAGCCCATGCCGCGACCTGGGCCGGCGGTACGCCGTTGTTGAGCCAGGTCGTCAGGCACGTGTGGCGCAGGTCGTACACGCGCTTGCCGACCGGCGAGTTGTATTCGCGCTCCTCCAGCACGGCCTGGCGGGCCTTGGCCCAGGTGCGGCGGAAGACCGAGCCCGAGAGGATGCCGCCCTTCTGCCCGCGGAAGAGCCAGTCGGCCGGTGCGAGGCCGTCGGTCTCGATGAGGGCGCGCAGGATGATCACGAGCGCGGGGTGAATCGGGACCACGCGGGAGTCGCCTTCCGCGCGGCCCTTGAGACGGCGTTGTTCGTGGATGTCGCCGGTGTCGGTCCAGTTGCTCCCGACCTCCGGCCGGGCGGTGTGGACGTGGAATTCGCCCCAGCCGTGCTCGGGGAGCACGACGTCGCACACCCGCAGGGCGACGGCTTCCTCGGGGCGCAGGCCGGCGTAGTAGAGGGTGGCGAAGAAGGCGTAGTAGCACCGGCCTGCGTGCGGTCGTTCCCTGATCCAGGCGAGCAGCAGCGCGACCTGCCGTGGGCTGAGGAGGTGCCGCTTGTCGAGGGCTCGCGCCGTCGTGTAAACGGTCGTCGCGCCCCGTCCCTTCGGGAGGGGGTTCGCCCGTAGTACCCCGCGTTTGACCGCGTGCTCGACGACGCGGTTGGCGATGCTGCGGTAGCGCAGGGCGGAGCTGGCTGCCGCGGGCTGGCCGTCGAGAAGGGTTGCCAGGGCCTGCAGGACGGTCTCGACGGTGTCCTCGTCCTCCCAGGCATCCATGGACCGTGTATTGCGCCGGACCCAGGCAAGAATGACACGGATATCACCGTGCGCCTGCGGCCGGCGGACGGCGTTAAAAGCCCATTCGCGCAGTGCGCTGCGGACCTGCACCGGGTCGAATTCGCCGGGCAGCGGTGCGCGCAGCAGCGCGAGGGTCACCGTGGTCAGCGCCTTGGCGACGTTCTTGCGGTCATTGGCCGAGGTACGTTTCCAGTTCTGGTCGACGAACTCGGTGGCGAAGTCGTACCAGTTGACCGTCCGTGCGGCGGAGGCGACGGACGGCGGGACCCCCGTCCGGCGGCTGAACGCTTCTCCCTTCCGCTGGGCGATCAGAAGCTGCGCCCGGCGGGCATCAGCAAGCGCCTTTCGCGCGTAAGTCCGGCTGAAGTTCTCACCGCCGACGACCCAACGGACTGTGTACGAGCGTCCCTTGACCCGTTTGTTGACCTGGATGCCGTGGATCCGGACGTCGACGGACGTGCTCACCATCGCCCGGACTCACAGTCGCTCAGCCAGTTCTCGAAGTCAGCGCGCCGGACACGCAGTGCACCGTTCGGCAGTCGTACGCACAAGGGGGCCCTCCCCTTGGCCCGCCAGTCGTGAAAGGCCGACGGTGCGACCTTCAGTTCCGCGCAGATTTCGCGCACTGTCAGCAGGTCTCGCATGCTGCGCCTCATTGCCTGGCCTCCGTGCGGCCGAAGGTGAGGGCGGACAGGGCGGTGGGGGGCATGGCGTACAGGGCGGCGACCGCACCGAGCCATTCGGCCTCGGCGTGAAGGGTCGGCTTGCGGTCGTGCGTGCCGGGCGGGAGGGGTGCGGGGTCTGCGGGCCGACGCTCCACGCGGTGGGCGGCGACGGCGTCCTGGAGGACGACTGCCTCCGTGAACGCCTGGTCGTATCCCCGGTCGAGTGCGTCGTTGTCGAGTTCCAGGCGGTCGGCGGCGCGCTGCGCGAGGGCCTGCATCTCCAGACTCCGGTAGGGACGCAGGGCCAGTACGGCGTCGTTGATCTCGATGACGCGGCGGTACAGCAGGAAGTCGGCACCGATACCGGCGTCGTCCGTGAGAAGGACGAGGTCGGGGCGGTCGGCGGTGAGTGCGGCCCACAGGGGAGTCAGCTGCCGGAGCATGCGGTTCTCCCATTCCGCCCGTTCCCGCTGGGACCGTGCTCTTGCTCGCCCGGCCCGGGCGCCGTGCGGGGACCGGGTACTGGCCGGACCCGGTGTTGCGGAGGCGAGGAGGCCGGCGATTGCCGCTCCCGGGCAGGGCAAGCGCGCAGGAGTGTGCCACTCGGACCCGCTGTGACGGCAGCGGGACGGAGCGGAAGGCAGTTCTTCGCCCTGGTGGATCCGCTGGCGGATGACAGTGGCCATCATCTCGGCCTCGCGCTCGCAGGCGGTGGTGTAGTGAATGCGGCCGGACATCCGCCGGGCCAGGACCGGGTTGAGGCGGAAGTATCCGCCGGCGCTGGGCGTGAGGGTGCTGGGGTGCCCGCACAGGATGTGGCTGAGCTCGTGGGCCAGGATGTGCAGCCGGTGCACCGGGGAATTGCCCCGTTCGAAAAAGACGATTTCCGCTTGGGGGGTCTCCACCCGCATGCCGCAGGGCAGGCCCTCGTCCCTCGCGGCGCCCTGCGGCTGCAGCTCGATGCGTTTGCCGCGCCGGCGGGCGACGGCCTCGCGCAGCTGCCACATGCCGTAGGGGGACGGCAGGTTCAGGCTGTCGAGCCGGTCCTGGCACGCGGCCAGAAGCTCGCGGTCGTGCATGATCATTCTCGGTTCTCTGTACGGGATATTGACCGCCGCAATGGCCGGGCCCTGGGGGCAGGCCGCCCAGGGCCGATAGCCGACGTTCCTGGGACGGCACGGGGCCGAGCCGTGCCGACTACCGCTTTCAGGCACCTGCACATCTGCGGCGAATTCACCCGGAGCGCGTTGTTGCAAATCCGGTCTCCAGGCACTGACAGCAACGTTGGGTCAGCGCAGGGATTTCACAGTGTGACGCAACGAAATCGATGCTCGGAGTAGCGATTTCCGGACGATAGATCACCATTGAAGGGTTTACTGGGAAAAACACGCAGGTCAGCATCCATTTCACCGAGCGCAGCGATCCGCGTCACTATGGAAAAGAGATAGCGCGTACCCCGGGAGGAGGTGGCCCGTAATGACTGGGAGCATGAAGCGAGAGGACGCCGTACAGGGCGAGAAGAATGTGCTGGCCGAGCTGATGACGCACTGGCGCAGGCGCATCAGGGCGCGCGATTTCAAGCGCATGCGAGCCCGCCCCGACCGGAAGTTTTCCTGGCCAACCCAGAAGGAAGTCGCTCTTCATTCCGGATGCAGCATCGCCTGGTACAGGAACCTGGAGACCGGGATGCGCCTCGGTTATTCGGACCGGGTTCTGGAAGGGGTGGCCGCCTCGCTGCGGCTGAACGAATGCGAGCGCGAGGTCATGTACAGGGAGGCCGTCGGCAGGTTTCCCCCGCCGCGCCGGCCGGGGCCCGTCGTGATCGACGAGTACTGGACGCAGGTGCTGGCCCAGGTGCGGTGCCCGGCCTACGTGATCAACCATCACTACGAGGTCGTGGCGCAGAACTCGCTCGGACTGCAGCCGCCCTGGGACGCCTTCGGGACGTTCCCGATGCGGTGGATCCTGCTGGCGCCGGAGGCCCGCCACCTTCTCGTCGACTGGTGGGAGGACTGGGCACCGCCGACCGTGGCACAGGTCAAGGCCGCCCTGTCAGCCCACCCGTACTGCGAGCACCTGAAGGAGCTGCACCGGGAGTTCGTCTCCCGCGGCCCGAAGGAGCGGGCGCTGTGGAACCGCAAGGAGCTGCTCCAGTGGGCCCCCGACGGACCGGCCATGCGCGTGCGCCTTCCGGGCGGCCAGGGAGAAGTGGCCGTGGTGTTCGCGACCCTGACGTCGGTGCGTGACCCTCACCTGCGTCTGATCACTCTCACCCCCCGGCCGGCATCGTCTACCGGCTGAGGTCGATGCCGCTCTCCGGCACTCCCGGGGTCAGCCCTTCAAGGGCGCGGGCGCCGTCGATGACCTGGGTGATCGTGGCGAGGCTGGCCGGAGACAGGCCGCAGGCTCGCAGGGCGAGCTGCAGGACCTCCGGGTCGCGCATCAGCGCCGTCAAGGCGATCTCGCCCTGCGCCCGCCTCTGCGCCTCGGGGCTGAAGAAGTAGCCGGGCTCGACGCCGAAGAAATCGATGATGCCGCGGAGCGTGGTCCAGCTGGGGTTCTTCTTCTGGCCGGTGCGCAGCTGCACCAGGGCGCTGGCGGAGATGCCCTTGCCGTCGGGGCCAGCGGCGGCGGTGATGCCCTCGGCCACCTCGGCGTAGGTGTAGGGGCCGCGGCCGGGCGGGTGGACGTTCTTGAACAGGTGGTCCAGGAGCTCCGCGAATACAGGTTCCTCGTCGCCGTGCATGCGGACACCTTCCTGTCTGCCATAACGATCACACCTTACTCCGGGGTGTATGAAGACCGCAGATCGGGCTTACACGATGGTTAGCGATCAGCATGCACGCCGGTGTAGGGTCACAGCCTCTTCGCGGTTACCACGGTGACATCCAGGGCGCTGGACGTGTGCGCGGCAGCCACATATGGTTCAGGTCCCCGCGGGCCCCTGGCCAGCGGGAACGGCCCTGTCAGTGGCCGTGGACAAAAGAAAACCGGCGCCGGGAGCTGTAACTCCCAGGCGCCGGACGGACCTCCTGCCCCGGCAAGGGCGTGGAGGTCAGCAACCAGAGCCAGGCCCGGACTCTTCTTGACACGAGAACCCCCGGACCGGCTCCACTCGAAGGAGCGACGTTACATGTCCCCCGCCCTGCGGGCAATGCAGCCTGCCCTCCACCCGCCCGCAGTCAGCGCGCGGGCCCGGCGGCTCGCCGACCGGCTCTCGCAGATGGTTCCCGCAGCCGCCCGGATCCAGGTCCACGCCGGCCCCGGTGCGGCCGACTGGGCGCTGATGTCCCGCCGCCTGCACGCCCGCGCCTTCGACGCCGCCGGACAGCCGGTCCCCATGCCCCGCGTCCAGGCGATGACGTGTGCCCGGTGGATCATCCGCACCCACCCCGAAGCCGCCTGGTCCCGCCCGCACAGCTTCGACCTGCGCACCGCTCACCTCACCGTGGACGGGGGACGCTGACCATGGCGCGGATCCGCACCATCAAACCGGAGAGCTTCACCTCCGAGTCCCTCTCCAGGGTGTCCCTGACCGCCGAGCGGACGTTCAAGGGCCTGATCAACCACGCGGACGACACCGGACGCTCCCGGGGCAACCCGAATTTCCTGTACGGCCAGCTGTGGACCACCCGTACGGAAAGCAGCCCCGAGGGCGTCGCCGACGACCTCCGTCAGCTCGCCGAGAACGACCTGATCTGCCGCTACCAGGGGTGCGACGGCGCCGACTACGTACACATCATCACCTGGACCAAGCACCAGAAGATCGACCGGCCCTCCCCCTCGCGCCTGCCGGTATGCCCCGTGCACCACGCCGACCACCGCTGCGGCAGGTGCCAGGAAACCTGCGCCCTCACCCCGCGGTCCGCTTCCCCGGTCGCGTCCTCACCCGAGGCCGACATCGCGGGCCCGACGACGGCACCGCGCGCCCTCGCCGAGGACTCGGCGGGCACTCCGCGAGGACTCGACGAACCCTCGACGCGTCCTCACCGAGACCTCCCACACCCCTCGAACGCCCCCGCAGCCACCCCCGCACCGACACCCGGGACCGCCCCGTCGCCGACGGATGCCACCCTGGCCGCATCCGGACAGCCCACCGGCGCAACCGCTGAGACAATCGGTGAAACCGCAGGTCAAAGGGGATTCGCCGAGGACTCGGCGCATCCTCGTCGAGGGCTCGACGAGGATGCAGCGTCTGGATCCAGGATCAGGGATCCTGGATCTGTCCCTACGGGGCGCCCCGCGCCCGCCCCGGACACCGTCTCGGCCAAGGCCCTGGTCGGCGAGTACGTCGCCGCGTGCTCCAGCCGTCCCCCGGCTAAGGTGCTGGGGCATCTCGGGCGGGAGATCAACACCCTGATCGCCGAGGGCATCACCGCCGAGCACCTGCGGCCCGCCCTGGAGCTGCTGCGCACCAAGGGCGCGCACCCGAGCGTGCTGCCGAGCATGGTCAACCAGGTCATGAACGCCACCCCGGCACCCTGGCCGCGGCCCGGCGGCGGGTACCAGCCGTGGACCAACCCCACCGACGCCTCCGCCTACCACGAGGCCCTGTGATGACCACTCACCACCACGACCCCGCACCGCTGTCGGCCGCGGCGTGCACGGACCGCTTCGAGCGGATCTTCGCCGAGCGCGGCATGCCCCCGCACGGCACCGCCCTCGACGACGCCCCCGAGCCGCCCCCGGCCCTGGCCAACGCGCAGGCCCGGATCCCCCGCCTGTACCGGCAGGCCGAAACCGGCCACCCGCAGGTCACCGCCTGGGTGGACGCCGTCGCCGCCCGGGCCGAGGCACCGAATCTGCGGGCCCGCCCGCAGGTCACGCACGGCCCGTCGCTGCTGCTGGTCGGCCCCACTGGACGGGGCAAGACGCACGCCGCCTACGCCGCGATCCGGGCGCTGACCGGCGCCGGCCTGGACGTGCGCTGGCAGGCCACGACCGCCGCCGACCTCTACGCCGACCTGCGCCCGCGCCCCGGCGCCGACCCGGAATCGCTGCTGCGCGCCCTGATCCGCGTCCCGGTCCTGCTCCTGGACGACCTCGGCGCCGCCAAGAATTCGGAGTGGACCGAGGAGATCACCTACCGGCTGATCAACCAGCGCAGCGTCCACCAGCGCCCGACCCTGATCACCAGCAACCTGCCCGTCCGCGATCTTCGGGAGCGGCTGGGCGACCGCGTCGCCTCCCGCATCAGCGGCATGTGTACCCGCATCGTCCTCGACGAAGGCCCCGACCGACGGCGCGAAGCCCGCGCGGCCTAGCCCCCGTCCAGCGCCACCACGCTTCCCTTTTGCCACCCGCCCCGGGCGTCACCGTACGCACGCCCCTGGGCTCACCGGAGTACCAGCATGCACAACCCTGAGCCGCGCCGCTTCCGGCGCCTGGGCGACCCGTCCTGGCGCCAGAGCGCCGCCTGCCGCACCCTCGACCCCACCACCGCGGACCGCTTGTTCTTCGACCCCTTCGACGCAGACGACGTCGGTGATGTGGGCGCTCATGGAATTGACCCGGGG
>NZ_JBKIWN010000042.1:0-30920 GCF_058146165.1 Streptomyces sp. AM25 | reverse complement strand
CGATCAACGAACTTTGCAATCGCCCTGGGCTGAGGGAGACGACGGAGCGCTGATTACATCGCTCGTGCCGGATCGCTCTTGCTGATGCGGCCGGAGGCCCCGCTGGAACCGCTTCCGGTGGGGCCTCATCAGCCTGTGTGAGATCCATGGTGCCGTCGGGCAGTACGCCTATCTGCAGTTGCCCGCCGGGCAGAACGACGCGGTAGTCGGCCACCCCGGTCTGGCGGGTGTGGCGCCGGTCGCCGGTCAGGTCCGCAGGTGGTGTTGGCGGGCGGTGACCAGGGCGCGCCAGCGGGCGCGGACGGTGTGTTCGTCGTCGAGCCACTGGATGGCGGGGTTGGCGGGCTGGGGCAGGTCTCCCATGGCGGCTGCGACATGGACGTAGTAGGCGAAGTCGCCGTTCGCGGTTGCTTCGCGCAGGCGGCTGATGGTGGCTGTCAGGTCGTCCTGTGCTCCGCGTACGGCGTGGTGGAAGGCGAGGGCGGTCTCCAGGAGCGGGCCGTACCCGGCGAGTCCGCTGACGGAGATCTCGGTGCGCAGCATGGTGGCGCGGTCGGTGACGTCGTGGTGGGTGCCGGCGTCGCGGATGAGGGCAGCGATACCGGCGTAGAGGGTGGTGGCGCGCTGGTCGAGGGGTTCGAGGAGGTGGTGAGCGAGGGCGAGTTCGTCGTCGGCGCGGGCGGGGTCGGCGAAGGCGCAGGCCAGGGCCAGAAGGGTCTGGGCGATGGCCCGTTCGCCCGGGGCGTTACGTTGCTCGGCCTCGGTGCGCGCGTCCGCGAAGGCGGCGACGGCGTGGTCGATGTCGCCGTGGGGCAGGTGGATGTGGCCCAGGACGCGGTGGTGGCGGCCCTCCCAGCCCAGGGTGGGGATGGTGGCGAGGGTGGTGGGGAAGTCGCCGCGTATGCGGGCGAGACTGGCCAGGGCGACGCCGGGATGGACACCGCATGGTCCGCCTCCACCATCAAGCATCGGCTCCAACCGGCCACGGCAGTCACACAGCGTGCCTACGGCGATGATGGTTCGCGGCGAGCCGCTGCCAGCGCGCCGTCCTTCCTGGGGAGAATCTGGAGAGTTTCCGCGCCCCCGGGGAGCGCGTGAGGAGGATCAGCCGCATAGGAGGGCACGCCCGTGAAAGACTCCGAAAGGCTCATCTGCCCAGGTCAGCCGCGGATGCAGCCACATCACCGCAGGTCAACGCCGCTAGCTGGACAACTTCATGACGTAGGCCCCGAGATCGCCGGCCTCGACGATGCCGGGGAGAGAGCCACCCTCACGCAACGGCGTGACATACCGGGTAGCTGTGACTTCGGGAAGCATCGCCCCAGGTTACTCGGCCTGCACACCGGCCCCTGAACGCAACGGCTGAACGGAACGGACGCCTCGTCCGTACGACTCCTCGTACTCCTCGTCCCTCACCGAAGGAGCGATCGTGTCACCTTCCTCTTCCTCGTCGTCGTCATCGTCCGGCGGTACGAGCCGCCGCACCGTCGTCGTGTCCGCGGGCGCGGCGGGGCTCGCCGCCGCGCTGGCCGCGTGCGGCGGCTCGAACAAGAAGACCCAGGAGGCGTCGTCCGCACCGGCGGCGCCGCAGTCGCAGTCCTCGGCCCCGCCGAGCTCGCACTCGGCCTCCGCGAGTGCGCCCGCATCGCCCAAGGGCAAGGCGCTCGCCAAGACCTCGGACATCCCGGAGGGCGGCGGGAAGGTCTTCAAGGACCAGAAGGTCGTGGTGACCCAGCCGGCGAAGGGCGACTTCAAGGCCTTCTCGGCCGTGTGCACCCATGAGGGGTGCACGGTCTCGACCGTGGTCGGCGGGACCATCAACTGCCCCTGTCACGGCAGCAAGTTCGCCGTCGCGGACGGCAGCGTGAAGCACGGTCCGGCGCAGTCTCCGCTGCCGGCGAAGAAGATCACCGTCAGCGGGGACTCCATCACGCTGGCCTGACGCCCGGGCCGTTGCCCCGCCGGCTCCGCCGCCAGTTCCGCAGCACCTCCTCGGTCGTGGTGACCGTCGCGACGAGGGAGAGGGTGTGGCGGACCATCTCCGCGGTGTAGTCGGCGGGGACTCCGGCTATGGCGTCGGCCGGGACGACGGCCGTGTAACCGAGGTTGACGGCGTCGAAGACGGCGTTGGGGACGGCGACGTTGGCCGAGACGCCGGTGACGAGCAGGGTGCGGCAGCCGAGGTTGCGCAGCAGCGCGTCCAAGCCGGTGCCGGCCAGGGGCGAGAGCCCGTGCAGCCGCCGTACGACCAGGTCGCCGTCCCCGACCGGGACGGGATCCGCGATCCGCACGGCCGATGTACCGGCCAGTTGCTGGACGGGCAGCCGCTCGACGGCCCGGAAGAGCCGGGCGTTGCGGCTGGCGCCGCGCCCGTCGGGGCGGCGTTCGGCGACGGCGTGCACGACCTGCACTCCGGCGTCGTGCGCCCCGGCGACGAGCCGTGCAATGTTGGTCAGGGCCCCGGAGGCCCGGACGACGGCGGCCAGTTCGGGCAGAGCGCTCTCCGGGCCGACGACACCGCGCTGGCATTCGACGGTCAGCAGCACGGTGGCCGCCGGGTCCTGTAAGTCGTGCAGGCCGTGCTCCTGGGGTGCCATGGGGTGCTCCCTGCTGCCGGTAGTGGCGCCGTGGGCCTTGTGCCGTAAGGCAAGAGGCCTCATCCTGCCGGACATGGCCGTCGGACAGCCACAGTCGCAACCGGCACCGCAGTCGCAGCGGCACGGTCGCCGGATCATGATGCCGTCGGCGGAGCTGGACGCCTTCCTGACCGCTCAGCGCACCTGCCGTCTCGCCACGGTCGGCCCGGACGGGGCTCCGCACGTCAGTCCGCTGTGGTTCGCCTGGGACGGCACGGCGCTGTGGCTGTACTCGCTGGTGCACAGCCTGCGGTGGACGGCGCTGCGGGACGGGGCGCGGGTGGCGGCGGTGGTGGACGACGGGCGGGAGTACGGCGAACTGCGCGGTGCTGAGCTCTCGGGCCGGGCCGTCCCCGTCGGCGAGACGCCCCGGAGGGGTGATGCGTGCCCCGAACTCGACGCGGTGGAAGGGCTGTTCGCGGCCAAGTACTTCGGTCTGGAGACCATGCCCCACGACGGCCGGCACGCGTGGGTCCGGCTGCGGCCGGACCGGATCGTCTCCTGGGACTTCCGCAAACTCCCGGGCCCGCAGGCCTCGTAGGCGCCGTGGGCATTGCTGGGGGCGGCGCGGTCAGGCGCCGGACATCGTCTCCCCGGCCGCCCGCAACGCTCCCACCGCCGCCCGGATCGACGGCCGCCGGTCCGCGTCGGCGCGCCACACGGCATACACGTGCCGGTACATCGTGTGCCGCACCGGCAGGATCCGTACCCCCTCCGGGACCGGCCCGCGCCCGAGCCGCGGCGCGACGACGACTCCGAGTCCCGCTGCGACCAGGGCGAGTTGCGTGTGGTGCTCGTCGGCCATGTGCGAGATGTTCGGCTCGATTCCCTTGCTGCGCAGTGTGGACATCAGCCAGTCGTGGCAGAACTGCCCGCGGGGCCAGGAGATCCACTCCTCCTCCGCGAGGTCCTCCAGGTCGACCGTGTCCCGCTCCGCGAGCGGATGCCCGGCGGGCACCGCCACGTCGGCCGGGTCGACGAGGACGGGCGCCCTGGTCAGGGCCTCGTCGATCGGCAGCGGGTGGTTGTGCCACTCGAGCACGACGGCGACGTCCATGTCGCCGCGCACCACGCGGGGCAGGGACAGGTCCGGGTCCATCTCCTCCAGGCGGACGCGCAGTTGCGGCTGGCTCCCGCGCAGACTCGCGAGCGCGGTCGGGGCCAGACCGCGGGCCGCCGTCGGGAAGGCGCCCAGCACGAGCTCTCCCACGGCCTGGCCGCGCTGGGCCTCCAGGTCGGCCTGGGCCAGCTCGACCTGGGAGAGAATGCGCGAGGCGTGCTCGGCCAGCAGCCGGCCGGCGTCGGTGAGCCGCACCCCGCGCCCCTGCTTGGCCAGCAGCTGCTGGCCCGTCTCCCGCTCCAGCTTGGCGAGCTGCTGGGAGACCGCCGAGGTGGTGACGTGCAGCCCGTCCGCGGCAGCGCTGACGGAGCCGTGACGGGCGACGGCGTTGAGGGTCCGCAGGCGGTCCAGGTTCAACATGTAAGCGATGCTACGTGATGGGCCGAAATTTTATTTGCTTGTCCTAATGGGTGGAGCCCGGCATGGTGATCACCATGAGCACCGTTGCCACCCCCGACTCCTCGCCTTCCCCGCCCTCCTCGGCCTCATCGGCCCCCTCACCCGGCAGACCCGCCCCGGCTCCCCCGGCGCCGGCTCCCGCCGGCCCGGGGCGCTCCGCGGTGGACTGGCGGATACGCTTCGGCGCTCTCGCCCTCATCTGGGGGTTCAGCTTCCTGTTCATGAAGCTCGGCACCGAGGGCTACGCCCCGGCGTACGTCTCCTTCGGCCGGATGTTCTTCGGCACCGCGGTGCTGCTGGCGGCGCTGGCCGTCAAGCGGCAGCGGCTTCCCCGGGCTCCCCGCACCTGGATGCACCTCGCCGTCGCCGCCCTGCTGCTCAACGCGCTCCCCTTCACGCTCTTCGCCTACTCCGAGCTGACCATCTCCTCCACGCTGGCCGGTATCTGCAATGCCACCACCCCGCTGTGGGGCATGCTGCTCTCCCTGGTGGCGCTCTCCGAGGACCGGCCGACGCGGCGCCGGTTCGCCGGCCTCGGCCTCGGTTTCGTCGGCGTCCTCACCGTGCTGGGAGCCTGGCAGGGCTTCTCCGGCCAGGACCCCGCGGGCACCGTGATGGCGCTGATCGCCTCCGCCTGCTATGCGGTGGGCTGGATCTACGTCCGGCGCACCCTCTCCGGCACCGGCGAATCCAACCTCTCGCTCACCAGCGGCCAACTGCTCGTCGGCACCGCCCAGTTGGCGGTCGTCGCCCCGCTCAGCAGCCCGCTGCCCACCTCCTTCCACCTCGTGCCCGTGCTGGCGATCCTCGCGCTCGGCGCCCTGGGCACGGGGTTCGCCATGCTCGTGCAGTTCGGGCTGGTCGCCGAGGTCGGACCGACGACCGCGACGCTGACCACCTACTTCATCCCGGTCGTCGCCACCGCGGCCGGTGTGGCGCTGCTGGGCGAGCAGCTCACCTGGAACACCCCGGTCGGCGCGGTGATCGTGCTGGCCGGAGCGGCCCTCACCCAGAGCAGGGCCCGCACCGGGAAGGCGGCCGGCAGCCGTCAGTCGTAGCGCCGCCCGACGGAGCCCCGCCCGGTCGCGGACGCCACGGCATCCGCGACCGCCTCCGCCTCCCCCTCGGCCATCGCCGAGACGGTGAGCCGCACCCCGGGCGGGGAGGAGAGCCGGAAGCGCGCGCCGGGCGCCACGGCCCACCCGGACTGCAGCAGCCTCGCCACCGCCCCCGTCTCGTCCGGCACGGGGAGCCACACGTTCATCCCGCTGCGCCCGTGTGCGGCGATTCCCCGCTCCCGCAAGGCCGTTATCAGCGCCTCCCGGCGCCGCCCGTACGACGCGGCGACCGCCGCCTCGTCGACCGCCCCGGAGCGCCAGAGGTGCAGCACCGCGTCCTGCAGCACGTGGCTGACCCAGCCGGGGCCCAGGCGCTGCCGCCCCCGCACCCGGTCGACGGTCACGGCGTCGCCCGTGAGCACCGCGAGCCGGAGATCGGGCCCGTAGGCCTTGGCGAAGGAACGGACGAGCGCCCAGTGGCGGGTGGCCCCGGCGAGGGGGAACAGGGGCAGGTCGACTATGCCGTGGCCGTGGTCGTCCTCGATGAGGAGCACGTCGGGGTGGGCCGCGAGCACCGACCGCAGCTCGCGGGCGCGCGCCCGGCTCACGGCCGCGCCCGTGGGATTCTGCGCCCGGTCGGTGACCACCAGCGCCCGCGCCCCCTGCTGCAGCGCCCGGTCCGTCTCCCCGGGCAGCGGTCCGTCGTCGTCGACGGCGACGGGAACGGGCCGCAGCCCGAGCGCAGGGACGAGGTCGAGCAGGCTGCCCCAGCCCGGGTCCTCCACGGCGACGGCGTCCCCGGGCCTCAGGTGGGCGGCCAGCAGGCGCTCGATCGCGTCCAGCGCGCCCGAGGTGACCGCTATCGGCCCGTCCGGAACTCCGTCCGCCGCGAAGGCTTCCCGGGCCGTCCGCTCCAGCTCCGTGTCCACGGCGTCCTCGCCGTAGAGCACAGGGCTGCGCGCCGCCTTCGCTGCTGCCGCCGCGAGGGCTTCGCCGAGCGGGGGCAGCAGCGCAGGGTCGGGGCTGCCCGTCGAGACGTCCCGCACGCCCTCGGGCACCTCGACCTGGATGAGATCCCGCGGGGTGCTGGCCGGGCGGGGGCGCACCCGGCTGCCGCGCCGTCCCGCGGTCTCGATCACTCCGCGCTCGCGCAGGGTCCGGTAAGCCGCGGCCACCGTGTTGGGATTGACTCCGAGCTCGACCGCCAACTCCCGCATGGGCGGGAGCAGTTCGCCCGGCGCAAGTCGGCCCGCCCCGACAGCACCCTCCACGCTCGCGGAAATCTCCGCTGCGCGACGGCCTTCGATCCGATACTCTCCTAGCACAAACACGAGTATGCACTAGTGCAATGGAGATCGCAATGGCTTCTTCCACGGCCACCGGGCCCGGCACCCGGCCCGCGTCGCACGAGCCGTACGAGCGGACCGGGCGCACCACGCCCTCGCGCTACCGCGACCGCGCCTCCTACGACCGCGAGTCGGTCCACGCGATCCTCGACGCGGGCTACGTCTGCCATCTCGGATTCGTGCGCGACGGCGCCCCCGTCGTACTGCCCACGCTCTACGGCCGGATCGGCGAGCGCCTCTACGTCCACGGCTCGACCGGGTCCCGGCCGCTGCACGCCGCGGGGCAGGCCGAGGATCCCGGGATGCCGGTGTGCGTGACGGTGACGCACCTCGACGGGATCGTCCTGGCGCGCTCCGCCTTCCACCACAGCCTCAACTACCGCTCGGTCGTGGTGCACGGCTCGGCCCGGCGGGTCACCGACGAGGCCGAGCTGACGGCCGCCCTCGACGCGCTGGTGGACCAGGTCGTGCCGGGCCGGGCGGCGGATGCGCGGCCGCCGACGGCCAAGGAGCTCGCCGCGACGGCCGTGCTGCGGATCGATCTTGCGGAGGTGTCGGCCAAGGTGCGGAACGCCGGCCCCGGCGACGATCCCGAGGATCTCGCGCTGCCCCACTGGAGCGGGGTGATCCCGGTCTCCACGCGCTACGGCACGCCGATACCCGCGGCGGACCTGGCCCCGGGGATTCCGGTGCCGGGCTACCTGTCCCGGCGCTGAGCGGGGCCGGGGGTGAAGGCGGCTCCGTCCGGCACCCCCGTCCCGCGGCTCTGCGCGTCCGGTGCCGTCCGCCCTCCCGCCGCCACCGGCTCCGACGGCGCCCGCCCCGGGGCCGCGGCCTGGGCGATGAACGCGCCGGCCAGCACCAGGACGCCGCCCGCGATCTGCGGAGCAGCCAGGTGCTCGTCCAGCAGCAGCCATGCCAGCACCGTCGCGACCACCGCCTCCAGATAGGCCACGACCCCGGCCACCTGCGGAGACAGCCGACGCACGGAGAGGACGCCGGTGAAGTAGGCGACCACGGTCGCCAGCAGCACCAGCCAGGCGACCAGCAGCATGCACGGCACCCGCCTCCCGCCGAGGTCCGCGGGGCCGGAGAGGATCGTCCAGTCCATGTCCCAGGGGTGCGCCACGACCGTCAACAGCACGGCGCCGACGAGCAGTCCGAACGCGATGACGCCGACCGGATCGACGGCATCGGCGCCGGAGCCGGCGTGGTCGGCCAGGAGGAAGTAGGCGACCGTGCAGCAGGCCGCACCCCCTGCCGCCAGCAGGCCGGCCACGTCGAAGCGCAGCCCGGACCACACCTCGACGACGCAGCTCAGCCCGCCGACCGCGAGGACGACGCCCGCCACCGCGCCCCGGCTCACCGGCCTGCGCCCCACGAACCGCATCCAGCACAGCAGCAGCGGCGGACCGAGGTACTCGACGAGGACGGCCACCCCGACGGGGATCCGGGACAGCGCGGCGAAGTAGCAGACCTGGACGCCCGCGACGCCCAGCAGCCCGAAGCCCACGAGCAGGGCCGGGCGGCGCCGTGCCAGGGCGCGGTGGCGCCAGGCGACGGGCAGGACGAGCAGCGCGGCGCCCGCCAGCCGCAGCCACACCACCTGGAGCGGGCCCAGCCCCGCCTCGATCAGCGGTTTGGCCGCAACTCCCGACCCGCCGAAGGAACATGCGGACACCAGGGCCTGAACCAGGCCCGTACTTCTGCCACGAGACGCGTGCACCGCCGCATCATGGCAGCAGCGGGCGGGAGAGCGACAGGGGTGTCATCCCCTTTACTCCTGGCGGGTGTTGCTCACGCTTTCAGGCGCGCCCCCAGCCGGTCGGTGTCCACACCGGCGCGGTGCAGCACGTCGACGGCCCGGCATCCGGGATCGCGTACGAGAGCCGCCAGCAGGTCCGTCCCCTCCACCTGTGCGGCGCCCCGCGCGCGGGCTCGGTCGTACGCCCTGCGCAGCGCGGCCGCGGCGGCCGGCGACCAGCCGGACGTCCCGCCGGCGGGCAGGGCGCCGGATTCCTCCACGGTGCCGCTCCACCGCAGCCCGTAGCCGATGGTGCGCTGGACGAGATAGCCGAGCAGCCGGGCGACCTGCGCCGGTCCCCCGTCGAAGGCGAGCCGTGCCGCGGGGTCGGACTCGAGGAGCGTGTGCAGCAGATGTGCGGTGTCGGTCTGCCGGTCGCCGTCCCGCGCCGCCCGTCTGCGGGCACCCGCGACCGCCGCGGCCAGTTCCGCGCTCAGCGGTCGCTCGCACGTGGCCCCGGGACCCTGGGTGTCAGGTGTACGGCTTTGCACCCTCCCACCCCATCAGTCCCGCGCCGTCCGGTCATCCCCGAGGGGGAGCATTCGCGCATCCGACGACAGTTGGGCACGGATGCTCCGGCTCTCCTCCTTGAGGAGGAGACGTGCGCCGCCGGGCCAAGCGCTCCACGGGGAGCGCAGTGCGTCGGCTGCGGGCTCGTCGTGGCCGGTCGCGCAGTTCCCCGCGCCCCTTCGGGAGCGCTCGGCTCAGGTGACATTCACGGTCGTCTCCCGGCCTCCGGCCGTGAACACGTACGCGCCCCGCTCGACGCGCGGCGTCCCTGAACCGTCGATGTCGCCCGGGGTCACCGCCAGCGCCCCGGCCGGGACCGCGAGCCGTACGGTGGTCCGCTCCCCCGTCCTCAGGTGCACCTTGGTGAACGCGGCGAGCCTGTGCGGCGGGGCGAGCACGTCGCTCACCGGACGGGACACGTACACGGGGACGACCAAGTCGCCCTCACGTGCACCGGTGTTGCTCACCTGCACGCTCACCCGCACCTGCGCGCCCGCCGGCACCGAGGTCGCGTCGGCACCGATGCCGTCGAAGGCGAAACGCGTGTAGGACAGTCCGTCGCCGAAGTCGTAGGCCACGTCGTGCGCGGACTCCGCGCCCGCGTTCGTCCCGGGCAACTGCTGGTAGTACAGCGGGTCGTTGCCGTTCCTCCTGGGCCAGGACACCGGCAGCCGCCCGGCCGGGTTCACCCGGCCGAACAGCACGTCGGCGACCGCGTGCCCGCCCTCGGTGCCGGGCAGCCAGGACATCAGCAGGCCGTCGGCGCCGTCCGCGTCGCCCAGGGTCAGGGGCCGCCCGGCGATCACCACGACGACGACCGGCCTGCCGCTCGCCTTGAGGGACTTCACCAAAGCCTGCTGATCCGCCGACAGTTCGGGGCGCGGGCTGTCGGCTCCGCCCTCGGCCCCCGCCTTCTCGCCGACCACGACGACGGTCGCATCGGCCGAGCGGGCCTGGGCGACGGCGTCGGCGTCGTCCGCGGCGTGCACGACCTGCGTCCCGCCCGGTGCGGCTTCCTCGATGCCCCGGAGCACCGTGGTGCCCGGCAGCTTCACTCCGGCGGGCACCCGCTGCCAGCCGATGGTCCAGCCGCCCGCCTGGTCGTCGATGTCGTCCGCGTAGGGACCGGCGACGACGATCTTCCGGACCGCCGGGCCGAACGGCAGGACGTCCTTCTCGTTCCGGAGCAGCACCTGCGAGGCGGCCGCGGCGCCCCGGGCCGTCTCCCTGCCGGTGCCGAGGACTTCGATGTTTGCGCGCGAGACGTCGACAAAAGGATGCTCGAACAGACCGAGCTCGAATTTGAGCCGCAGCACGCGTCCGGCCGCTTCGTCGATGCGTGCCCGGGAGACCAGACCGTTCTGCACCGCGGTGCGCAGTGCGTCACTGAACTCGCGTGCTGCGTACGGCTCCATCGCCATGTCGACACCTGCGCCGAGAGCGAGGGCGACGGCATGAGGGTAGTCAGCGGCCACCTTGTACTGGTCCCGGAGCGCCCGGACGTCCTGCCAGTCGGAGACGATCACACCGGTGAATCCCCACTGCTTCCGGAGCACGGTGGTGAGCAGGTAGCGGGAGGCGGTGGCCGGTACGCCGTTGACCGCACCGGAGTTGACCATCACGGTCCTCGCCCCCGCCCGGACTGCGGTGCGGTAGGGCGGCAGCAGCGTGTCGTGGAGCGTGCGCAGGGAGACGTCTGCGGGCACCCGGTCGTGCCCGTTGGCCGGTACGGAGTAGCCGCCGAAGTGTTTGACGGTGGCTGCGATCCGTTTGACGCCCCGGGCGTCCTGGATCCCCTGCACGCTCGCGGCGGCGAGTGCGCCGGCCAGGAGGGGGTCCTCGCCGTAGGTCTCGTAGTACCTCCCCCAGCGCCGGTCGCGGGCGGGGTCGGCGACCGGGGCGAAGTCCCAGTCGATGCCCGTCGCGGCGACGGCACGGGCGGTCGCCGCGGCGGAGTCGCGGACGAGCCCCGGGTCCCAGGCCGCCGCGAGGCCGAGCTGGTGGGGGAAGACGGTGGCACCGAGGACGTTGTTGTGTCCGTGGACCGCGTCGATGCCGTAGAGGACGGGAACGTGCAGCCGGCTGCGGTCCACCGCGTACCGCTGGACGGCATCGACCATGCGGGCCCAGTCCGCAGGGGTGTTGGCCGGCGGCCCCATCCCGCCGCCGGAGAGCACCGAGCCGACCGCGCAGTCCTGCAGCACGGTCTTCATGCAGCTCTCCGTCAACTCCCCTCCGCTGCCCCGGCAGTCGCCCTGCAGGCGGTCCACGGCGATCTGTTGCAGCTGACCGATCTTCTCGTCGAGCGTCATCCGGTGCAGCAGGTCCCGTACGCGGTCGTCCGTGGCTGCACGGGCGTTGCGGTAGAGCGGTTCGGGTGCGCCGGTTGCCGCCGGTACGACGATGCCGGACGCGGCGCAGAGAGCGGCGGCCGCCAGCGGGAGGGCGAGGTGTCTGCGGCGGATACGCGAGGCCATGGCGAGCGCTCCGTTTCTGTCGGATGCGGTTGCCGGAGTCTGGCCGCGCGCCGCTGCCCGGTCAACGGGACACGGCGAGGGTGCCCCCGCGGCGGTCCGCGGGGGCACCCTCATCCGTTCGCTGCCCGGGCCCTCAGCCTTCGTCGGCGAGGATCAGGTAGAGCTTCTTGCGGGCGTCGTTGATGACGGTCATGGCCTTCTGCCGCTGTTCGGCACTGCCCGTCCGCCAGACCTGGCCGAAGGCCTCCATCAGCCCGTAACCGGCCTGCCGGATCTCCTTCATCGTCTCCCAGTCGACGCCGCGCCCGGCTTCTTCCCAGGGCGCCTGGGACCCCGCGTCCGCCTCGGTGCGGCCCTGCTCGGTGAGCGTGAACAGCTTCTTGCCGCCCTCGGACTCACTGACGATCAGGCCCTCGTCCTCCAGCAGTTGGAGCGTGGGGTAGACCGAGCCGGGGCTCGGCTTCCAGCCGCCCCCGCTGCGCTCGGCGATCTCCTGGATCATCTCGTAACCGTGCATGGGCCGGTCCTTGAGCAGCGCCAGGATCGACGCGCGGACGTCACCGCGCCGCGCCCTGCCGCCGCCCGGGCCGCCCCGGCCGCGGCCGCCGAACGGAGGGCCCCCGAAGGGCGGCCCGAACGGCCCGAAGGCGCGCCGTCCGCCGAACTCCTCCCGCCCCTGATGGCCGGGTCCCCGGTGCTCGTGATGATGAGAACGCATCCTTGCACTTCCTTCCATCGTTGATCTGTCGCGATGTTCTCGCGATGCTTCGACGATATATCGGAACCGATCGCATGGCAACACCCTTCCGCGCACCCGCCACCCGGAGGGCGCGTCGCAAACGGGTCCAGATTCCGTGAATTGGCCTTGGCCTGCGGCCTAGCCGGTCTTCTACGCTCCCGCCATGCGGATGCGAATCGTCGATGCCTTCACCGACCGCCCCTTCGCCGGCAACCCGGCCGGGGTCCTCCTCTTCGACACCGGGGCCTTCCCCGACGACACCCGGCTCCAGCAGATCGCCGCGGAGGTCAACCACCCCGAGACCGCCTTCGCCCACCGGCTTCCCGACGGCCGGGAGGCGGACTGGGCGCTGCGCTGGTTCACCCCCGTCGCCGAGGTCGACATGTGCGGCCACGCCACGCTCGCCACGGCACACGTCCTGCACACCACCGGCGCCGCCACCGGCACGGTCCGCTTCGCGGCCCGCTGCGGCATCCTGACCGCCACCGCCCGCGAGGACGGCTCGATCACCCTGGACTTCCCGACCTCACGCCTCACCCCGGTCGCCGTCCCCGACGGCGTGGCCGCCGCCCTCGGCGCCGAGCCGGTCGGCGTGCACGACACCAGCGAGCACATCGGGGACCTGCTGGTCGAACTGCCCGACGAGAAGTCCGTACGCGCCCTGGCCCCCGACTTCCGGGCGCTCGGCCGGCACTCGCGCCGCGGCATCATCGCCACCGCCCGGGCCGAGGACCCCGCACGCGGCTACGACTACGTCTCGCGCTGCTTCTTCCCCAACGTCGGCGTCGACGAGGACCACGTCACCGGCAGCGCGCACACCGCGCTGGCCCCCTTCTGGTCCGCCCGCCTGGGCCGCGACGAACTGACGGGCCTGCAGGCCTCCCGCCGCACCGGCCTCGTACGCACCACGCTGCGCGGCGAGCGGACGCTGCTGACCGGCAGCGCCGTCACCACCGTCGAGGGCGAACTGCTCGTCTGAACTCCCCTGCGGGGGCGGGTCAGGGGTGAGGCAGCCAGCCCACCTTGCCCACGAGCAGCGCGTACCCGACGAAGGCCACCGTGTCGATCAGCGCGTGCGCGGCGACCAGCGGCCCGACCCGCCCCCACCGCCGGTAGAGCAGGACGAAGAGCACGCCCATCGCCATGTTGCCGACCATCCCGCCGATCCCCTGGTACAGGTGGTACGAGCCGCGCAGCACCGCGCTCGCGGCCAGCGCGGCGGCCGGTGTCCAGCCCAACTGCCCCAGCCTGCGCAGCAGATAGCCGACGACCACGACCTCCTCGAGCACCGCGTTCTGCACGGCCGAGGCGATCAGCACCGGGACCTTCCACCACACGTGCGGCAGCGCCTCGGGCACCACGGTCAGATTGACCCCCGCCGCCCGGCTGGCCAGGTAGAACGCCAGCCCCGTCCCGCCGACGACCGCCGCGACGACCGCGCCGCGCCCCAGGTCGGACGCCGGGCGGAGGCGGTCGAAGCCGACGGCGCGCAGGCCGTCCGCACCCTCGCGCTGCAGCAGGTGGCCCACCAGGAGGACCGGTACGAGGGCGGTGGCGATGCCGAAGACCTGCCAGGTCAGATCGAGCCAGGGACGGCCGGGGGCGTGCGAGGCGTTGAGGGTGGCGGCCTGGTCCGCGAGCCCGCCGGGGCGGGTGACGGAACCCACGAAACTGATCACTGCCGAGACCCCGCTGGCCCCCAGCGACAGGGCCAGGACCAGCAGCGTCTCGGCGCCCAGCGTCCGCCGCCCCGGCATCCCGGCCGGCGCCGGGCCGGACAGGGTCTCCGGCCGGCCGCCCGCGCCGTCCCTCGCGTCCTGCCGCACATCCGCCTCCGCCGTCAGCTGCCCACCACGATCGTCACAGCTTGCCGGACGCGCGGGTGCCCGTACGACAGGGGATGCCTCCGTGTCCGTACCGCGGGGTCAGTCCCCGGCCCCGGCGGGCCAGGTGTGCACGGGCCGGCCGGTCCGCATCAGCTCGCAGTAGCGGCGCGTGGTGGCCGCGAGGGCCTGCTCGCGGTCCAGCCCGCGGTCCCGGGCCCGGTGATAGGCGGCCGCCTGCCAGGAGGCGCCGTTCACCCGGCGCCGGCAGCGCTCCTCGATGACGCCGAGATAGCGGTCGCGGTCGGCGGGCTCGACGCCCCAGGCGTCCAGCCCGGCCGCGGCCAGCGGCAGCAGCTCGTCCAGGACCAGGCGGACGGCCGGGACGCGGGCGAGCGTGCCGGTGCGGCCCGCCCGCGGCCAGCGCAGCACGGATTCGATGCCGTGGCGGCAGGCCACGTCGAAGTTGTCGGCGGCGACGGCGAACGGCAGCCGGGACCACACCGGCCGCGGCTCCTCGGCCAGCCCCCTGACCACCCCGTAGTAGAAGGCCGCGTTGGCGATGACGTCGGTGACGGTGGGGCCCGCGGGCAGCACCCTGTTCTCCACGCGGAGGTGGGGGACGCCGTCGGCGACCCCGTAGACGGGCCGGTTCCAGCGGTAGACCGTGCCGTTGTGCAGCGAGAGCTCCGACAGCCGGGGCACCCCGCCCTCGTCCAGCACCCGCAGCGGTTCCTCGTCGTCGGAAATGGGCAGCAGCGGGGGAAAAAAACGCAGGTTCTCCTCGAAGAGCTCGAAGGCCTCGCCGATCCAGCGCTCGCCGAACCAGGTGCGCGGCCGCACGCCCTGGGCCTGGAGCTCGGGCGGGCGGGTGTCGGTGGACTGGACGAACAGCGGCGGCCGCGACTCGCGCCACAGCTCCCGGCCGAACAGGAAAGGAGAGTTGGCGCCCACGGCGATCTGCGCGGCGGCGACGGCCTGCGCCGCGTTCCACACCGCGGCGAACCGGCCGGGAGTCACCTGCAGATGCAACTGCACGGAGGTGCAGGCGGCTTCGGTGACGATCGACCCGGCCGTGCAGGTGAGCCGCTCGATTCCGTCGATGTCGATGGTGAAGTGCTCGCCGCGGGCGGCCAGGATCTGCTCGTTGAGCAGGGCGTACCGGTCGGCCGCGGAGAGATTGGCGGTGACCGCGTGCCGGCGGGTGAGGGTCGGAAGAATACCGATCATCACGATTCCGGAATCGACCTCCATGGCCCTGCGGTCGGCATAGGCAAGGCCGGTGCGCAGCTCTTCGGCAAGCTGGTCGAAGACCCGGCCGGACAGCCGGTGCGGCACAATGTTCACTTCCAGGTTGAACTGTCCGAGTTCAGTCTGGAAATCCCGGCTCGCGATACGCTCGAGCACCTCCGCATTCATCATGCTCGGCATACCGTCGAGGCCCGCGAGATTCAGCTCGATCTCCAGCCCCATGAGATTCCGCGGCCGGTCGAACCGCTTCTCCTCCAGCAGTCTCGCCAGCGCTTCCAGGCACTGCCGGAGCTTGTCCCGGTGGTGCTGCGGGGCGGCGGGACCGAACCCCTCGGCCGCGACCTTCTCACCCATTCAAGCGTCCCTCCTCAAACGGGTCGCCCGCGGCGGCGCCGCCCTCGTCACGGTCGATGATGCCCAGCGGGACGATCGATAACGCCTCGCCGGAGCCGCATACCCGCTAGGCTCGGCACCATGCGCACTCCGGCACATTCCGTCGGCATACGGGTGGTCGCAGTTGCCGGGCAATGCGCTGGTGATAAACACCGATGAGATCCGGCCGACCGCTGCCCGGGAAAAGCCCGAGGTCATGGGCGCGACATTGCGGCATAATCACCGAAATCACCCCGAAAAGAGGCCCTGATTTCCTCTTGCCGGAAATACTGCGGACAGCTAGCCGAAACACTGCGTGAACACGTGTCGTATAAACTCCGCGATAGGCAGAGAGCAGGCGCCCCGGAAGTCGGTCCGGCCCCCCTCTGACCCCCGACAGCGTCGTCGCACCTGCCCAGCACCCCCGCGTGTCTCCCCAAGCGAGAGGCGACCCCCATGCCACTGCACGTCCCCCCTGCCCCCGCGCCTGCCCTCCGCAGCGTCCGTGCGGCCCTCGGTTCCCCGACCGCCGTCCGTGCGGCACGCACCCCGTCGCTGAAGTCCGCGCAGACGCCGCTCACCCCCGAACTGCCGCTGCCCGTCCACGTGCTGGAGCCGGTCACGCCCCGCGGCGGGGCGCCCCGGACCCGGCTGACGGGCTGGCGCTTCCTCGTCCGGGGCGGCGGGCGGTCGATCGCCGCGGCCGAGACCATGCTCACCCCGGACGGCTGGGCGTTCTCCCACTTCTTCGAGGGCCCCTACCTCGCCTCCACCGAGCTGGCCCTGCACCAGGCCGAGCTGCTGCCGTCGCCGTACCAGCCGAGGCTGCTGTCCGTTCCGGGGCTCTACATGCTCACCCTCTGGCTGCACGGCGACATCACGGCCGAGGCCTCGTCGGGCGTGCTCGCCCCGGGCGACCTGCTGGTGCCCCTCGCCCCCGCCCCGCCCGGCATCGCCGCCCACCGCCCGCACCGCGTCGCCGACCTGCTGCCCGTGCTCGCCCTGCGGCTCACCCCGGCCCCGCTGCTGCAGACCTCCGCCTGACCGGCGCACCCGCCGCAGCAGTGCCCCGCGGACCCACCGGCCACGGGGCACTGCGGCGTGCTCCCCCGACCGGGCTAGCCCACCACGGCCATCGCGAACCCCCCGAAGAGACAGCCTTGTTGGCCGCAACCCCCCGCACGGGTGACGCGTCCTCATCCTGTGAGGAGCACCACAGGGAAATGCCTGCGGAATTCCGCTCGCACGGCAACACTGGGATCGACCGACGATTGCAAACGGGGGGCGGCATGACCACCGCATCGAGCCGCAGGACAGTCACGACACCACAGCGAAAGATCCCTGCCATGTGCCAGCACCAGCCCACGTGCCCGTCAGCCGACTCCGCCGACCGGGAGGCCGCCCAGCTCGTGGCGCACTTCCCGGAACAGGGCTGGAGCCTGCTGTGCAACGGCGTCCTCTGCTTCGAGGACACCGGTGAGCTGCTGCCGGACGGACAGATCATCGCCCCGCACCGGCCGCTCGGCGCCGACCACGTGGTGACGGCTGCCTAGCAACAGCACTACCCGGCACAACCGCATATGACACCCGGAAAGACATGAGGGGCCGGCCCGGCGCAGATCGCCGAACCGGCCCCGACGCGCATCAGCCGCGCGGCACCGCCCTGTTGCTCAGCCCTCGTAGGCGTCGAGCGGCGGGCAGGAGCAGACGAGGTTGCGGTCGCCGTACGCGCCGTCGACGCGGCGCACCGGCGGCCAGTACTTGTCGGCCGCCGTCACCCCGGCGGGGAAGGCCGCCTCCTCGCGGGTGTACGGGTGCTCCCAGGCACCGGTGACCGAGGCCGCGGTGTGCGGGGCGTTGCGCAGCGGGTTGTCGTCCTTGTCCCACGCGCCCGAGCCGACCTTCTCGATCTCGGCACGGATCGCGATCATGGCGTCGCAGAACCGGTCCAGCTCGGTGAGGTCCTCGCTCTCCGTCGGCTCGATCATCAGCGTGCCGGCCACCGGGAAGGACATGGTCGGCGCGTGGAAGCCGTAGTCGATCAGGCGCTTGGCCACATCGTCGACGCTCACCCCGGTCGCCTTGGTCAGCGGGCGCAGGTCCACGATGCACTCGTGCGCGACCAGGCCGCCCGGGCCGGTGTAGAGCACGGGGTAGTGCGGCTCCAGGCGCTTGGCGATGTAGTTGGCGCCCAGCACGGCCACCTGCGTGGCGCGCTTGAGGCCCTCGGCGCCCATCAGCCGCACGTACGCCCAGGAGATCGGCAGGATGCCGGCGGAGCCCCAGGGAGCTGCCGAGATCGGCCCGACGCCCGTGGCCGGACCGGCGGCCGGCTGCAGCGGGTGGTTGGGCAGGTAGGGCGCGAGGTGGGCGCGGACGGCCACCGGGCCGACGCCCGGACCGCCGCCGCCGTGCGGGATGCAGAAGGTCTTGTGCAGGTTCAGGTGCGAGACGTCGCCGCCGAACTCGCCCGGCCGGGCCAGGCCCACCAGGGCGTTGAGGTTCGCCCCGTCCACGTACACCTGGCCGCCGGCCTCGTGCACGGCCGCGCAGATGTCCGCCACATGCTCCTCGAAGACGCCGTGCGTGGACGGGTACGTGATCATCAGCACGGCCAGCTCGTCGCGGTGCTGCTCGATTCTGGCCCGCAGGTCCGCGATGTCGACCTCGCCGTCGTCGGCGGTCTTCACCACGACGACCTTCATGCCCGCCATCACCGCGCTGGCCGCGTTGGTGCCGTGCGCGGAGGACGGGATGAGGCAGACGGTGCGCTGCTCGTCGCCGTTGGCGCGGTGGTACGCACGGACGGCCAGCAGGCCCGCGAGCTCGCCCTGGGAGCCCGCGTTGGGCTGCAGGGACACCCTGGCGTAGCCGGTGACCTCGGCGAGCCGCTCCTCGAGCTCGGTGATGAGCGTGAGGTAGCCCGCGGCCTGGTCGGCGGGCGCGAAGGGGTGCAGCGCGCCGAACTCGGGCCAGGTGACCGGCTCCATCTCGGTGGTGGCGTTGAGCTTCATCGTGCAGGAGCCGAGCGGGATCATGCCCCGGTCCAGCGCGTAGTCGCGGTCGGCGAGGCGGCGCAGGTAGCGCAGCATCGCCGTCTCGGAGCGGTACTGGTGGAAGACCGGGTGCGCGAGGTACTCGTCGGTGCGCAGCAGGCCCTCGGGGAGGGTGTCGGCGGTGGCCGCGTCGAGCGCCTCGACGTCGGCCTCCACGCCGAACGCGGCCCACACGGAGGCCAGATGGGCCCGCGTGGTGGTCTCGTCGCAGGCGATGCCGACGTGGTCGGCGTCCGTCAGGCGCAGGTTGACTCCGCGCTCGCGGGCGGCGCCGACGACCTCGGCGGCGCGGCCGGGGACACGCACGGTCAGGGTGTCGAAGTACGCACCGTGCACGACCTCGACGCCCGCGGCCCGCAGGCCCTCGGCGAGGAGGACGGCGTAGCGGTGGGTACGGCGCGCAATGGCGGCCAGGCCCCCGGGACCGTGGTGGACGGCGTACATGCCGGCCATGACGGCGAGGAGCACCTGGGCGGTGCAGATGTTGCTGGTGGCCTTCTCGCGGCGGATGTGCTGCTCGCGGGTCTGCAGGGCCAGGCGGTAGGCCTTGTTGCCGTCGGCGTCGACGGAGACGCCGACCAGGCGGCCGGGGAGGCTGCGGGCGAACTTCTCGCGGACGGCCATGTACCCGGCGTGCGGGCCGCCGAAGCCCATGGGCACGCCGAAGCGCTGGGTGGTGCCGACGGCGATGTCGGCGCCGAGCTCGCCGGGCGGGGTGAGCAGGGTCAGGGCGAGCAGGTCGGCCGCGACGGTGACGACGGCGCCGAGCTCGTGGGCCTGCTCGATGACGGGGCGCAGGTCGCGCACGGCACCGGAGGCGCCCGGGTACTGCAGCAGCACGCCGAAGACGCCACGGCCGGCGATCTCCTCGGGGATGCCCGCGGACAGGTCCGCGACGACGACCTCGACGCCGGTCGGCTCGGCGCGGGTCTCGATCACCGCGACGGTCTGCGGCAGGGCGTCCGCGTCGACGAGGAAGACCCCGTCCTTGACCTTGCCCATGCGCCGGGACAGCGCCATGGCCTCGGCCGCCGCGGTGCCCTCGTCGAGCAGGGAGGCGCCGGAGGTGGGCAGACCGGTCAGCTCGGCCACGACCGTCTGGAAGTTGAGCAGGGCCTCCAGCCGGCCCTGGGAGATCTCCGGCTGGTACGGCGTGTAGGCCGTGTACCAGGCGGGGTTCTCCATGACGTTGCGCAGGATCACCGGCGGGGTGAACGTGCCGTGGTAACCGAGGCCGATCATGGGGGTGAGCACCTGGTTGCGGCTCGCGAGCGAGCGCAGCTCGGCGAGGACCTCGGGCTCGGTGCGGGCGGCGGGCAGGCCCAGCGCCCCGGCGCTCTTGATCACTTCCGGCACGGCGGCGGCGGTGAGCTCGTCGAGGGAGCCGAAGCCGACCTGGGCGAGCATCTTGGCCCGCGCCTCGGAGTCGGGCCCTATGTGACGGTCCTCGAAGGGAGTGCCGCGCTCCAGGTCGGAGAGGGAGATGCGGTGGGCGGTCATCTGCGGAGGCCTCCTGGTCATTGCGACCTGCGAGGGGTACCACGGCGCGGGTACCCGGACGGCCTCCCCCTCTGTCATCGCAACCTGAGAGCTTCACCGGGCGGTGCAGTACCCGGCTTTCACCGTCGGTGAGGAAGGGCTCGGAGTACTGCCGGACCGGACCCGCCCTGCTTTCCAGAGTGGCCTCGCCCATGCGGTACGGGGTGCCTGAGAGATTCCGGGGAGGATTTGCTCCTTCGGCGCCTCCGAGCCCGCCCCTGAGGGCGTCGGAGGACTCTCCCGCACGGATTCTGCGGCCACTGGCCAGCCTACCAGCGAGGATTTCCCGGCGGAGCGCCCAAGTGGCCGCTTCCCGCTTTGTGGCTTTTGGTTGGTGGCAGGTGCGCCAGGTGGGAGGAAACAGGAGGAAGGCCGTGCAGACGGATGTCGACCCCCGGAGCCTGATCGGCCGCAAGGCCTTCGACCGCGACGGCGTGCGGATCGGCACGGTGGACGAGGTGTACCTCGACGACGCGACCGGGCGGCCGGAGTGGGCCGCCGTGCGCACCGGGCTGTTCAGCCGCGACGCCCTCGTACCGCTGCAGCCGAGCCGGGCCGACGGCGAGGGGCTGCACGTCCCCTACGAGCGGGCCCTGATCAGGAGCGCCCCGGACATCGGTGCCGGCCGCCACCTCTCCCCCCGGCAGGAACTGCGGCTGTACCGGCACTACGGGCTCGCCGTCCCCCCGGCCGACGGCGCTTCCGGCCCCGCCTCCGGCGGCTGACCCTCCGCGGGCCGGACGAGCGGCAGCGGATCGGCGTGCTCCAGCGCCGGGTCGTCGACGGCGAACGTGCGCACCCTGCCGGGCTCCTCGGACCAGGGCTCCTCGAAGCGGACCGTGACCCGGCCGACGCCGCTGCCCTGCACCCAGCCGGCCCCGTACTCGGCGTGCCGCACGTCCAGCCCCGGCAGCCACTGGCGGGGCCGTGCCGCCTCTTCCGCAGCCTCCTCCTGCTCCCGCTCCGGCTCCGCCCCGGCCTCGGCCGCCGCGCTGCCGGCCGCCTGGGCGAAGAGGTCCTCCTGGGTGTAGTCCGCGAGCCCGGAGACGCCCACCCCCAGCAGCCGCACCCCGGCCGTGGTGTCCACCCCGTCCAGCAGCCGGGCGGCCGCCTCCCGCACGACCGCGGGATCGTCCGTCGGCCCGCGCAGCGTCTCCGAGCGGGTGAGGGTCGAGAAGTCGTAGCGCCGCACCTTGATGACCACGGTGCGCCCGCTCCGCCCGGCACCGCGCAGCCGCCGCACGCAGCGGTCGGCGAGGCGGGCGATCTCCAGCTGCACCCGGGTGCGGTCGGTGAGGTCCTCGGCGAAAGTGTCCTCCACGGACACCGACTTGGCGTCCCGCTCCGCGACGACGGGCCGCTCGTCACCGCCGGTGGCCAGCACGTACAGCCCGCTGCCGTGGGCCCTGCCCAGCAGGCGCACCAGCTCGTCCTCACCGGCCTCGGCGGTCTCGGCCACGGTGGTGATCCCGGCCCGGCGCAACGTTTCGGCGGTGGCGGGGCCGACACCCGGGATGACGCGCACCGACATCGGCCCCAGGGTCTCCTGCTCGGTGCCGGGCTCTATGCACACCAGGCCGTCGGGCTTGGCCTGCTCGGAGGCGATCTTGGCCATCATCTTGGACCCCGCCAGCCCCACCGACCCGCTGAGCCCCGTGGCCGCCCGGATGTCGCGGCGCAGCCGCTCGCCCACGGCCCGCGCCGCGGCCGAGGAGGGCTCCACCCCGCCCGCCTCCAGGTCCACGAAGGCCTCGTCCAGGCTCAACGGCTCCACCAGCGGCGACAGCTCGCCCAGCAGCCCCATGACCACATCGCTGACCTGCCGGTACAGGGTGAACCGCGGGGTGAGGTACGCGGCGTTCGGGCAGAGCCTGCGGGCCTGGGCCGTCGCCATCGCCGAGTGGACCCCGAAGACCCGCGCCTCGTACGACGCCGTGGCCACCACGCCACGGGGGCCGATGCCGCCGACCACCACGGGCTTCCCGCGCAGGCTGGGCTTGGACGCCTGCTCCGCCGAGGCGTAGAAGGCGTCCATGTCCAGGTGCAGGATCGTCGGCGCTCGTCTCACAGCACGATGCTGCCGCACCCCACTGACAATCGCGCCGGCCCGCGGCGGAGCACCGCCGGGCGCCGGTCAGCCGGCCCGGTTGCGGCGGCGTGCCAGCTCGTCGGCCGGGTTGTGGCCCACGAGCGTCTCGCCGGTGTCCACACGCTCCCCGTGCAGCTTCGCCAGCGCGCTCTCCACGTCGCGCCAGACGACGCCCACGGCGATCCCGAAGACGCCCTGGCCGCCCTGGAGGAGGTCGACGACCTCGTCGGGCGAGGTGCACTCGTACACCGTGGCGCCGTCGCTCATCAGCGTCATCTGCGCCAGGTCGTCCATCCCGCGCGTGCGCAGGTGCTGGACGGCGGTGCGGATGTTCTGCAGCGACACCCCGGTGTCCAGGAGCCGTTTGACGATCTTCAGGACGACGACGTCCCGGAAGCTGTAGAGCCGCTGGCTGCCCGACCCGTAGGCGGGCCGCACGCTGGGCTCGACGAGCCCGGTGCGCGCCCAGTAGTCGAGCTGCCGGTAGGTGATGCCGGCGGCCGCGCACGCCGTCGGCCCCCGGTAGCCGATGTTCTCCGTGCCGCTCGAGGGCACCGAGCCGTCCGAATCCCGCCCCCGCGGAGTGGTGACCGCCATCGCGGCCGGATGACGGGGCACCGGTTCGACCGTTCCCCCGTGCAGCGGATACGGACTGCCGACCGCTGTACCGTCGCCCGTGCTTCTCACGCCGACCTCCGTCCTTGACCTGCCTTCTCGACGGTAGGCAGTCGCTCGGGGTGCGTCAACGATCGCCACACTCGGCACGCCGAGTGATAATCACCCTGAGAGTGGTTTTACGTGTCCGGGCAGTGGGAAAAGCTACCCGAATGCGCCGCGGCGACCCAGCGCACGCCGTCTCACTGACTGTTGGTGCCGAAGTCCTCGGGCGAGATCTGGTCGAGGAACTCGCGGAACTTCTCCACCTCGTCCTCCTGCTCGTCCGGGATCGCGATGCCCGCGTCGTCCAGCACCCCGTCGCTGCCGTAGATCGGCGTCCCGGTGCGCAGGGCAAGCGCTATGGCGTCGGACGGCCGGGCACTGACCTCCACGCCGCTGGCGAAGACGAGCTCCGCATAGAAGACTCCCTCGCGCAGGTCCGTGATGCGGACCTCCGAGAGCTGCTGTCCGACCGCGTCCAGCACGTCCTTGAAGAGATCGTGGGTCAGCGGGCGGGCAGGAGCCATGCCCTGCTGGGCGAAGGCGATCGCCGTCGCCTCCCCCGGTCCGATCCAGATCGGGAGGTAGCGGTCGCCTCCCACTTCACGCAGGAGCACGATCGGCTGGTTGGAGGGCATTTCCACCCGGACACCCACGACATCGAGCTCGTTCACACAGCAACCCTAGGCCGTGCCCGGCAGGTTTGGGTAGTCGGGCACTCGCCGTCACCGCTCCCGCACGTGCAGGGCCCTGCGGACGAGGGCGGCGTGGAGCCGTACGGACAGCCCGGCCAGCTCCCGGGCGGTGGCCTCGGCATGGGCCCTGGTCTGCGGATTGCGGTGTCGGCGCAAGGGTGCGACCACTTGTTCGACCAGACCGGCCTCGCGGTCCGCGGCAGCCTTGACAGCACGCAGGTGCCGCGGCTCCAGACCGAAATGGCCCAGATCCGCCACGAGCCGGGCGACAGCCACGGTATCGGTGTCGAACCCGCCGTCCGGGTGGGCGACGACCAGGCCGTAGGACTCCCACTCGGCCAGTTCCGCATCGGTCGCCCCGGCCACGGCGAGCAGCTCCTCGCGGCCGATCCGCACCGGCGCCCGCACCGCGGCCTCCTCGCCGGCGAGGCCCTCGGACCCGCCCGGTTGCGCAGGGGCGGGGATCCCGCCGCGGCCGCCCCGGGCCGGATCGTCCAACTGCTCCCGGATGACCTTGAGCGGGAGGTAGTGATCGCGCTGCATCCGCAGCACCTGCCCGAGCCGCTCCACGTCTGCCGTGCTGAACTTCCGGTAGCCGGACGGCGTGCGCTGCGGCTCGACCAGGCCCTCCGCCTCCAGGAAACGGATCTTGGAGATGGTGACCTCGGGGAACTCCTCGCGCAGCACGTTGAGCACCGCTCCGATGCTCAACAGCCGGCCTTCCGCGCCGGCGGCACCGGAGGATCCGGTACCGCCCGACGGTGTCCGAAGCATGGCCCTCCCTCGATCGAGGGTCAGATCCCCGCCGCCTGCTGGCTGGCGTAGAAGACCAGGCGGTACTTGCCGATCTGGACCTCGTCGCCGTTCGTCAGCGCGATCTCGTCGATGCGCTCCCGGTTGACGTAGGTGCCGTTGAGGCTGCCGACGTCCGCGACCGTGAACGAACCGTCCTGCCGGCGGCGGAACTCCACGTGCCGGCGCGAGACGGTCACGTCGTCCAGGAAGATGTCGCTCTGCGGGTGCCGGCCGGCCGTGGTGACCTCGCCGTCCAGCAGGAAGCGGCTGCCGGAGTTCGGGCCGCGGCGGACCACCAGCAGCGCCGAACCCAGCGGCAGGGCCTCGACGGCCGCCAGCGCCTCCGGGGAGAGCATCGGGATCTGCGTCTGGCCGGTCGTCTCGGAGTCGTACGCCTCGAGACCGGAGATGGAGATGGTCGAGGTCGTCTCCGAGGCGCGCTCCGCAACGGCTCCGGGCCGCAGCGGCGCACCGCAGTTGGAACAGAACCGGCTGGCCTCGGCGTTCCGGTGGCCACACCTCGTACAGACCGGCAAGGCAAACCCTCCACCCGCACTTGAGGTTGCTGGTGCCCCGAAACCTATGCGTCCGGCGGCGGCAGGGTCAACAGAAGACGCGCCCTGTCCGCCCGGAATGTCGCTGCCGGGAGCATTCACCTGGTCCCGGAACAGGGGACGCCCTTCCTGGGCGCCCTGATTGTCTTCCACCGGCCCCGAGGCCCGGTGACGGGCGCTGCCGCCGTCCCGGCGTGCGCTCTTGCCGAACAACTTCGCAAACAACTTCACGGGCGATTCCCCTTGACCGAAACAGACCCGCCCGTGGGGCAGGACAAACCCTCGATGCACACACCGTCCGACCCGGACAACCTGACAACGTCCGAGATCACCAGACAGTTTCCATCACGCACCCCGAACCGCGTGCGCCGACCCCCCGCAAGCCCCCGCCCTCCCCGCGGAGCCCTTCTCCTCGCCTGCCTCACTGCGATGACGACCGAGCGTAGTCAGGCCGCTTCGCCGGGCGCAAGGCGTCGACAACGATCTTCTCAGACCGGGAGACCGAGACACCGGCCTGCTCCTTCTCCAGCGTCTGCACCACTCCACCAGGGATGTTGAGTGCGGGCTCCAGATCCTGGGGCTTGCCGATGACCTTGAACTTATAGGGCTGCGAGACCTTCTTCCCATCGATCTCCACCTTCCCCGCGGATCCGGAGAAGTAGGTGTCGGCAACCACCCGGACGTCGTTGATCTGGATCGCCTCCGCGCCCGCGGCCCGCAGCTCCTGAATCGTGTCGAGCAGCTTGTCGGGCTCGACCGCGCCCTTGGTGTCGCTCACCGTGAGCTCGATGCCGGGCCCCTCGGCCGCCACCGTACCGGCCAGCACGCCGAGCTGCTCCTCCTTCTGCTCGGTCTGCTTGCGGGCCTCGGCGGCCTGGTTGGAGCTGCTCTCCAGCTCCGCCTTCTGGCTCTCCAGCTTCCGCTTCTCGTCCTCCAGCCGCTTGGTGCGGCTGTCCAGTTCGTCCAGGATCCGCACCAGGTCCTCCTGCCGGGCCCCGCGCAGCGCGCTGTTGTCGCTGGTCGTACGGACCTGGATGGCCAGGCCGAGTCCCAGGACGCACAGCAGCAGGGCGACGGTGAACTGGGCGCGGGTGAACCGCGGCGGCCACAGGCCGTTCACGAGGCGTTGACGCCCCGTCAACGCCCCGGCCGGAGCCCCCTCTTCCGGCGCGGGCCCGGGGGCCGGCGCCTCGGACTTTGTCGGCTCCTCGGCCGGTTCCGGCTTCTCCGCGTTCGGCTTCTCGGTGCTCGGCTTCTCCGCGCCCGGCCCTGTGTTCCTGCCGGTGTCCTCGTCGCCGTTCCCGCCCGGCTTCTCCGGCGTGTCGTCCGTGGTCATCGGTCTCACGCCCGGAAGACGTGCCGCCGGATGGCGGCCGCGTTGGAGAAGATGCGGATGCCCAGGACGACCACGACGCCCGTGGACAGCTGCGCGCCCACACCCAGCTTGTCGCCCAGGAAGACGATGAGCGCGGCCACGACCACGTTGGACAGGAAGGAGACGACGAAGACCTTGTCGTCGAAGATTCCGTCCAGCATCGCCCGGAGGCCGCCGAAGACCGCATCGAGCGCCGCCACGACGGCGATGGGCAGATAGGGCTCGACCGCCGTCGGAACCACGGGGCGGACCACCAGTCCGACCACGACTCCCACGATGAGGCCCAATACGGCGATCACGATGTGCCCTTGCCCTTCCCTGTGTTCTCCGGCTTTGCGGTACGTACGATCAGGCTCGGCGCAGCCGGCAGCCGGACCTCGTCCTGAGCCGAGATGCCGGCTCTGATGCCGTAGTTCTGCTGCAGAACATGCAGATACTGACCGTCGGCACTGTCCTGGAACGCAGTGCTCAGCTTCTGCCCGTTACCGACCGCCAGCACCGTGTAGGGCGGCACCAGCGGTCTGTTGTCGACCAGTATGGCGTCACCGGCGGCCCTGATGGCCGACAGTGCCGTCAGCCGCTGGCCGTTGACCGCGATCGCCTCGGCGCCGGACTGCCACAGCCCGTTGACGATGCGCTGCATGTCGCGGTCGCGCACCCGGCCCGTGTCCGAGAAGCCCTGGCTCTCCCGAGGGTTGCCGCCGCCCGTCGTGGTCTGCTTCGCGTCGTCGACGACCAGCTTGACCCCGGGCCCCTTCACCGCCGTGGCACCGGCGAGCAGGGACACCAACTCCGCCTGGTCCCCGCCGTGTTTCTCCAGGGCCTCGCGCTGCTTGGCGCCGACGCTGTCGCGCAGGGTGTCCACGTTCTTCTGCAGCGTGTCGGCCGCCGAGGTCTCGGCGTCGATCCGGTCGATGAGCTGCTGGCGCTCCTTGGCCAGCGTCGGTGCCGATATCCGCGCCTGCGCGGCTCCGATCGTCACCACCACGGCGGCGAGCAGCAGAGCCGCGCCGACCCCCAACTTGGCCCGCAGCGTGCCCGGAAGACCCTTGCCGCCCGCCGCGCGCCGGGCAGCCGCCTCGGCGTAGCCCTCGTCGAGGCTGTGGTCCATCACGTTGGTCAGCAGCGACATCGACGCGTCGGGGCGCGGAGGCGGCGACGACGTGCTCCGAACGGGGGGCTGCTGCGACATGCCGCACATCGTCGCACGTCGGGGGCGCCGTCTCCCAATGGCCCCACCGGCGTGCCGGATCCGGACCGAGGAGACCGCGCCCCGGCGGAGATCCGGCAGGCCGGCCGGGCGGCGGGCTCAGCGCCCGGCGCCGTCCACGACCGCCGACCACTCGTCGAGCAGCGCCTTGGCGGAGGCGTCGTCGGGTCCTTCCGCCCACAGATGGGTCACGGCCTCCGACGGGTCGGGCAGCACCAACACCCAGCGCCCGTCCGCCTCGACCACCCGCACGCCGTCGGTGGTGTCGACGAAACGATCCCCCGCGGCCTCCACCACGTGCCGCATGACCAGTCCCTTGACCGCCCACGGCGTCGCCAGGTCCCGGCGCAGCACGTGTGCCTGGGGGATGCGGGCGTCGATCTGGCTCAGCGTGAGCTGCGTCCGGGCCACCATGCCGATCAGACGTACGAAGGCGGCCGTGCCGTCGAAGACACTGCTGAACTCGGGGACGATGAAGCCGCCGCGCCCGTCACCGCCGAAGATGGTCGACTCCTGACGCCCGACGCGGGTCAGGTCGTCGGGCGAGGTCGTCGTCCAGTCCACCTGCGTGCCGTGGTACGCGGCCACCTGCTCCGCTACGCGGGTCGTGGTCACCGGAAGGGCCACCCGCCCGCTGCGCCGCTCGGCGGCGACCAGGTCGAGCAGGACCAGCAGGGCCCGGTCGTCCTCGACGATCCGCCCGCGCTCGTCCACCAGCGAGATGCGCTCCCCCACCGGGTCGAACCGCACGCCGAAGGCCGCCCGCGCCGACGCGACGATCTCGCCGAGCCGCACCAGCCCCGACCGCCGGGCGTCCGCGGTCTCGGTCGGACGGGCCTCGTCGAGCCCGGGATTGATGGTGAGGGCGTCCACGCCCAACCGGCCCAGCAGACTGGGCAGAACAAGCCCCGCACTGCCGTTGGAGGCGTCCACGACGACCTTCAGCCCGGCCTCGGCCACTCCGCTGGTGTCCACGGAGCGCAGCAGGGATCCCGTGTACGAGTCGTAGACGCTGGACGGGAAGGACAGGTCGCCGATCTCGCCGGGGAAGGCCCGCCGGTACTCCTGGCGGGCGTAGACCCGGTCCAGCTTGCGCTGCCCGGCCTGGGAGAGGTCGGCCCCGCGCTCGTCGAAGAACATGATGTCCACCGAGTCCGGCACGCCCGGCGAGGTACGGATCATGATGCCGCCGGCACTGCCCCGCGCGGTCTGCTCGCGCGCCACGGGCAGGGGGACGTTCTCCAGGTCCCGTACGTCTATGGCACTGGCCTGCAGCGCCGAGATGACCGCACGCTTGAGCGCCCTCGCACCCCGCGAGTGGTCACGGGCGGTGGTGACCGTCGAGCCCTTCTTGAGCGTCGTGGCGTACGCACCGGCGAGCCGCACCGCGAGCTCCGGGGTGATCTCCACATTGAGGATGCCGGAGACCCCGCGCGCGCCGAAGAGATGGGCCTGGCCCCGGGACTCCCAGATGACCGAGGTGTTGACGAACGCGCCGGCCTCGATGGTCTTGAAAGGATAGACCCGGACGTTGCCCTGGATAATCGATTCCTCACCGACGAGACACTCGTCCCCGATCACCGCACCGTCCTCGATACGGGCAGCACGCATGATGTCGGTGTTCTTGCCGATGACGCAGCCACGCAGGTTGCTCTGCTGGCCGATGTAGACGTTGTCGTGGACGACGGCCTTGTGGAGGAAGGCGCCGCTCTTCACCACCACGTTGGACCCGACCACGGTGTGCTCACGGATCTCGGCGTCGGCCTCCACCTTGGCGTAGTCGCCGATGTAGAGGGGGCCGCGCAGGACCGCGTCCGAGTGCACCTCCGCGCCCTCCGCGATCCAGACGCCCGGCGAGATCTCGAACCCGTCGAGATCGACCTCGACCTTGCCCTCCAGGACGTCGGCCTGGGCCTTGACGTAACTCTCGTGCGTGCCGACGTCCTCCCAGTAGCCCTCGGCGACATAGCCGTAGATCGGCTTGCCTTCCTTCATCAGCTGCGGGAAGACGTCCTGCGACCAGTCCACGGACACATCGGGCCGGACGTAGTCGAAGACTTCCGGCTCCATGACGTAGATGCCGGTATTGACCGTGTCGGAGAAGACCTGACCCCAGGTCGGCTTCTCCAGAAAGCGCTCGACCTTGCCCTGGTCGTCGACGATGGTGATGCCGAATTCCAGCGGATTGGGCACCCGGGTCAGACAGACCGTGACCAGGGCGCCCTTCTCCTTGTGAAAACGGATGAGGTCGCTCAGGTCGAAATCGGTGAGGGCATCCCCCGAGATGACCAGGAAGGCGTCGTCTCTGAGCGCTTCCTCCGCGTTCTTGACACTGCCTGCCGTGCCGAGCGGCTTTTCCTCATTGGCGTAGGTGAGCTCCATGCCCAGTTCCTCGCCGTCGCCGAAATAGTTCTTGACGAGGGAGGCGAGGAACTGCACGGTCACCACGGTCTCGGTGAGCCCGTGCCGTTTGAGCAGGCGCAGCACATGCTCCATGATCGGCCGATTGGCCACCGGCAGGAGCGGCTTGGGCATGCTCGAGGTCATGGGGCGAAGGCGAGTCCCTTCGCCGCCGGCCATCACGACGGCCTTCATGTCGGAAGCGTCCTCCTTGCGAGACGACGGTCTTGCCGACTTCACACCCGATGGGGCCCGGTTCCCGGAGCCGCCAGGTCAGTCGGCCGTGGCGTCCGCTCTGACAAGTCGGCGGACCTGCACCACATAGAGGATCCCTGCCCACCAATAGAGGGTTGTACCCCATCCGGCGAACGCCCATCCGAAAATCGCGGCGAGTGACGACAACCAGCCGTGACCGTCACTGAGAAGCAGCAACGGGAACGCATACATCAGGTTGAAGGTCGCGGCCTTGCCGAGGAAGTTCACCTGGGGCGGCGGGTAGCCGTGGCGCCTCAGGATCCCCACCATGACCAGCAGCATCGCCTCACGCGCGAGCAGGGCCAGCGTCAGCCACAGCGGAAGGATCTCGCGCCAGGTCAGGCCGAACAGCGTGGAAAGGATGTAGAGCCGGTCCGCAGCCGGATCGAGCAGCCGGCCGAGGTTGCTGATCTGATTCCAGCGCCGGGCGAGCTTGCCGTCGAGGTAGTCGCTGACGCCGCTCAGGGCCAGGACCAACAGCGCCCATCCGTCGTGCTTCTGGAGAATCAGCCACAGGAAGAGGGGTACGCCGACCAGGCGCGCCATGCTGAGGATGTTCGGGATGGTGAGGACACGGTCGGTCTGGACTCGTGTCTCCTGGACCTCCACCCGGGGGCCTCCTGTGGGGAAATGTACCGACGATACCCCACGACCTTACCCGCAGAGGGGGCGCAGGCGTACGGTGGGGTGCGGTGAGATCGCCGCCCGTAAACGCAAGAAAGCCCTGACAGGGAACCGGAGTTCCCCGTCAGGGCTTTCT
>NZ_JBKIWN010000041.1:0-73979 GCF_058146165.1 Streptomyces sp. AM25 | reverse complement strand
TCATCAGGAACGGGACTTAACACCCTCTGAGAAGTGAGCGAAGCTCCTACCAACCGGCCTGCTACCGCTTCGAACCGCCGTTAGTGCAAGGCCATAGCCTCAACTTGCCCAAACCAGGGGGTAGTCGATCTGTTGAGACGTATCATCACCCTATGGTCACGTCTCCCACGGGCGAGAACGATCCGTATCTCGAAGCTACTCAGGCGCTGCCACGCGATCAAAGAAACACAGGCCCTGAGACACGTGCTCGGTTTGAGTACCAAGATGAGTGCGTAGCGCTGACACTGCTGGAATACTTCGGCGCCGACCTGCGGGGTGTCCTGGTCGAGTACTCCACGGATGTGATCCTCCTGCCTCGAGAAGGTCCACCCGAACTTGTCTCGATTAAGCATCGCGAGCCGCACCATAAGGGTGATCCAACCTGGACATGGTCTGCTTTGGACAAGGACCGCGTCTTGATTGACCTCTACTCAGCGTGGAAGGCCGCAGGGAAGACATGTACCGTTGCTTTTCATAGTAACGCAGGTTTTGGTGGACCAGCTAATGCACTCCGGCAGGCAAAGATATCTCAAGATGTCTCGGCCAGAAATGCAGCGGTGGAGCAGCTGCAGAAGCGCCTGAAAATATCTCTTGCGGAGGCAGAGGAGTTCATTGAGCACCTCAACTTTCCCGCACATCCACTCCCTCGGCGAAATGAGATAACCGACGTCGGAGTGAGGAGGACTGCAGATTTCCTCAAGTCTCTAGGGAGATCGCCGATCCACGCGGAATCCTGTTATGAGGTTTTGATCGGGAGGATTGCTGAAGCCAGTACAGATAGACCTAAATCACGCCAGGGGAGCCCTGCAAACATTGCTGCAACCATTCGCGCATGTGCGCAGCTTGAATCACTAAACAGTCAGCGGAGAAGGTATCTATCTGCTGAAGAATTGCGGCGCCTGCTGCTGCAGAATGCTGATAAGAATGAAGCACGTACGATCCCGACCTCCCGGCATCCAGGATGGGACCCCGATCCACTATTCGTTGGCCGGACCGCGCATCTTGACGAGCTGGAGTGTCGGTTGGCGCCAGGTAGCCCCGACCCTGTTTCGCCTGTCGTGATATCTGGAATGGCGGGTGCTGGTAAGACTAGCCTGGCCGGTCAATTTGCCGCCCTACACTCGGAAGTCTTCAGGGTCGAAGTGATCGATGGGACCACCCGAGCCGGTCTTCTGCTCGGCCTGGAAGAGCTCACTGGGCAGAAAGTGATTGCGGGCAGTGCTCCTGGCAGAACCGTCGCCTTGCCAGAAAGTTCGGCAACATTGCTCATTATCGATGGAGTTACGGAACCGTCGATCGTGCGCAACCTGCTACCGCGTCAATCATTGTGCCGCGTTCTGATCACCACAACAGCCAGTCATATCGACGAATCTCACCATCACGTCCATTTGTCATCATGGTCTCCCGAGGAAGCGTACTGTTTTATAGCGAAGGTGTTGCCGAACATGCCGGCCGCCCACATGGTCGAATTGGCCGACCATCTCGGGAATCATCCTCTGGCTATAAATCAAGCCGTAAATTATTGTTTGACGGTTGGGATAACAATCCCGCAGTACTTGGATCGATTCCGCAAGGCCTCTACACAAATGCTTGATCGTGGTGAAGCTGGCCGCCATCCAGTTACTGTGGCAAGTGCGATCCAGTTGGCTATAACAGAAGCAGGTAGTCGGAACCCATTCTCTCGCTGCCTACTCACTCTTCTCGCTCATGTTGGCGCTGAGCCACTACGGCTGGATATCTTTGGCGAGGAGCCCATGCGCCCATTTGTTATAGGGCCTGTGATGGTGAGTAAGCAGGAACGTCGCTTCATACGCAAGCGTACCCGCGTTGAGCCCTCCTGGGTCGGGTATTCCCGAGATGATAAGGGCTGGAACGCGCGCATAGCTCTCTATGATGAGATGCAGCGAGACGATGCAGTAGCATGCCTGTCTGCATTCTCTTTGGTAAGTGTTGAGCGCGGCACCATACGGGTTCATCCATTGATTAGATTGATCGCAGCCGGAGCCTCACAGGAATCAGAAACGTGGATTGAAACAGCCTTCGGTCTTTTCGCCTCACAGCTCATTGGGAGAGGGCCAGAGTCTCCCGAGCTGCTCGATCCGCATATCGGGCACGCCATCAGAATCGTCGATGAGGCATTCCAAGCCGACATGCATGGTCCCGCCGTCATGGCTGTTGCCAAAAGCTTGGTGGATCGCCTGTGCGCCTTGGGTGATGAAGAGAATGCCGTGCGCATGGGTGATCAAGTTCTTCGAATCACAGAAGGTCTGTTTCATCAAGGCATAGCCCCTCTCAGTCTCCTTTTCGCGGCGCGAGAATCTTTGGGGCAGGTTTATATTCAATCGGGTGACGCCGATAGAGCGTTGCATCTTATTCAAGGTAATGTCGAGTTGACTGAGCGGTATGCCGACCGGGATTCCGTCGATAGGGCCTACTTGGCTTTGGGAAACGCCGCCGTCAAATTGGGGCGTAGGGATCTTGCAGATAGCGCGATTTGCAAGCTTCCGGATCTTTCTGCGTTGAATGATTTGGGTGAGGAGCGCCTCATTGGAGGTCTCCTTGCTGCTCACGTCAGAGTGCGCTTGTTGGAACTAACTAACCGACTAGATGAAGCTGAAGAGATCAATACGTGGTGCATTTCTCGTGCGGATGCTTTGGCTGATGCCGTTCCTGCGGACCTAGTTATGGGCATCCATTCTGATACCGCAATGCTGGCTCGTTTGCGAGGCTCCGCTGAATGGCAAAGCGAGTATCTTGACAGAGTGTCGGAGGCTCAAGCGGCGGGTGGCTATCGGCGTGATCGATTCTATTTCGATGTGCAGCTGGGTGCGGCTGACACGGCTATCGAGAGGGGTGATTTGGGCCGTGCCACCCAAATCCTGGAGAGCTTGGATACGTTGCTGTCGTCGCAGTTTGGTGTGCGGAGTTCGATGTATGCATCGCTACTGGCAATCAGGGGTAGGTGTCGCTTGCATCAGGCAGCTGTGGGGGAAATCCCCATCAAGGAGTCCAAGGCTGACCTGTTGGCTGCAATTGAAGTCCTGCGAACGACAAACGGTCCTGAAAGAGGACAGCTTGCATCTGCCCTCGTCAATCTCTCTTCAGCCTACTCTCTGGAAGGCCGCGGGCAGGAAGCTGTTTCTGTCGCAAGAGAGGCTTACGAGGAAGATATGCGCAGGTTTGGACCCGATCACCCTGAAACTCAATTCGATTTGCAGATGTTGAATGCAGTTGCCATGCAATTCAATCTAACAGATGAGATTTTCCTCGGTGGCGAATCAAAGGGTGATTAATTTCTGTGAATGGCTTATTCTGGGGCTCGAGAAGTGAAAATGCGGGTCCGGTGGAGCCGTGCTGCCTGCTGCGTCGTCCAGGCCCTCCTCGCCTGTGAGAGTGCAGACTGAAAGAGATGCAGTGGCCGACCGGTCGCCTGTTGGAGTGAACCTCGTCCATCGGTCCATAGCGCCCGTGGCGTCGACCGGCTCCAGGCCAGCTCGTCGCTGGCCTCGGGCACCCCGCATGCGGTTGGCCTATCCGTCAGGCCGCTGTCCGTGGGGCTATTAGGCCCCGGTCCAACTTCCTTCTGGATAGCCTGCTTTGGCTGGAGGGGGTGGTGGCGGTGCAGCCGCGCCTTGATTCAAGACGTGCCGAAGGAAGGTTGGTATGGGGGAGAGGCTGAGGCTTGCCGACGTCGAGCACGTGCCGACGGACGAGCTTGTACCGCTGATCACCGACAGCTTCGACAACCTCGTCGCAGTGGCCATTGCGGAAGCTACCAACGGCTACATCCCGCAACGCACCCGTCGCCTGTTGCGCAAGGCAGAATGGCGGCTGGACTGGCAGGACGCCCTGCTCTGCGCCTGCGGAGAACTCCAGGTCGCGGTCGAACGGATGCGCTACACCGGTGACCCTCGTCTGGAACCCACCGAGCACCGGCTGCGCCGTGTCCGCAACCGCGCACACGAGGCCGGTACGCTGGCCAAGAAGTTACGCAGCAACGACTTCAACAACAGTGCGGAACGTAAGAACGGAACGAATTCCCACCTCACCGCTCTGGGCTGGTTACGGAATGCGTTCCCGGGTGAGTACGCGGAGCTTCTTCAGCAGGAGCGCGTCCGCCGGAATGTCGGCAACGAAGCCGAGCGACCCTCGTTCCGCAACGTGCACGAGCAGATCAAGTATGCCTATGAGCAAGGCCAGATCGCCGCGCCGCGCACTCCGGAAGCCGAGGCGCTGCTCGGTGCCGATGACGCTGCCGTACGGCTTGCTGCTGCCGACGATGCCAAGGACCAAGAAGAACGCAACATGGCGCTGCGTCATCCCCTGATGCTGGGACGGTGGGAGAACGCTCTGAGAGAACTTGGGGAGAGGACCGCAGAGCGAGCGCGCGTGGAAACTCCTCATGGGTTGGGAACTCTCCCGGACGGCTTCTACGCCCTCCCCATGGAGGAAGCCATGGCGGTGCTCAACGCCCGTCGATTCCTCGCGGCCATCCAGCAGCGGCGTCTTGAGTACAAGCGGTACGTCCGTCAGATCGCCCAGGCGCTGCGCGAGCGGGAACGTGAAAGCCCCCACGCCCTAGCTTCGGCCGAAGCTAGGGCCGCAGCCAGCCAGCTTCTTGTGGAGGGGTACCCATCCGAGTACGCCTACATCCGCGCCGTGCTGCGGCCCCACGAAGCGCGTGATGGCTTTCTGCCCAGCTCGCTCGTCACCAGCCCTCAGCGCGCCGAGATCAAACGTCGTGTCCTGGCGGCCTTGGCGGACGGGGCGTGGAAGCAGTCGGAAGCGTATGGAGCGGGGTGACCCCGACGCAGGCGCCACAGCCGTGCCATTACCTCCGCAGGGGACGGCGCCTGGGGCAGTAGGAGGCACTCTGCGACTGCACAGTTGAAGGCGCGGACGGAACCGGTCCGCAGTGAAGGCATTTGGTCTGACTTGGTCAGACTCCCTGCCGAAAACGCAAGCTGGGCATATCCAGCGGCGGGCTCGCCGCAGGATGACGTCGTGAGCTTGTACGACGACGGAGTTGTCCAAGCGAGGAGGGGAGTCATGGCCAAACTGACCGAGGAGCAGCGCCAGCAGCGCGCCGCCGCCCGTGCCCGACAGAAGGCTCTTGCCGCTGAGCAAGAAGACCAGCGGGACAATGAGCGACGCGAGAGGTGGGCACGGGAAGGGATGCGCCTGACCTGGGAAGAGGTCATGGCCGGCGAACCCTGTAGGGGCTGTGGAGAGCCGATGCACGACAGCCTTGGCGATTGGCCTCCGTTGATGAAGCTGTCAGAGGAAGAGCGGCGGGAGTACGACGCCGCTGAAGCGCGCTTCAAAGAGAAGCATCCGAACTGCGCAAGTTCGCGCTGGAGCTACAGTGAGTCTCGGGTCACCCACTGCTCCAACTGCTGCCCGCCGCCTCCATTGAGTCCCTATACGCTCAGAAAACTCGCGGACTTCTGCGCCACCTTGCCCTCGAAGGAGGAGCGCAAGAAGGACCTCGACACCTGGGATCTGACGCTGACGTGCGACCACGTTGCCCAGCACATCCAGCACCGTGAGAACGATCACGTGTCAGCTCGCGTCGTCGACTGCCCGGAGTGCGGCGAGCGTCGCGGTGTCGTGCAGAGCGTCCGCGTGGGACCGGCGTACAGCGACGAGGCAGTCCAGGCTGAACGTGCGGCGGTGGATCGAGAACGCATAGCGGGGGAGTTGGCTGCAGCACAAGAGAAGCTCCGGCGCGAAGAGCGAAAGGCGGAGGTGACGCGGCGCCGCATTGAGGAGATGCAGCAGCAGCTCAAGCCCGACTCCTGACCTCGTGCGAAGGGCGGGATTGCGTGAGCGATGCGTGAGCGGACGGGACAGCATCCGTTGGATTGAGCATTACGCCGCTGAGGTCGACAAGTCTCTGACCAGGTAAAACTGGATCGAGCGTGATCACGTATCACGACCCGTCACGATCTTGCCAGCCCTCGTAATGCGTAGGTCTCGGTTTTACGAGCAGCATGGGGGCGGTCGCTCGGCGCCGTTCCGGTCGATCGAGCCCCGCGACCTGCTTGCCTCCTGGAAGGGGCGTCAGAACGAGCTGGTGAACCGCCATGCGGATGCTGGCCGACCGCCGCGCTCAGCCGGCACTCCGCTCCGCGCTGTCGTCTCCGCCCCGCGTCGGCCGGACGATGCGCAGAACCTGCGGTGCGGGGGCCGCGCCCGTGCGGGCCCCGGCGCAGGAGCGGGTCAGCGTGCATCCCCCGCAACCGGTTGTCGGGCAGCCGCCGTTGACCGCCTCACGGGTCAGTACGCCGCGCGCGATCCAGTAGTCGACCATCGAGGCGGCCTCGTCCGGCGCGACCCCCGCCCGGGCCGCGATCTCCTCCAGACGCAGACCGCCCTGCGCCTGGAGGATCTGCTGCAGGACGTGCCGCAGCGGGCTGACCGGCCGGCTCACCACCACAGGCTCCCGATGCGGAAGACCGCGACCGCCAGCAGCCAGGCGACGGCCAGTTGCAGCCCGGTGGCGAGGAGCGTCATGCGTGCTCCGATCTCCTGCCACTGCGTGGCGATCGTGGTCATGCACGGCGTGTAGGCCAGCACGAACACCAGGAAGGCCAGCACCGCGGGCAACGGATGCCCGCCCGACGCCCGGTCGAAGGTGGTGCGCAGCTCCGTGCTCAACTCCCTTTGGCGGCCTGCATCGTCGGTGCCGTAGGTCTGCGCGAGTGTGGACACCACCGCCTCCTTCGCCACGAACCCCGTGCCCAGCGCGGCCGCCGCGTGCCAGTCGCCGAACCCGGCGGGTGCGAAGGCGGGCGCCACGGCCCGCGAGGCGGCGCCGAGGACGCTGTGTTCGACCGGGGCGGTACCGAATCCCGTGCCGGACGCGGCACCCAGCGGGACGGCGGAGCACAGCCACACCGCCGTGACGGCCGCGACGACGACTCCGCCCGCGGTCCGCAGGAAGGCGGCGAGCCGTTGCCAGGTCTGGGCGCCCACGACGCGCACGGCCGGCAGGCGGTAGGGCGGCAGTTCCAGGACGAGGGCCTCGCCGCGCAGTTCGCGGAAGAGCGTGCGCCGCAGCAGCATGCCGACCCCGATGACGAGCAGCACGGAGAGGACGTACATCGCGAACACCACGGTGCCCGCCGCGCCGCCGAAGAAGATGCTCGCCAGGAGGACGTAGACGGTCAGGCGGGCGCTGCAGGACACGTACGGGATGAGCATGCCGACGAGCATGCGCTGCCGCCGGTCCCCGAGGACGCGGACCGCGGAGAGGGCGGGCACGTTGCAGCCGAAGCCCACGATGATCGGCAGGAAGGCCCGTCCCGGCAGGCCCAGGCGCCGCATCAGCCGGTCGACGACGAAGGCCGCCCGGGCCATGTACCCGGAATCCTCCAGGACGGCCATCAGGACGAACATGACGACCATCAGCGGTACGAAGGACAGGAGTTGGCCGACGCCCGCGACGAGCCCGTCGACGACCAGCCCGGACAGCCAGGCGGGGGCGTGCACCGTGTCGAGCACCGCTGTGGCACCCCCGGCCACCGGCCCGTCGAAGAGTGCGGCCAGGCCGTCCTGCAGCGGCTTGGCGACGGTCGTGGTGGCCGTGAAGACCAGCCACATGACGGCCAGGAAGAGCGGACCGCCGAACCGGCCGGAGGCCAGGATCCGGTCGACCCGGTCGGAGGCGGTCGGCCGGAACGCGTCGCGCCGGGTCCGCACTTGGGCGAGCACCCGGTGCGCCCAGGCGTAGCGCGCCTCGGCCCGCGCGATGCCGGCCTCCCCGTCGTCGTCACTGTCGGGGCCCACCGGTATGTCCACCGGGCCCTGCGGCCGGGCCCCGCCGTCGGCGAGCGCGCGGTCCACGGTGTCGCCGAGCTCGGCCAACCCCCGCCGCCGGCGCGGGAGGACCGGTACGACGGGCACGCCGAGCAGCGCGGCCAGCGCCCCGGCGTCGACCTCGGTTCCCCGCGCCCCCGCCACGTCGGTCATGGTGAGCGCGACGGCACAGGGCACGCCCGTCCCGAGCACCTCGGCGATCAGGCAGAGGCTGCCCGCGAGGTTCGCGGCGTCGGCGGTGACGACGACCAGATCGGGGCGGTCCGCCCCGTCCGGGCCGAGCAGCAGGCTCCGGGTGAGGGCCTCGTCGGGCGAGCGCGGGAGGAGGCCGCGGGTGCCGGGGAGGTCGAGCAGCTCGACCTCGGCGCCCCCTGCCGGCCGCCACGTGCTCCGGGCCACGTGCACCGTCGTGCCCGGCCAGTTGCCGACGCGCCCACGCGCACCGGTCAGCGCGTTGAAGAGGGTGGACTTGCCGACATTGGGGGCGCCGACGAGCGCGACGACCGGGGCGGTGCCGTTGCGCCGACGGTCGGGGCCGCGGTCGGCCGCGGCACAAGCCCTAGACATGGGAGTCCAGGCAGGCGGTCACCCGTATCCCGCGCGCGGTGTCCGCGTCGACGGCGTACCGGGCGTCCCCGAGGGCCACCACCAGACCGCCCGCCGCGCCCCGCCCGACGACCCCGATCTCGTGGCCCGGCAGGAAGCCCAGTCCGGAGAGTCTGAGGCGGTCGGGCCCGGGCAGGCAGAGCCGGGTCACCCGTACGCGCACTCCCGGTGCGCAGTCGTGCAGTGTCATGCGTACCTCCGCGTCGATCACGGAAAAGGTAAGGCTTGCCTTGGCGTGAAAGCGTGCGGAATTTCCGGATGCCGGTGATTCGGTCCAGATCGAGGACTTTCGGTCCTGGGCGGGTGGTCCGGGTGGCCCCGGGGGAGGGGCCGACGGGCGGAACCGGCGATCCCGGAGGTCGGCCGTCCGGCCGGGCGAAGGGGTCCGGTCAGCCCTGTGTGTCCCGGTGTGTTCTCACTGATCCTGATTGCGAGGTTTATTGCACATCCGATGAGAGGGACGCCATGCGCGCTCCACAGCACCCGACCGACGACGTACGACCCCGCGACGCGGGCCGGTCCTCCCCGGCCGCCCGCCCGGGAGCGATGCTGGCGCTCGCCACGGTCGGGTTCGCCGTCAACTTCTGGGCGTGGGCGCTGCTCAGCCCGCTCGGCCCGCGGTTCAAGGACGTTCTGGAGCTGAGCTCGTTCGAGCAGTCCCTGCTGGTCGCCGTGCCGGTGGTGGTGGGGTCGCTGGGACGCATCCCGGTGGGGGCGCTCACCGACCGGTTCGGCGGGCGCGTGATGTTCCCCCTGGTGTCGGCCGCCACTGTCGTCCCCGTGCTGTACCTGGGGCTCTGGGGCCATTCCTCGCTGTGGGGCCTGCTGGTCGGAGGGTTCTTCCTGGGCATCGGCGGCACGTCGTTCGCGGTGGGCGTGCCCTTCGTCGGCGCCTGGTTCCCGCCCGAGCGGCGCGGACTGGCGATCGGCCTCTTCGGCGCGGGCATGGGCGGCACGGCGATCAGCGCGCTGACCACGGTCCGGCTGGTCGACGCGCACGGCACGGCGTACCCCTTCCTGATCACCGCCGGTGTGCTGGTCGCGTACGCCGTCCTGTCCTTCGCTCTGCTCAGGGACGCCCCCGGCCGGGCGGTGCCCACCGAGCCGCTGGCGCGGCGGCTGGCCGCCACCGGCCGGCTCGGCGTCACCTGGCAGGCCTCCGCCCTGTACGCCGTGACCTTCGGCGGCTACGTGGCCTTCTCCGTCTACCTGCCCACCTACCTCAAGACCGGCTACGGCCTCGCCCAGGCCGACGCGGCCAACCGGATGGCGGGATTCGTGCTGCTCGCCGTCGCGATGCGGCCCGTGGGCGGCTGGCTGTCGGACCGGATCGGGCCGGCCCGGGTCCTGGCCGTGTCGCTGGCGGTCGTCACCGCCGGGGCGGCCGTCCAGGCCGCCGCACCGCCCCTGATGCCGGCCGGCACGATCGCCTTCCTCGCGATGGCCGCCGCACTGGGCGCCGGCAGCGGAGCCACCTTCGCGCTGGTCGCCCTGCTGACACCGGCGAACCAGGTCGGCTCGGTCACGGGCGTCGTCGGCGCCGCCGGCGGCCTGGGCGGCTTCGTCCCGCCGCTGCTGATGGGAACCCTCTACGGGACCTACGGCTCCTACGCCCTGGGTCTGGCCCTCCTCTCCGTCATCGCGGCGGCCGCGCTGGCCTTCACCCTCACCAGGGTGCGCAAGGACGCGTCCCGCGCAGTGGAGGCCGGAGCGGCGGCCTCGTCCGGCTGAGCGCAGCGGCCGGGCAAACGGAGGTCCGAAGGCGCGTCGTACGTTCCCGGGACGCGAGCGCTGCGGCATGGTGACGCGTGAGGTTCGCGCGTCACCGGTCGCGAGCCGCGGACGACCAGGGCCGTGGGGCCCGGAGGAGGACGAGGCCGTGGCCGTCGAGCCGGATCGTGAACAGGCCCGTCTGGACGGCGAGTTGACCGAGGCCCTCGTGCGGGCCCGCCGGTTCCTCACCCGGGCCGACATCTCCGACGACCTGCGCACCGTCCACCGGACCGGCGGGCGCCGGGCGGACGACTTCTACCGGGACCGCTGGTCGCACGACAAGGTGGTGCGCTCCACGCACGGCGTGAACTGCACCGGCTCGTGCTCCTGGAAGGTGTACGTCAAGGACGGCATCATCACCTGGGAGTCCCAGCAGACCGACTACCCCAGTGTCGGCCCGGACCGTCCCGAGTACGAGCCCCGGGGCTGCCCCCGCGGCGCCGCCTTCTCCTGGTACACCTACTCGCCGACCCGCGTCCGCTACCCCTATGTCCGCGGCGTCCTGCTGCAGATGTACCGGGAGGCGAAGGCCCGGCTGGGCGATCCGGTGCTGGCGTGGGCGGACATCGTCTCCGACCCGGAGCGTTCCCGCCGCTACAAGGCGGCGCGCGGCCGCGGCGGCCTGGTCCGGGCGGGCTGGGACGAGGCGGTGGAGATGGCGGCCGCGGCCCATGTGCACACCATCAAGGAGTACGGGCCGGACCGGCTGGCCGGGTTCTCGCCGATCCCGGCGATGTCGATGGTCTCGCACGCCGCCGGGGCCCGGTTCTACTCGTTGCTGGGCGGGGTGATGCTCTCGTTCTACGACTGGTACGCCGACCTGCCCGTCGCCTCCCCGCAGGTCTTCGGTGACCAGACGGACGTCCCCGAGTCCGGCGACTGGTGGGACGCCGGGTACCTGATCATGTGGGGCTCCAACCTGCCGGTGACCCGCACCCCGGACGCGCACTGGATGGCCGAGGCCCGCTACCGCGGTCAGAAGGTCGTCGCCGTCTCGCCGGACTACGCCGACAACGTCAAGTTCGCCGACGAGTGGCTGGCCGCCCGCCCCGGCACCGACGGCGCGCTCGCGATGGCCATGGGACACGTCGTCCTCAAGGAGTTCTTCGCCGACCGGCAATGCGCCTACTTCGACGGCTACGTCAAGCGGTACACGGATCTGCCGTTCCTCGTCGTGCTGGAGGAGAGCGGCCAAGGGGCGTACGTCCCGGGCAAGTTCCTCACCGCTGAGGATCTCGGCGGTGAGGCAGCCGGTGCGGAGCACGCCGCCTTCCGCACTGTGCTGCTGGACTCCGCCACGGGCGAGCCCGTGGTCCCCAACGGCACCCTGGGCGACCGGTTCGGCGCGTCCGGCGCGGGGCGCTGGAACCTCGACCTCGGCGGCGTCGACCCCCTGCTGTCGGCGGCCGGGGGAGCGGAGGACGCGGTGCCGGTGCGGCTGCCGCGCTTCAACGCCACCGACGGGGCGGCCGCCGGCCTGCTGCGCGGCGTCCCCGTGCGCCGCGTCGACGGCCGACTGGTGACCACCGTGTTCGACCTGCTCCTGGCCCAGTACGGCGTGGCCCGGGACGGCCTGCCCGGCGTGTGGCCCACCGGCTACGACGACCCCGAGCAGCCGTACACCCCGGCCTGGCAGGAGGCGGTCACCGGCGTGCCCGCCGCCACGGCCGCCCGTATCGCCCGGGAGTTCGCCGCCAACGCCGAGGAGTCCCAGGGGCGTTCGATGATCGTCATGGGGGCGGGGACGAACCACTGGTTCCACTCCGACACCATCTACCGCGCGTTCCTCACCCTGACGACCCTCACCGGCTGCCAGGGCGTCAACGGCGGGGGCTGGGCGCACTACGTCGGCCAGGAGAAGGTCCGTCCGATCACCGGGTACTCCATGCTGGCCACGGCGTCCGACTGGAACCGGCCCGCCCGGCAGATGATCCAGACCGCCTACTGGTACCTGCACACCGACCAGTTCCGCTACGACCACTTCGGCGCCGACACCCTCGCCGCGGCCGGCACCGGTGGCGCCTTCGCCGGCCTGTCCACCGCCGACGTGATCGCCGCGTCCGCCCGCATGGGCTGGATGCCCTCCTATCCGACCTTCGACCGCAATCCCCTCGACCTCGCCGACGAGGCCACCGCGGCCGGGCGCAGCCCCGCCGACCACGTCGTCGCCGAACTCACCTCGGGGCGGCTGCGGTTCGCGGGCGAGGATCCCGACGATCCGCGCAACTTCCCCCGCGTCCTGACCGTGTGGCGCGCCAACCTCCTGGGCTCCTCGGCCAAGGGCAACGAGTACTTCCTCAAGCACCTCCTGGGCGCCGACTCCGCCGTCCGCGCCACCGAGACCCCGCCGCACGCCCGCCCCCGGGACGTGGTCTGGCGGGAGGCGGCCCCCACCGGCAAACTCGACCTGCTGCTCACCCTGGACTTCCGGATGACCAGCACCACCCTCCACTCGGACATCGTGCTCCCCGCCGCCACCTGGTACGAGAAGCACGACCTGAGCACCACGGACATGCACCCCTTCGTCCACTCCTTCAACCCCGCCATCGCCCCGCCCTGGCAGACCCGCACCGACTGGGACGCCTTCCACACCCTCGCCCGCACCTTCAGCCGCCTCGCCGCCGGCCACCTGGGCACCCGGCAGGACCTGATCGCCGCACCCCTGACGCACGACACCCCCGACGCGCTCGCCACCCCGCACGGCCGCGTCCGCGACTGGAAGGCCGGGCAGTGCGAGCCGGTGCCCGGCCGCACCATGCCGAAACTGCTGGTCGTCGAGCGCGACTACGCCGCCGTCGCCGAGAAGATGGCCGCCCTCGGTCCGCTGCCGGACACCCAGGGACTGACGACCAAGGGCATCACCTACCGGGTGGAGCCCGAACTCGACCACCTGCGCCACAAGAACGGCACCGTGCGCGGCGGAATCGCCGACGGGCGCCCGTCCCTCGCCCGCGACGTGGACGCCTGCGAAGCGATCCTGACCCTGTCCGGCACCACCAACGGCCGCCTGGCCACCCAGGGTTTCCACACTCTGGAGGCCCGCACCGGCACCCGGCTGGCCGACCTCGCCGCCGAACACGAGGGCAAGCGGATCGCGTTCGCCGACACCCAGGCCGCCCCCGTCCCCGTCATCACCTCGCCCGAGTGGTCCGGTTCCGAAACCGGCGGGCGCCGCTACGCGCCCTTCACCGTCAACGTCGAACGCCTCAAACCCTGGCACACCCTCACCGGACGCCAGCACTTCTACCTCGACCACGACTGGATCGCGGAGCTCGGTGAGCAACTGCCCGTCTACCGGCCCCCGCTGAACATGCACGCCCTCTTCGGCGAACCGGAGATCGGCGACAACGGCGAACGAGGCCTCACCGTGCGCTACCTGACCCCGCACAACAAGTGGTCCATCCACTCCGAGTACCAGGACAACCTCTTCATGCTCTCCCTCTCCCGGGGCGGCCCGACCATCTGGATGAGCGCGCAGGACGCCGCGAAGACCGGCATCCGCGACAACGACTGGATCGAGGCGGTCAACCGCAACGGCGTCGTCGTCGCCCGCGCCGTCGTCTCGCACCGCATGCCCGAGGGAACCGTCTACATGCACCACGCCCAGGACCGCCTCATCGATGTCCCCCGCACCGAGACCACCGGCCGCCGCGGCGGCATCCACAACTCCCTGACCCGGCTGCTGATCAAACCCACCCACCTCATCGGCGGCTACGCCCAGCTCTCCTACGCCTTCAACTACCTGGGACCGACCGGCAACCAGCGCGACGAGGTCACCGTGATCCGCCGCCGCTCGCAGGAGGTGCAGTACTGATGCCCCGTGGCGGAGCCACTATCGGACGCGTGATGGCGCAGATGGCGATGGTGATGAACCTCGACAAGTGCATCGGCTGTCACACCTGTTCGGTCACCTGCAAGCAGGCGTGGACCAACCGCACCGGCGTGGAGTACGTGTGGTTCAACAACGTCGAGACCCGGCCCGGCCAGGGCTACCCCCGCCGCTACGAGGACCAGCAGACCTGGCGCGGCGGATGGGAGCTGAACCGGAGGAACCGGCTCGTCCTCAAGGGCGGCGGACGCCTGAGCAAGCTGGTCAGGATCTTCTCCAACCCCAAACTGCCCACCCTCGACGACTACTACGAACCCTGGACCTACGACTACGCGACCCTGACCGACGCCCCGCTGCAGGAGCACACGCCCGTCGCCCGGCCCAAGTCGCTGATCTCCGGCAAGGACACCAAGATCTCCTGGTCGGCCAACTGGGACGACGACCTGGGCGGTTCGGTCGACCACGGCGACAAGGACGTCCTGCTGACGAACCTCTCGGAGAAGATCCGCTTCGAGTTCGAGCAGACCTTCATGTTCTACCTGCCCCGCATCTGCGAACACTGCCTCAACCCGTCCTGCGCCGCCTCCTGCCCGTCCGGCGCCATCTACAAGCGCGAGGAGGACGGCATCGTCCTGGTCGACCAGGACCGCTGCCGCGGCTGGCGCATGTGCGTGACGGGCTGCCCGTACAAGAAGGTCTACTTCAACCACCGCACCGGCAAGGCCGAGAAGTGCACCTTCTGCTTCCCCCGCGTCGAAGTGGGCCTGCCCACCGTGTGCTCGGAGACGTGCGTCGGCCGGCTGCGGTACATCGGGCTCGTCCTGTACGACGCCGACCGGGTCCTCGCCGCCGCCTCCACCCCCGACGACACCGATCTGTACGAGGCCCAGCGCTCGGTCCTCCTCGACCCCGCCGACCCGCAGGTCGTCCGGGAGGCCGAACGCGCCGGCATCCCGCGCGACTGGATCGACGCCGCACAGCGCTCCCCGGTCCACGCACTGATCAACACGTACAAGGTGGCCCTGCCGCTGCACCCGGAATACCGCACCCTGCCCATGGTCTGGTACATCCCGCCGCTCTCCCCGGTGGCCGACGCCCTGCGCGAGACCGGCCACGACGCCGAGGACCGCGGCAACCTCTTCGCCGCCGTCGACGCCCTGCGCATTCCCGTCGACTACCTCGCCCGACTCTTCGCGGCCGGAGACCCTGTACCGGTCAGGACGGTACTCGGGCGGCTGGCCGCCATGCGCGCGTACATGAGGGACATCAACCTCGGCAGAGAACCCGACGAGACCATCCCGCAGGCCGTCGGCATGACCGGCGAACAGCTCTACGACATGTACCGGCTGCTGGCCCTGGCCAAATACGACGAGCGGTACGTGATCCCGCCCGCGCACGCGGAACAGGCCCACGCGCTGGAGGAGTCGGTCACCGAGTGCGCCCTGGACTACGAGGGCGGCCCCGGCATGGGCGGCTCCGGACCGTTCGGGGAATCCTCCGGCGGACCGGCACCGGTCGCCGTCGAGAACTACCGGGCACTGCACGAGCGGCAGACCTCCGACGCCCCCACCACACCCGCCGGCCGGACGGGCCGCGTCAACCTGCTCAACTGGGACGGCAAGGGCCGGCCCGCCGGTCTCTTCCCGCCCTCCGCCGAGGACGACGGCGAGAGCGGACCCCGGCCGTGACCCCGCCCGACGCCTGGATGCCGCGCGCCTGGCAGACCCAGTCCCTGCTGCTGGCCTACCCCGACGACCACTTCCGCCGCCGCCACCTGCCCCTGGCCCGCCGGGCAGCCGCCACCCTGCCGGACCGCGCCGCCGCACCCCTGCTGGCCTTCGCCGAGCATCTCGACGCCCGGACGCCGGAGGACGCCGCCGCCGACTACGTCGCCACCTTCGACCACCGCAAACGCTGCTGCCTGTACCTGACCTACTACGCCCACGGCGACACCCGCAGACGCGGCCTCGCCCTCCTGCGCCTCAAACGCACCTACGCCGCCGCGGGATGGCGCCTGACGGACGAGGAACTGCCCGACCACCTCGCCGTCGTCCTGGAGTTCGCCGCCGCGGTCGGCCCCCGCGACGGCGGGCGCCTGCTCCGCGACCACCGCGCCGGCATCGAACTCCTGCGCCTGGCCCTGCGCGAGACCCGCTCGCCCTGGACCCCCGTGCTCGACTCCGTCCGCGCCACGCTGCCCCCGCTCACCGGCGACGAACACACCGCCGTCGCCCGCCTCGCCGCCGAAGGCCCCCCGGAGGAACAGGTGGGCCTGGCCCCCTACGCACTCGAACCCACAAGAGGCCTCTGATGCACCACGGACCGACCGCCTGGCAGACGCTCCTGTGGGTCGTCCTGCCCTACCTCGTCCTCGTGGTCTTCGTCCTCGGCCACATCTGGCGCTACCGCTACGACAAGTTCGGCTGGACCACCCGCTCCTCCCAGCTGTACGAGAACCGCCTGCTGCGCATCGGCAGCCCCGTCTTCCACTTCGGCATCCTGCTCGTCCTGGCCGGCCACATCGGCGGCCTCATCGTCCCCAAGAGCTGGACCGAGGCCGCCGGCATCGGCGAACACACCTACCATGTGACGGCCGTTGCACTCGGCACAGCTGCAGGGGTGTGCACCCTGGGCGGCCTGGCCGTCCTCGTCTACCGCCGCCGCACCGTCGGCCCGGTCTTCTCCGCCACCACACGCAACGACAAGGCCATGTACCTCTCGCTCACCACGACGATCCTGCTCGGTCTGTCGGCCACCGTCGTCGCCAACCTGGTGGGGGAGGGCTACGACTACCGGAGCACCATCTCGCCCTGGTTCCGCTCCCTGTTCGTGCTGCACCCCGATCCCCGGCTGATGAGCGGGGCGCCGGTCCTCTTCCAACTGCACGCGGTCAGCGCCCTGTTGCTGTTCGCCTTCTGGCCCTTCACCCGGCTCGTCCACATGCTGACGGCACCCGTGGGCTACCTGTGGCGCCCCTACATCGTCTACCGCAGCCGTGAGCCCGGGCAACTGGGCACCCGGGCTCCGCGGCGCGGATGGGAACGCGCCGGATGACGCCCGGCGGTCAGCGGCCGCGCTTCGCCAGGCCGAGACCGTCACTGCGGTGCGCCCACAGCGTGGCCCCCGGATCCACGTAGGGCAGCCCGCCCGTCGTCTGCGTGCGGTCGTGCCCGCACCGCAGGCTGACGCCCGCGTCCGCGGCACTGGTGAACGCACCCTGGAGACTCACGGTGGCCACGTACGTCCCCGTGCCGGCGCTGCCCGCGCCGGGGTCGCCGACCATCGCGGTCGCCCCGCCGACGATCGTGTCGCCCACGTACAGACTGCACCGGGTGTAGTCGCTGGGTGCCCAGCTCACCAGTGAGGCGTTGGCGGACAGCACCCACGAGCCGGCGGGCAGCGACTCGTAGACCACCGCCGTCGGGACCCCGCCCGTGGCGCTGAGCTGCACCGCGGACGAGCTCTGTCTGACGACGTCCTGCGAGGTCGCGAGTTCCGGTGCGGTCACCGCGGGTCTTGCGGCACCTGCCGATGCCGAGCCCGTCAACAGGACGGTGCTCGCCAGGAGCCCGCCGGCGCCCAGCGCCATCATCAACCGGGACGGTAACCGGGACGATTTCTTCATCTTCCTGGCCTCCTTCGGGTGGAGCGGGTGAATCCTCGCGGGGCACAGGATGCTGTCCGGGGCGACGGCCGGACAGGCGGAGTCCGGCCAACCCCGGGGCGTCCCCCGAATGGCACGGCCCGGCTGGCCGGTTGGTCGGGGTGCTCTTTGACTGGGGGCGGTTCCCTCTGCCGACCGAAGGGAAGCAGGCGCCGTCATGCCGGAGTTCATACCGTTGTCGCGGTCGAGTCTGAGTACGGACGCGGCGCGCAATCTCGTCCATACGACCAAGTCCGTGCCGCAGATGCAGAGCATCTCCTCGCGCTGGCTGCTGAGGATCCTGCCCTGGGTACAGGTGTCGGGGGGTATCTACCGGGTGAACCGGCGCCTGACCTGCACGATCGGGGACGGGCGGGTGGAATTCGACACGAGCGGTTCCCGAATACAGGTCGTCCCGCAGGAGTTGCGGGAGATACCGGTCCTGCGGGACTTCACCGACGGCGAGGTGCTCACCGCGCTGTCCGGCGCCTTCGAGCAGCGCGAGGCGGCCGCCGGAGAGGTGATCGCCCGCGCGGGACAGCAGCGGGAGCAGGTGTTCCTGGTCGCGCACGGCAAGGTGGACAGGACCGGGACCGGCGACTACGACACCTCCGTCTCCCACGGCATGCTCACCGACGGCGACTACTTCGGGGAACAGAGCCTGGCGGACGGGGAACCCTGGGAGTTCACGTTCACGGCGGCGACCCCCTGCACCCTGCTGGTGCTCGAACGCGGCGCCTTCGAGCGGATCGCCGACCGCGCCCCGCACCTGCGCACGCACATCGAGGAGTTCGCCGCCCGCCCGCGGCCCCGGACGAACCGGCGCGGGGAGGCGGACATCGGGATCGCCTCCGGACACAGCGGCGAGTCCCCGGTGCCCAGCACGTTCGTCGACTACGACACGAGCCCCAGGGAGTACCCGCTCCAGGTCGCCCAGAGCGTGCTGCGCATCCACACCCGGGTCGCCGATCTGTACAACGGGCCGATGGACCAGACCGAGCAGCAGCTGCGGCTGACGGTCGAGGCCCTGCGCGAGCGTCAGGAACACGAGATGATCAACCATCCCGAGTTCGGGCTCCTGCCCAACGCCGACCGCACGCAGCGCATCTCCACCCGGACCGGTCCTCCCACCCCCGACGACATGGACGAACTGCTGTCCATGCGGCGCCAGACGAAGTTCTTCCTCGCCCACCGGCGCACCATCGCCGCCTTCGCCCGCGAGTGCACCCGGGCGGGCATCACCGAACCGGGCACCGAGTTCAACGGCCACCACGTCTTCGCCTGGCGCGGGGTGCCGTTCCTGCCCTGCAACAAGATCCCGATCTCCGGGCATCTCACCAGCTCGGTCATCGCCCTGCGCACGGGGGAGGACAACGGCGGCGTGATCGGCCTGCACCAGACGGGGATCCCGGACGAGTACGAGCCCGGCCTGTCGGTGCGCTTCATGGGCATCGACGACAAGGCCGTCATCTCCTATCTGGCCAGCGCCTATTACTCGGTGGCCGTGCTGCTGCCCAGCGCGCTGGGCGTCCTGGAGAACGCCGAGGTCGGCCACTACGACGGCGGGGACACGACGTGAGCCCGCTGGGCGGGCCCAGCGGGCTCGGCACCTCGGCCGCGCGCCTGCTGGCGCCGCGCCCACCGGCCACGGGCCCGGACGACGAGACCGTCGCGGCGCTTCGTCTCGACTGCCCTGCGCCACGGCGCGTCGATCCGCCGACCGCCGCCAGGATCACCGAGCGCCTCGTGGAATGGGCCGACCGCATCGGCCTGTACCACGGGCGGCTCGAACGGGTACGTGCCGCGGACTTCGGCAGCCTCGCCACCCTGTGCTACCCCGGCACCGACGATCCGGAGCGGCTCATGGTGCCGGCCCGCTGCGCCCTGGCCATCTGGGCCGCGGACGACCACTATTGCGACGACCCCACCCTGGGAGCCGATCCCGGCATCGCCCCTTCCCGCCTGGCGACCGCCGCCGCCGTCCTGGGGAAGATCCGCCTCCCGGCCTGCTACGAAGCCGAGTTCGACGACGCCACCCGGGCCGACCCCGCCCTGACCGCCCTCCGGGACGCCGTCACCGACCTGGCACGCCTCGCCACCCCCGTGCAGCTCGACCGCACCCGCATGAGTCTCTACAACCTGCTCACGGCCCTCGCCCAGGAGTCCTCCTGGCGCGCCACCCACTACCGGCCGCGGGTGTGGGAGTACCTGGTCAACCGGCAGGCCAACAGCTTCCTGCCCTGCATGACGGCCATCGACGCGATCGGCGGCTACCACCTGCCCTCCCGGCTGTGGTCGGACCCGCAGGTGTACGACACCGTCGGCCTCGCCGGCCTGGCCAGCTGCGTGGCCAACGACATCTACTCCGCCGACGTCGAAAGCCACAGCGCGGGCGAGGACTTCAACCTCCCGCGGGCCATCGCCGAGGAACGCCACTGCTCGCACCGGGAAGCACTGCTCCTGAGCGCCGGCCTGCACAACGACCTCATGCGCCGTGTCCGCGAGCAGTCCTGCGCCCTGGCCCACCGCGACAGCCCCGAACTGCGCCGGTTCCTCGACGGCGTACTCGACTGGTGCGCAGGCAGCCTCGCCTGGCACCGCTCCAGCCCGCGCTACCGCCCCGCAACGCTCACCGACCCGACTGCCCACGACAAGGACGGACCATGACCACCACGCCCGACCAGACCACCCCGGTCCTGCGCACCGACTACCAGAAGGCCGTCGCCGAGTACTGGGACACCCACCAGAACGACGGCGTCAACCTGCTGCTCGGCCGTGTCGACGAGCTGTACCACCACCACTACGGCATCGGCCCCTACGACCCCGGCGTCCTCGACGGCGCCCCGCAGGACCGGGAGCAGCAGATCGTCCGCGAGCTCCACCGCTTGGAGAGCGCCCAGGCCGACCTGCTCCTGGACCACCTCGGACCCCTCCCGGCGGACGCCCGTGTCGTGGACGCCGGTTCGGGCCGCGGCGGCACCGCGTTCATGGCGCACCGGCGCCGGGGCTGCTCCGTCGACGGCGTGACCATATCCGAGTACCAGGCGGACTTCGCCAACCGGCAGGCCGTGGAACGGGGCGTCGCCGACCGCGTGCGGTTCCACTTCCGCAACATGCTCGACACCGGCTTCGAGACCGGCTCGCGGCAGGCGCTGTGGACCGACGAGTCCACCATGTACGTCGACCTGGACGAGGCGTTCACCGAATTCGCCCGCGTCCTCGCCCCCGGAGGCCGCTACGTCTGCATCACCGGCTGCTCCAACGACGTCACCGGCGGCCGCTCCCGGGCCGTCAGCAGCATCGACAGCCACTACACCTGCAACATCCATCCCCGGAGCGCCTACTTCACCGCCCTCGCGGCCCACGGACTCGTCCCGATCACCGTGACCGACCTGACGGCGCAGACCATCCCCTACTGGGAACTGCGTTCGCGGTCCTCCCTGGCCACCGGCATCGAGCAGGAATTCCTGACCGCCTACCGGGAGGGCAGTTTCCACTACCTCCTCATCGTCGCCGACCGCATCTGACCCCGGCCTGCGCGCGCCGTTCAGGCGGCGGAACGGGCGAACAGCGCGTCGAGTTCGGTGAGCAGGGGCTTCGGGTCCAGGGAGAAGTACATGTGGTCGCCGGACAACTCGATCAGTTCGGTGGGTTGTGCAGCGGCCTTCGCCCACAGTTCCGCGTCCGGCCGGGACACCAACCGGTCGTCGGTTCCGCGCAGCACGGTGACGGGGACCGGCAGCGGGGCGGTGGAGCCGGGCGCGTACCGGTCGTTGATGCCCAGGTCCGCCCGCAGCGACGGCAGCAGCAGCTCGCGCAACTCGGCGTCGTGCAGCGCGGGATGGTCGTAGCCCACGACGTCGCGGACCCGTGCAATGAACTCGTCGTCGGCCAGTGAGGCGGCGTCCGTGAACGGCCTGGGCAGCCAGGGCGCAGCCGCACCGCTCACGACCAGACGTTCGGGCAGCCGCAGTCCCTCGGCGGCCAGGCGCTGTGCCGTCTCGTAGGCGACGAGCGCGCCGAAGCTGTGTCCGAAGAGCGCGAACGGTGTGTCCTGGGGCAGTTCCCGGATCCGTCCGGTGCACAGGTCGACGAGTTCGCTCATGCTGGTGCAGGGTTCCTGGGCGAACAGCTCCTCCCTGCCGGGAAGCTGGACCGCCGTCACTTCCACGTGCTGCAAAGGATGACGTTTCCACTGGCGGAAGAGACTGGCGCCGGCTCCGGCGTACGGGATGCACAAGAGCGCAACAGGCATGGGGACGTACCTTTCCGGGGTGGGGGTGAACGGGCCGCCGGCAGCGCCGGCGGCCCGTGATCAGTGCGCTGAAGCCGCGTCCGCGTCCGCGTGCGACCGGATGAGCCCGGCCATGTCCTGCAAGGTGGTGGTGAGGTACAGGTCGCGCAGCGGAACACGGCCCAGGCCCGACTCCTGGATCTCCCTGGCGAGACGTGCCAACAGCAGTGAGTTCCCGCCCAGTTCGAAGAAGTTGTCCTCCGGGCCGACGGATTCCTCCAGCAGGCGCTGCCACATGCCGGTCAGCTGCTCGGTCACGGGATCCGCCGCCTCCGTGCCGGCCGGGGCAGCGGCCCCGCGGGCGCGCGGGGCGGGAAGCCGGCCGGTGTCGATCTTGCCGTTGGGGGTGAGCGGGAACTCGTCGACCGCGGTGATCGTGGCGGGCACCAGGTAGGCGGGCAACTGCTGCGCCAAATGCTCCCGGAGTTCCGGCACCCGGTCGGGCCGGTCGGTCACCACGTAGGCGTCCACACAGGCGTTGGCCGGATCGGCGGTGGCCCGCACCACCGCTGCGGCGGACCGGACGTGCGGGTCCTCCAGCAGCGCGCCGCGGATCTCGCCGAGTTCGATCCGGTGGCCACGGATCTTGACCTGGTCGTCGAGCCGGCCGAGGTGCTCCAGCTCCCCGTTCTCCAGCACGCGCCCGCGGTCGCCGCTGCGGTACAGCAGGCCGCCACCGCCGGTGACCGTGTCGGGGACGAACCGCTCCGCGGTCAGCTCGGGCCGGTTCAGGTAGCCGTCGGCCACCCCGGCGCCGCCGACGTGGATCTCGCCGGGCACCCCCGTGCCGGCTGGCCGCCCCTGCTCGTCCAGGACGTGCAGGGTCCAGCCCGGCAGGGCGCGGCCGACCGAGCGGACGCCCTGCCGGGCGTCCTGGAGGGTGAGCGTGCGCCGGGTGCAGTGCACCGTGGTCTCGGTGATGCCGTACATGTTCTCCACCCGCGTGTCCGGACAGCGCTCGAACCACGGGACCAGCATGCGGGTGTCGAGCGGCTCGCCGCCGAACACCAGCAGCCGCACGCGCAGTTCGCCGTCGCCGAACCCGTCCGTGTGCACCAGCTGGGCGAAGGCCGACGGCGTCTGGTTCAGCACGGTCACCCCCTCGGCCGCCAGCAGGGTATGGAACGCCTGCGGATCGCGCGCGGTCCAGTGCGGCACGACCACCAGCCGCCCGCCGGTGAGCAGGCATCCCCAGATCTCCCACACCGAGAAGTCGAAGGCGAAGGAGTGGAAGAGCGTCCACACGTCGTCCTGGCCGAAGCCGAACTCCCCGGCCGTGGCCGCCAGCAGCGCGGCCACGTTCCGGTGCGGCACCAGGACGCCCTTGGGCCGCCCGGTGGAGCCCGAGGTGTGGATGACGTACGCCACGGCGTCGGGCTCCGGCAGCGGCAGCGGGCCGGCCGGGCGGGCGGCGACGGCGGTCACGGGCACCGACTCCAGGCCGGGGACCTCCGTGTCGGTGACCGCCACCCTCAGCCCGGTGTCCTCCGCCACGAACGCCAGCCGCTGCGGCGGGTATTCGGGATCCAGCGGTACGTACGCGGCACCCGCCTTGAGCACCGCGAGCAGCGCGACGACGAGGTCGATGCCGCGGGCCAGGCACACGCCGACCCGGTCGCCCGGGCGCACACCGCGTTCCCGGAGCGCGGCGGCGAGGGCGGCGGACCGGGCGTCGAGACCCGCGTAGGTGATCGTCTCCTCCCCGCAGGTCACCGCGGGCCGGTCGGGGGTGCGCCGCACCTGCCGACCGAACAGCCCGGGAATCGTGGCGGCGGACATGTCCGGCTTCTCAGACATGGCCCACCGCCGGGACCGGCGGGAAGGTGAGCACGGCGGTGTCCCCGGCCACCAGACTCCGGCGGGGGGCGCAGCGCAGCCGGAGGTCCCGGACGGTGCGGCGCAACGGGTTCTCCAGGTGCTGCGCGTCGCTGGCCGCCCGCGAGGCCACCACCAGCTGCCGGGTCCGCTCGCGGCGCACGTCCTCGTAGCGGCGCAGACCCAGGACGGGGTCACCGGCCGCCTCCTTCAGGCACGTTGCCAGCACGACCGCGTCCTCCATCGCCACGGCGGCACCCTGGCCGAGGGCGGTCAGCATCGGGTGCGCGGCGTCGCCGAGCAGCGTGACCGGGCCCTCGCCCCAGCGTTCCAGGAACGGCCGGTCCTGTGCGGGGACCGCGATGATCTCCTCCTCCGGCGTGACCCGGACGACCTCCTGCACCTCGTCGGCCCAGCCGGCGTAGGCGCGCAGGATCTCCTCCTTGCCGCCGCGCCAGTGGTGCGAGGCCTCGGGGGGCATGTTCTTGGTGCCCCACCAGTACGCCCGGCCGTGGCCGATGTCGATCAGCCCGAACCGCTGGCCGTTGCCCCAGTAGTGACCCACGTAGCCACCGGGGAACCGGCTGTGCGCGAAGGGGACGATCCCCAGCCAGCACACGTAGCCGCCGTCGCGGGCGTCGTCGAGCCCGGCCAGCTGTCCCCGGACGGCGGAGCGGAAACCGTCCGCGCCGATCAGCACGTCGCCGTGCGCCACCCGCCCGTCCTCGAAACGGACCTCGGCACCGGCGTCGGAATGCCGGAACCCGGTGACCGTCGCGCCCAGTTCGATCCGGCAGTCGCCGGCCTGGGCGAGCAGCGCGCGCTGGAGGTCCGGGCGGCCGATGCAGAAGCTCGGCGCGCCCAGCTCACGGCAGACGTCGGGGAAGGGCCTGGTCCTGATCAGCCGGCCCCGGCCGGTCCTGATCTGGAACAGCTCGATCTGCCGGCCGTAGTTCTCCAGGTGCAGGTCGATGCCCAGGCTCGCCAGCGCGTTGACCGCATTGGTCATCACCGACAGCGCGGACCCCATGGCCCGCAGCTCGGTGGCCCGTTCGTACACCTCGACCTCGATGCCGACCCGGCGCAGGGCGATGGCGGTGGTCAGGCCGCCGATGCCCGCGCCGACGACGATCGCCTTGAGCGGCCCCCGGCTCATCGGGCACCGCCGGCGGCCTCGTCGACCATCCGCATGATCTTGGCGGCCATCACGGGCACGTACGGCTCCTCCATGATCAGCAGGTGGTCGCCGGGGACCTCGACCACGGTGAGTTCACCCGTGGTGCGATCGCCCCAGCCGTTGGCGGGCTCCCGGTGCAGGGTGCCCGCGGTGGTGTGCATGTCCAGCAGGACCTGCGGCAGCGGCTGCGTGGCGCGCATCAGGGTGAAGTCCAGGTCGAACGTCTCCTTGCTGTAGTCCAGGGCGGCCTGCCAGTTGGCCGCGTACACCCCGAAGAGCCGGCGCACGATCGCCGCCGAGCTGCCGGGCGGCAGCACGCCCAGCTCCACGCCGCGCTGCGCGATGAACTCGAACTTCTCGGCCAGGGTGTCCAGTTCCTGCGGGATGAGCGCCGCCGGCGACTCGCCGCCCAGCTCCAGGAACAGCAGCTCCCAGAAGAACCAGGTCAGCAGGGCGTTGTCGTCGATGGTGGTGAGCTTGCCGGGTGTCAGCGCGACCGTGTCCAGCAGGAACACGTTCGAGGTCCGCTCGCCCTCCTGCCGGAGCTGCCGCGCCATCTCCAGCGCCACGAAGCCGCCGAAGGACCAGCCGCCCAGTGTGTACGGGCCCTCCGGCTGCACCGTCCGGATCGCCTTCAGATAGCTGCTCGCCAGCTCCTGCACCGACCGCAGCGGCTCGCTGCCCAGTTCGGTACCGGCCGCCTGGAGGCCGTAGAACGGCTGGTCGGCCGGGAGGTGCCGGTTCAGCTGCGTGAAGCACAGCACGTTGCCGCCCGCCGGGTGCACGAAGAACAGCGGGGGACGGGTGCCCTCGGTGCGGAAGGGCACGAGCGGGTCGAACGTGGACGACGCCCCGCCGGAGCGCAGGAGTTCGGCCAGGCCGCCGACCGTGGGAGTGGTGACGAACCGCGACATGGGGATGTCCACCCCGTACCGCTGCTTGATCAGCACGATCAGGCGCATCGCGGTCAGGGACGTGCCGCCCAGGTCGAAGAAGTCGCTGTGCACCCCGACCCCGGACACCTGGAGCAGCTCGGCCAGGATCTCCGCCAGCGTCCGCTCGTACGCGTCGCGCGGCTCGGTGCTCCGGCCGGTCTCCCCGGCCTGCAAGGGGATGCGGCGCAGCGCCGCGTCGTCCCGCTTGCCGCTCGGCGTGAGCGGCAGGCCCGGCAGCCACTGGATGTGCGAGGGCACCATGTGCTCGGGCAGGGTCCGGCGCAGCTCGGCGCGGATCTGCTCCAGGCCGGCCGGGGCCGCCCCGCCGGCGTCCCGGACCAGGAAGGCGGCGAGGAAGGCATCCGTGCCCTCGCGCCGGCGGGCCACCACCGCGACCTCGCCGATGCCCGGGAAGCGGTTCGGGTGGCCGGTGATCGTGAGCTCGACCTCGGCGGGCTCCACGCGGAAACCGCGCACCTTCAACTGCGCGTCCGCCCGGCCGAGACAGACGATGTCGCCGCCGGGCAGCACCCGGCCGAGGTCGCCGGTGCGGTACAGGTGGCCCTCGCCGGCGAAGGGGTGCGGCAGGAAGCGCTCCGCGGTCAGGTCCGGCCTGCCGGTGTAGCCGTCGGCCAGGCAGGCACCGCTCAGGTAGATCTCGCCCCGGCTGCCGGCCGGCACCGGTCGCAGCTGCTCGTCCAGCACGTGCACGGCGCAGCCCGCGACCGGCGAGCCGATGGGGGGCAGTGCGGGGAACGCGCTCGCCGGGCCGCCCATGGTGAAGCTGGTGACCACGTGCGACTCGGTGGGGCCGTACTGGTTCTCCAGGAGCACCTCCGGCAGCGCCGCGCACAGCTGCCGGATCTCCTCGGTCACCCGCAGCTGCTCGCCCGAGGAGATGACGACCCGCAGGTTGCCCGGCACCAGGCCGAGGGCGTGCGAGACCTCGGCGAGCTGCTGGAGCGCGACGTAGGGCAGAAAGACCCGTTCCACCCGTGCGGTGTCGATGAGTTCGAGCAGGGCCCGGGCGTCCCGGCGCTGTGCCTCGGAGATCAGCCGGAGCACGCCGCCGGAGGTCAGGGTGGAGAAGATCTCCTGGAAGGAGACGTCGAAGCTCAGCGGCGCGAACTGCAGCGTGATGCCGCCCGGTGCCCCGCCGGGCGCACTGTTCTGCCAGGCGATCAGGTTCGCCAGTGAACGGTGCGGCATCTGCACGCCCTTGGGCTCCCCGGTGGAGCCGGAGGTGAACAGCACGTAGGCGATGTCCCGGGGGGAGACGGCCACCTTGGGCAGGCCCTGCCCGCCGGGGTGGTCCTGGCCGGTGACGGCCTCCACCGGCAGCAGGGTTTCCGGGTCGTCGACGAGGTGGGCGTACTCCTGGCCGGTGATGACGCGGACGGGGCGGGCCTGCGCCAGCATCAGGCGGAGGCGCTCCACCGGGTAGGCGGTGTCCAGCGGGACACAGGCCGCACCCGCCTGGGCGATGCCCAGGACGACCGCGATCAGCTCCGGTGACCTGTCCAGTGCGACGCCGACCCGGTCACCGGTGCCGGTTCCGGCGGCACGCAGGTGACCGGTGACCCGGTCCGCGGCCTGCTGCAGCTCCCGGTAGGTCCACCGGCCGCCGTCGAAGGCCACCGCGGTGGCGTCCGGCGTGCGCGCGGCCTGCTCGGCGAAGAGGGTGACCACGTCCGGTTGTGCCTCGGCGGCCGGGGCCTCGGCGGCCGGTTCGGGCGCCAGGAACCCGAAGTCCGCCTTCTCCTGGGGACGTTCGGTCATGCGCCGCAGCACCCGGACGTAGGTGTCGACGAACAGCTCGGCGTGGTCGGGGGTGAAGACGCTCCCGTCGAAGTCGGCACGCAGCCGGATGCTCTCGTCGACCGGATCGACGTAGGCGTTGACCAGGATCTTGAAGTTGGTCTCCTCCCACGTCCGGAAGTCCAGCAGCTGCACCTGGGGCAGCCGCAGCACCGAGGCCAGCTGACGGAAGTGGACGTAGTTGAAGGCGGATTCGAGGGTGAACTCGCCGCCGTCGTCGCCCTGGATCGCGCTCAGCGGATAGCGCCGGTGGGGGTGGCTGTCCTGTTCCTGGGCGAACAGCGCGCGCACGGTCTCCAGCCAGGTCAGCCCCGAGGCGTTCACCCGTACCGGCATGCTGTTGAGGAACAGGCCGACGATCCGCTCCGCGTCGGGGAGTTCGGGCCGCCCGTGCGTGACCAGACCGGTGACGAAGTCCTCCGCGGAGAAGTGCGACCCCAGCGCTAGGCAGTGGGCGGCGAAGAGTACCGACTTGACCGGAAGCTCGTGCTCCGCGGCGAACCGGCGGACCGACTCCTGCACGGCCGCGGGCAACTCGGCGTGGTGCACCACCTGTTCCGCACGGCCGGGGCTCCGGGACAGGCGGAAGCCGTCCAGCTGCGGCAGCGCCACGCCGTCCAGGGCCTTGCGCCAGTACTCCCGGCTGTCCGCCGACTGCAGGGCGAGCAGCTCCTCGCGGACGTGGTCGGCGGGCGAGGGCAGTTCGCCGTCCGGGACCGCCGCGATGTCCGCACCGATGGCGTGCGCGTAGTCCTGGAACAGCTCCGTGATCAGGTTCGCCACGCTGCCGCCGTCCAGGATCGCGTGGTGGAAGCTGAACACCAGCTCGACCGCGTCACCACGGACGTGGGCCTGGAACAGATACAGAGGCGCCTGCTCGAACTCGTAGCGGACGAAGCGCCGTTCCTCGATGTGCGACCGGATGGCGGCGTCGGCCTCGGCCCCGGGCAGGGCGCGCAGGTCCACCACGTTCAGCCCGCCGTCCACCTGGTGGTGCACGAGCTGCAGCGGCTGGGAGTAGGAGGCCAGGTCGAACGAGGAACGCAGCGCCGGATGACGCCGGACCAGCCGGGCGAAGGCCGCCCGGAACTCCTCCTCGTGCCAGGCCACGGCGACCGTGTACTGGAACACGTCGTTGTACACGGCCGAGTTCTCGTGCCTGCGGCTGTGGTAGAGCAGCCCGAGCTGCGCCCGGGACAGCGGGAAGGCGTCCTCGAAGGCGCCGAGCCGTCCCCGGTCCACGGCCGGGATCAGCTCCAGGGGCGCCACGGCGGACGTCTCCGGCTCGTCCTCGGAGTGCAGGACCGCCCGTGCGGCCAGCTCCGCCACCGTCGGGCCCTTGATGATGTCGGTGACGGAGAAGCGGATGCCCCTGCGCTCGCCCCCGGCGCGAACCTTCAGCATCGTGATCGAATCGCCGCCGAGCACGAAGTAGTTGTCGTGGATGCCGACCGAGGGCAGGTCCAGCACTTCCGCCCAGACCGCGGCGAGCTCGGCCTCCATCGCGTTGCGCGGGCTGCCGTCACCGGACTCCGGCAGCTCCTCCTCGGCCCGCTGTGCACCGGCGCGCGGAGAGGTCCGTACGCCGGCCAGCGCGGGCAGCGTGCCGACCGGGGTGTCCGGCAGGTCGACTCCCTGCCCGATCAGCGACTGCACCGTCCGGACGACCTCGGCGACGGGGAAGTCGTCACCGAAGACATCGGCGGCGTACACCAGGTCGACCCGCACATCGCCGGAGCCTTCACCGGCGTGGACGACGACCGCGAGCGCGTTGCCGTCGAGGAGCTCCAGGCCCAGGTAGGTGTCCACCGACAGACCCGGCACACTCGGCGGTTCCGGGAAGTGCATGTAGCTGATCGTCACGTCGAACAGCGGACCGGAACGCCCGGACGACCACCAGTCGCGCAACACGTCCGCGAGCGGAAGCCGCTGGTGTTCCTGGAGCCCCCGCACCGACGTCCGCACCTGCTTGGCCATTTCGGATATCGACCCGCTGCCGTCGGCCGCCACACGCAACGGCAGTGCATTGGCGAACAGGCCGAGCACCTGCCGCTCCTCGGCGGAGTGCCGGTTCAGCATGGCCACGCCCAGCGTCACCTCGTCGGCCTGGTGCACCCGTGCGAAGCAGGCGCCGAAAGCCGCCGCGATGACGGAGAACGGCGTGTCCCCGCCCGCCAGGATCCGGTCGATCAGCTCGCCTTCGATGAGGAAGGAAGTGCGGAGGCCGGGCGCCGCGGTGGTGTCCTTCCGGGCGAAGAGCCGGGGTTCGGCACCGGACAGGGCGGAGCCGAGGAATTCCCTGTCCTTTGTGAAGGACTCGGAGGCGCGATAGTGGGCGTCCCTCTCGATGCAGTCCACGAACGACGGCGCCGCGGGGAGCGTGGCCGCCTCGCCCCGGCCCGATTCTGCTTCCGCGTAGCGGGCCCGGACCTGCTTCCTGGTCTCGTTCAGCGACCAGCCGTCCGAGATCAGGTGATGGGCCGTGAGCTGGAAGTACACCTCGGTGTCGCTCGCGCGCAGCAGGGTGGCGTCGTACAGCGGCTCGCCCGGAACCGGAAGCCGCACCGCCCTGCGCTCGTCGGCCCAGGCCAGGCAGGCCGCCTCCGGGTCGCTCTCGGCCCGGAAGTCCAGCACGGTCAGCTGCGGCTCCCCGGGCTCCAGCCACTGGTAGGGCTCACCGTCGGCGCTTCCGATCCGGATCCGGAACGCATCATTGTGCGCCAGGACGTGCCCGACGGCACCCTTCAAAGCCTCCAGGTCGATGTTCCCGGATAACTTTTCGCGCAGCACGATCGAGAACTGTGGTGAATCCGGTGAAAGAGCATCCGACAGCCAGATGTCCCGTTGGTAGGCGCTGAGCGGGTACAGCGGACGAGCGTGCACGTGACTTCCCCAACTGGTCGAAAAAATATGTATCTTGCAGTTGTCCGGATGTCACGCTAACGAGAAGGGTGGGAGAAGATAAATGCGTTCCAGCTGCAACTAGTGAAATCAGTAGATGTGTGGCCGAGGGCTTTCGGTCAGTTGAACGATTGCCGCGAGACCCCGCCGCCCCCGTCCCGGCACGCTGAACGAGTGATTCGCCCCCGCCACGGGCAGGCGTCGGACGATCCCGGGAAAGGGGGAGAAGCGTGACCACGACCCTGGGCCTGCCCGAACCCGTCCGAGCCTGCCTCTTCGACCTCGACGGCGTCCTCACCCGGACCGCCACCGTGCACGCCGCCGCCTGGAAGGAGACCTTCGACGCCTTCCTCGCCCGGCGCGACGGCCCCGGATTCCGGCCGTTCGACGCCGTCACCGACTACGACGAATACGTCGACGGCCGACCCAGAGCCGACGGCGTGCGCTCCTTCCTCGCCTCGCGCGGCATCTCGCTCCCCGAGGGCGACGACGACGATCCCCCCGACCGCGACACCGTCCACGGCATCGGCAACCGCAAGAACACCCTCGTCCTGCAGAAGATCAAGGAGATGGGCGTCGACGCCTACCCCGGATCGGTCCGCTACGTCCACGCCGCACGGGACGCCGGGCTGCGGCGCGCCGTGGTCTCCTCCAGTGCCAACTGCCACGACGTCCTGATCGCCGCCGGCATCGACGACCTCTTCGAGGTACGGATCGACGGCGTCGTGGCGGCCGAACGGCACCTGCCGGGCAAGCCCCACCCCGACACCTTCCTCGCCGCCGCCCGCGAGCTGGGGGTCGCCGCGTCCGAGGCCGCCGTCTTCGAGGACGCCCTGGCCGGCATGGAGGCCGGCCGCGCCGGCAACTTCGGCTTCGTCGTCGGCGTCGACCGGGCCGGCCAGGCCGACGCCCTGCGCCGGCACGGCGCCGACACCGTCGTGCAGGACCTCGCCGAACTGCTGGGAGACACCGCATGATCACCCATCCCGCCTACCTCGTCGAACCGTGGAGCCTGCGCGAGACCGAGCTCAACCTCGACGTGCTCTCGCAGAGCGAGTCCGTCTTCGCCCTCGCCAACGGGCACGTCGGCTGGCGCGGCAACCTCGACGAGGGGGAGCCCCACGGCCTGCCCGGCTCCTACCTCAACGGCGTCTTCGAGTTCCACGCGCTGCCCTACGCGGAGGCCGGCTACGGCTATCCCGAGTCCGGGCAGACCGTCATCAACGTGACCAACGGCAAGGTGATCCGGCTCCTCGTCGACGACGAACCCTTCGACCTGCGCTACGGGAAGCTGCAGCACCACGAACGGGTCCTGGACTTCCGCACCGGCCTGCTGCACCGCACCGCCGAATGGACCTCGCCCAGCGGCCGCACCGTCCGGGTGCGCTCCACCCGGCTGGTCTCCTTCGCCCAGCGCGCGGTCGCGGCCGTCGCGTACGAGGTGGAACCGCTCGACGGGGACGTGCGCATCGTCGTCCAGTCGGAGCTCGTCGCCAACGAGGCGCTGCCCGAGAACGGGCCGGACCCCCGCACGGCGGCCCGGCTGAAGGACCCGCTCGTGCCCGAGCAGCACGCCGCGAACGGCACCCGGATGCGGCTGCTGCACTGCACGGCCCGCAGCGGCCTGAAGATCGCGGTGGCCGCCGACCACGTGGTGGACGGCCCCGAGAAGACCGAGCTCTCCGCCGAGGCCGAGAGCGACGGCAACCTCGTCCGGCTCACCGTCACCTCGCAGCTGGGCGCCGGACAGCGGCTGCGCGTGGAGAAGTTCGTCGCCCACGGCTGGTCCGCCGTCCGCTCGGTGTCCGCCGTGCACGACCAGGTGGACGCCGCCCTCACCGGGGCCAAGAGCACCGGCTGGGCCGGACTGCTCGACGAACAGCGCCGGTTCCTCGACGACTTCTGGTCCCGCGCCGACGTCGAGGTCGCCGGCGACGCCGAGATCCAGCAGGCCGTCCGCTTCGCGCTCTTCCACGTCCTCCAGGCCGGCGCCCGCGGCGAGGCGCGCGCCCTGCCGGCCAAGGGACTCACCGGACCCGGCTACGACGGCCACTGCTTCTGGGACACCGAGTCCTTCGTCCTGCCCGTCCTCACCTACACCGCACCCCAGGCGGTGGAACAGGCCCTGCGCTGGCGCCACAGCACCCTGCCCGCCGCACAGGAACGCGCATGCCAACTGGGCCTGAAAGGCGCCGCGTTCCCCTGGCGCACCATCAACGGCGACGAATGCTCCGCCTACTGGCCCGCGGGAACCGCCGCCTTCCACATCAATGCCGACATCGCCGACGCCGTCGTGCGCTACACCTCCGCCACCGACGACGAGGTGTTCGAGAAGGAATTCGGCCTGCCCCTGCTGGTGCAGACCGCACGGCTGTGGCGGTCCCTGGGCCACCACGACCACCACGGCGACTTCCACATCGACGGCGTCACCGGCCCGGACGAGTACAGCGCCGTCGCGGACGACAACCTCTACACGAACCTGATGGCCCAGCACAATCTGCGGGCCGCCGCGGACGCGGCCGAACGCCACCCGGACGTCGCGGAAACCCTGGGCGTCGACGACGAGGAGACCGCCGCCTGGCGCGACGCCGCCGAGCGCATGAACCTGCCCTACAACGCCGAACTCGGCGTCCACGAACAGGCCAGCGGCTACACCGGGCACCAGATGTGGGACTTCGCGCACACCCGCGAGGACCAGTACCCGCTGATGCTCAACTTCCCCTACTTCGACCTCTACCGCAAACAGGTCGTCAAACAGGCCGACCTCGTCTACGCCATGGTGCTGCGGGGCCATGCCTTCACCCAGGAGCAGAAGGAGCGCAACTTCGCCTACTACGAGCAGCTGACGGTCCGTGACTCGTCGCTGTCCGCCTGCAGCCAGGCCGCGATGGCGGCCGAGGTCGGCCATATGCGCCTCGCCTACGACTACTTGGGCGAAGCGGCGATGATGGACCTCTTCGACCTGGAGGGCAACACCCGCGACGGACTCCACATCGCCTCCCTCGCCGGCACCTGGTTCGCCCTCGTCATGGGCTTCGGCGGCATGCGCGACCACCGCAGCGGCCTCCTCTCCTTCGCCCCCCGGCTCCCCGAGCAACTGGGCCGCCTCGCCTTCGTCGTACAGGTCCGGGGGCGGCGGCTGCGCGTGGAGATCACCGGGACGACCGCGACGTACACCCTGCTGGAAGGCGAGGCCCTGACCATCCGGCACTGCGACGAGTCGCTCACCGTGCCGCCCGGCTCGCCGCAGTCCCGCCGGGTACCGGCCCTGACCCCCGGCCCCGCCCCCGAACAGCCGCCCGGCCGCGTCCCGGTCCGCCGCGGAGCGCCCTGGTCGACCGCGGACCTGCAGCCCGGGAGCGACGTCCGCGACCATGGGTGACACGGCCGCCGCCGAGGAGGACCATGACGGACATGCGGACACCGGGCACCGACGTGGCGGCCGAGGCACGGAAACTGCTGCCGGAGGTCGTGGCGGTACGGCGGCGCATCCACCGCGCACCGGAAGTGGGCACCCATCTGCCGCGCACCCAGCAGACGGTGCTCGACGCGCTCGCCGGCCTGGACCTGAGGGTGAGCGTCGGGGAGAAGCTCAGCTCCGTGGTCGCCGTCCTCGAAGGACACCGCCCCGGACGGACCGTCCTGCTGCGCGCCGACATGGACGCACTGCCCCAGCAGGAGAACACCGGACTCGACTACGCCTCCGAACTGCCCGGCGTCATGCACGCGTGCGGCCACGACACGCACACCGCCATGCTCGTCGGAGCGGCCCGCCTGCTCACGGCCCGCCGCGAACGGCTGCCGGGCCGCGTGGTGTTCATGTTCCAGCCGGCCGAGGAACTCGGCGGCGGCGCCCTCCCGATGATCGACGAGGGAGTCCTGCACGGCCCGGACGGCCGGCCGGTCGACGCCGCCTTCGCCCTGCACATCAACGCCCGCGACGAGACCGGAACACTCCACCTCCGCACGGGCGCCCAGTACGCCGCCGCCGACACCGTCCGCATCACCGTCCGCGGCAGGGGCGGCCACGCCGCCGGCCCGCACAAGCTGCTCGACCCCGTCCCGGTCGCCTGCGAAATCGTCCAGGCCCTGCAGACGATGGTCACCCGGACCGTCCCCGTCTTCGACCCCGCCGTCCTCACCATCACCACCATCACGGCCGGACGGGCCTTCAACGTCATCCCCGAGACCGCCGAACTGAACGGCACCTACCGCACCCTCACCGACACGAGCCGCCGCGCCGTGCGCGAGGGCATCACCAGGGTGGCCCACGGCGTGGCCGCGGCCCACGGCATGACCGCCGACGTCGACCTCCCCGAGGGCTACCCCCCGGTGCACAACGACCCGGCCTTCACCACCACCGTGCGCCGCGCCGCCACCCGCGCCCTCGGCCCGTCGGCCGTCCACGACCTCCCGCACCCCACCATGGGCGGCGAGGACTTCGCATACGTGCTGCAGCGCGTCCCCGGCGCCATGGCGTTCCTGGGCGCGTGCCCGCCGGGCAGCACACCGGGGGCGGCTCCCGACAACCACTCCGACAAGGTGGTGTACGACGAGCGCGCCCTGGCCGCCGGCGTCGCGGTGCACTGCGCGGTGGCGGAAACCTACCTCCGTGGCGAGGCGGCGTGAAGGCGGCCATCACCCTCGTCCAGGGCGACATCACCGAGCAGCACGTCGACGCCGTCGTCAACGCCGCGAACTCCTCGCTCCTCGGCGGTGGCGGCGTCGACGGCGCCATCCACCGCAAGGGCGGCCCCGAGATCCTCGCCGCCTGCCGCGACCTGCGCGCCGCACAGTACGGCAAGGGCCTGCCCACGGGCCGGGCGGTGGCGACGACGGCGGGCCGGCTCCCGGCGTGCTGGGTGATCCATACCGTGGGGCCGGTGTTCTCGGGGGCGGAGGACCGCTCGGAGCTGCTGGCCTCGTGCCACCGCGAAGCGCTGCGGGTCGCGGACGAACTGGGCGCGCGGACGGTGGCGTTCCCGGCGATCTCGACGGGGGTGTACGGCTGGCCGTTGGAGGACGCGGCGCGTATCGCCGTGGAAACGGTGCGGGGGGTGGAGACGGAGGTGGAGGAGGTGCGCTTCGTGCTCTTCGGCGAGCGGGCGTACGAGGCGTTCGCGGCGCAGGTGGGGTGACCTGCCTCCGTCTTGGCTGCGGCGGGCGAACGGAGAGCAAAGACTCTCCGATTGCCCGTTTCGGGCCTGCATGAACCGGTCACGCTGATAGTCCGGAGCCGGCCACGTTATGCGACGGGGGGCTTGGCATGACCGTCGAACGCAGGCCTCTGGGACAGGTCGTCAGGGCACTGAGCATCGGGACGCTCACGGTCACCTACGCCGTGGGCCTCTGGCTCACCTACCGTCAACTCCGTGCCAGAACACCTCTCGACGGTGCTCTCGGGGCTCCGGGCTGGACGCACGCCGTGCTCGTCATGGGGCTGATGGTGGGCGGCGGGCTGGGGGTGGCGGCGGCCGTCGTCGATGCGCGCAGGGAGCAGCCGTCCTGGCTGATCATCGTGGTGGGGACGGTCGCCGCACTCGCCTGGAGCCTCTGGGTCTCCGACAGCGAGGGCCCGACCGTCGTCCGTACGGTGTTCGCGGCCGCGCCGCCCCTCGTCGCCCTGCTCGTACTGGCGGAACTGATGCGGCAGTTGCGGGGCGCGGTGCGGCGCAAGGGGGAGACGTAGGGCCTAGGGCGTGTCCGATGGGTCAGTGCGGGCCCCGCGGCGTCGGGTGCTGGGGGCACCTCCTGGGGGCACCTCCTGGGGGCACCCCCAGCGGTAGCTGGGGGAGCATCGCAAGGCGGAGCATCACTCGCGTACTGGGCGTACTCGGGTGATGCGACAACGCAGCGAGGTGCCGTGCCTGGGGGCACCTCCTGGGGGCACCCCCAGCGGTAGCTGGGGGAGGTAGCTGGGGGAGCGTCGCGGGGCCTGTGCTGACCCATCGGACACGCCCTAGCCGCAGGCGTGCGGGCGGTAGTGACTCACAGACACGCTGCAGAGCCTGGGCTCGTCCTCTTCGTCCGTCGCGAAGACGAAGGTCGCGCCGGAGGCGGGGACGCGGATCGCGCACTGGTCGTCGAGGGTCAGCGGCTCGTAGATCTCCCAGGAGCATCCGGCCTCGTCCAGCGCCCGCAGGACTTCGCTGTACGCGGGATATCCGGGGAACGTCTCCGGCCGGCCAGGCTCCTGCGACGGCCACTCCATCGTGGCCCAGTCCGTCTGGACGACGATCGCCTCGATCACCTGGCAGTGGGCCTGGCAGGTGGCGACCTCCAGGCTGCCGTACGCGTACAGACAGGGCAGCCCGTCGGCTCCGGTCGAGGAGCCGTGCGCCCATGGAGGCCCCAGCGTCTCGGTGACGTCCTCGAGCCGTGCCCCCAGGCGTGCCGCGCCGATGCGGCCGGTGCGGGCAAAGGGTACAAGGATCTCTAGAACGCGCATACGGCGCAGAATTTCATGGCAGCGCCGGTCCGGTCCAATGCCGTGATGATCCGGGGCAGGCCCCGGGTGCGGAGAAAAATCACGATACGGCGGAACCGGGTGCCCCTCGATTCCCTCTCCTTGTTCAAGATCCCCTGGCTCAGGTTCGTCATCGCGACGGGCGCCGGCTGCCGGCGCCCGTCGGGAATCCTTCGAAAGCTCTCCCATGCACCTCTCGCTCCACAGCGTCCACTCCGCCGCCCGGCGGCTGCGCGGTGCCGTCTTCCCCCCTCCTGCGCGCCCGGCGCTCCGGTTCTCCGGTCCGCAGGGCCAGGGGGTGGAGGCCAGTGGTTCCGCCCTGGGCACGCACGTGCAGATCCTGGCCCACCCGGATGACGATCTCTTCTTCATGACGCCCGACCTCTTCCACGCCGTCGCCGCCGGGGCAGAGGTCGTCAACGTGTATCTCGTCGCGGGTGAAGCCGACGGCCGCAATGCCGCCCACGGAGCAAGGAACCGTGACCGGCTGGCAGTGGATTACGAGGGGTACACGGCCGCCCGCCAGCGTGGATTGCGCGCGGTGTACGCGGACGCCGCGCTGAACGACGCGTCGGCACCCTGGAACCGCGAGACGTACCGCACTTCGGGCGGCTTCCACGTCGAACGGGCGTCTTTGACGGGCCGCGCGCCGGTCACGCTCTATTTCGTCAACCTCGCGATGACGGGCGGCCGTCCGCCCATGCGGCTGAATACACTGTGGACGGGAGAAATCGAGCAGCAGCGGACCCGGCGCCCCATCGGTTCGCCCCTCCCGGACGCACCCGATGCCGTCACCCGGGAAGGCCTCCTCGACGCCCTCGTCGGCCTGCTGGCGGAACACCGGCCCAGCACGGTGCGCACGCTCGACCCGGACCCCGACCACGCCACGTACGAGAACGGCAGGGTCACCTACCACGACCACCAAGAGCACACGGCAGCCGCACTGTTCGCCTTCGAAGCCCTGCGCCGATACGGCGAACGGGCACCGGAGCACGCGCCCGTGGTCGAGAGCTACCGGGGATACGGCAACAAGGTCTGGCCCGGAAACCTCAGCCGGCAGGTGTTTCACGACAAGACCCGCCGCCTCGACATCTACGGGGGCCAGGACGGCCGCCGACGCAAGCACGGTATCGATCCCGGCGACTTCCAACTCGGTGGCGGTGCGCACCGCAAGGCGTACAGCCGGAGCACCTACGCACGCTATTCCCACGCTTCGACGTGGCTGCAGCGAGACGGTGACGGAGCGCTCACGGCATTCACCGTTCTCAACGGCAATCCCGTCCAATGGCGGGAGACCGGCGGGGAATTCACGTCGGGACCGCTGGGCGTCGACGCCCCGGAAGGCGGATTCTTCTCGCCGCAGTTGCATGCTGTCGCCACCGACGACGGACTGCTGCATGTGTTCGGCGTTCACATGTCGCTCGCGGCAGGGCGCTACGAGCACCGCCGCGACGTCATGCTCGTATCCCAGCAAGAACCGGGAGGCCGCTTCGGCGCCTGGCAGAACCTCGGGAATCCGTACAACGCCGAGGGCCTCAACCCCGTCAAGCGCAGGGAGATCGGCCAACCGGAACCCGTCGCGCTGCCCGGCGGCGGCCTCGAGTTCGTCGTGCGCAACTTCGGCCGGGCGCTGAGCCACCGCCGCCTCGAGCCCACGGGCGCCTGGAGTCCGTGGCGCGATCTGGGAGGCACCGTCCAGGAGGGGGTCGCCTGGGGCACACTCCCCGACGGCACGGTCGAGTTGTACGCCCCTGCCCCGGACCGGATCATCCAGTGGAACCGGGACGAGCAGTCGTCCTCCGCCTTCGGCCGCCCCCGTCCGCTGCCCTTCCCCGCCCCCGCCGGGCCCGTCACCCATGTGACGGCAGGCCGGGGCCGCGCACTGCTGCTCATGCGCCGTCCCGGCACCGGCGAGATCCTCTGTTACGACCGGCCGGGCCTGCAGGAACCCTGGCGAGCCGAGCCGCAGTTGCTGGGCGGACACGGCGGTACCGGTCCCGTCACGGCCACCAGGACCCGTGACGGCCGGATCGCCCTGGCCACCCGCAACGATCACGGCACCCTCAGCTTCGCGAGGCTCCCGGAACCGTCGGACGGGGAGCCGCCCGTGTGGACGGCATCGGGCCCGCTGTCGGTCCACGCGCCCTCGTCGGCCCCGGACGCGGACGGACGTGTCGTGACCGCGGTTCTCGGCGTGGACGCCCGCCTGCACGTGGCCCGTTGGAAGCCGGGGACCGCCGAGCCCGTATGGACGGCACACGCGCATGACAGCGGACGGCACGCCCGTCGGCCCGCTCGTACCGCGCAGGCCGTCTGAGCAGCCGGCACCGGGCCGGGGCCGTCAGAACCGGAGGATCAACCGCCCCCGGACGCCGCCCGCTTCCAGGAGGCGGTGGGCTTCGGCGGCCTGCTCCGCCGGCAGGATCCGGGCGACGCGCGGCGTCAGGTGGCCGTCTTCGACCTGCTGCCGGAGGCGGTCGAGCTTCGCCTGCTCGCGGGCGTAGTCGGTGACCATGACCGGACGGAAGGTGATGCCGCGCTCTCCGGGCTCGGAGAAACTCCGCAGCGTCGCGATCCGGCCGCCGTCCCGGACCGCGGGGAGCGCGCGCCGGTCGAAGAGCGCGCCGTCGATGAGCCCGTCGACGCCGTCGGGTACGGCCGCGCGGACCCGCTGGGGGAAGTCGTCCCCGCGCTCCAGGACGATGTCGGCGCCCAGCTCCTCGACGAGCTGTTCGTCGCGCGGCGCCGCGTCGGCGATCACGCGGAGGCCTTCTGCTTTGGCCAGTTGGACGGCGTAGCCGCCGACCGCGCCGGCCGCTCCGGTGATCGCGACGGTCCGGTCCGGGGCGAGGCCGAGCAGGTCGAGCGCCAGGCGCACGGTCAGGCCGTTCATCGGCAGGGAGGCGGCCTCGGCGTCGGTCGTGCCGGCGGGGACCCTGACCACGGATGCGGCGGGGACGACGATCCGTTCCGCGTAGGCGCCGTGGGCGCCGTCCGGCACCACGACGGCCATCACGTGATCGCCGGTCCGCAGGCCGGCCGCGACGCCCTCGCCGATCCGGTCGAGCACCCCGGCCGCGTCCATGCCCGGCACGTACGGCGGCGGTACGTCCTTGTAGCGCGAGGCCACTGCGCCGCTGCGCCGGAGCGTGTCCGTCGGATTGACCGCCGCCGCATGGACCCGGATGCGCACCTCACCCGGTCCGGCTTCCGGTTCCGGGAGGTCCAGGGTGCGCAGCACCTCGGGTCCGCCGAATGTCTCGAATCCCACAGCTTTCATGACAGTGCTCAACGGCCCCACCCGGCAGGGGTATTCCCCCGCCGGGCGTGGACGAAGGGGTCGGTGTCGCCGGGTCCGGCGGCGGCCGGGACCCCGGGAAGCGGATCAGCAGGTGGGCCAGGAGCCGCGATAGGCGAGGCGGAGGTGCCCGTCCGGGGTGCGGTGCAGGGCCAGCCCGCGGTCGGCGCGGTCTCCGGGCGCGTGCACCACCAATGGAGCGGTGGTGGGCTGGAGTTGACCGGTGCGGGAGACGGGCAGCCAGGCGGGCGGGTTGACGGTGTCGTGCACGAGGTAGTCGGTGACGGCCAGGGTGACCCCGTCCGCGTCGGTGGTGATCCGCAGCTGGCAGCGGGGCTGCTCGCTGTGTCCGGCCAGATAGTGGCCGGCGATGCGGGCCGCGTCCGCAAAGTGGCGGGCCAGCGGGGCGGGGGCGCCGAGCGCGGAGAGCAGGCTCTGCGCGGCCCCGCCCAGCAGGACCTGGAGGTGCTCGGCCCGGTCGGCCTCCACGGTCAGCGACAGATGGGGAAGGGATGCGCGTGCGGCATCCGGCGTGCGTGAGGCCGGCGCGGCGTGCGGAACGGAGGTGGGCATGGCGGGCTCCTGCTGTGGCGGGTGGGGCGGGCGGATGCAGCGGAGGCAGGACCCGTCTCGGGGACCCTCGCGACTGCGCGTCTACAGCAATGGCCGGGGTCCGGGACCAAGGGCAGGCTACGCTGCGCTGCCGACCACGCCTAGGTGAGGCTTCGGCCATCCGGGCGGCGAGCTGGGGCAACGCCGCGCCGGATACTCCGAATTGACGGTCACTCAATGTCAAGGAATCCGGTTGAAGTTCCCCCTCCCGAGGGGATGTTCTCTCGTGTAAACCGATTCTTCGCCGCATCTGCCCGCAGTGGCTGGTCTAGGCTGGCCGCACCCTGCCACCCCGGACCCGGTGGTCTGCTTCGACCCTCGTGCCACCCGTACCCGGTGAGGGGCGGGTGGCCCGGTGTTCTCAGGTGGTACCACCATGCCCCAGGGCATCACTCCTTCCCTTGACGATTACCTCCGCACCCAATGCGTCGGCGGGTGGACCGTGGTCACCTTCCACGGCGAGATCGACATCGCCGCCGTCCTTGCCGTCACCGCCCGACTGGACGCGGTCACCGCGCTGCCGCGCTGCCGGGTCGTCCTGGACCTGAACGCGGTCGACTTCCTGGACGCCTCCGGTCTGGGGCTGCTGTGCCGGGCACGCCGGCACACCCTCGCACACGCCGGCCAGCTGCTGCTGGTCTGCAACCGGCCCCACATCCTGCGGCTGCTGCGCCTTGCGCGCCTGAACGGCGTCTTCGCCGTGCTGCCGTCCCTCACCGACGCGGTCCCCAATACCGGCCCGCCACCCCTTGTATGACTCCCGGCCGGGGCCGGGCGCGCGCAGAAGACCCCCCAAAGCATGCCGGAAACCGGCGCACGTCCCGGCCGGGAGGGCGCCAGAATCACCCTACGAGCGCGGGTGGCGAACTCCCGGGCACGGACCACGACTTCCGTGTTCACGCGGACGAAACGAGGTGACCCCGATGCCTGAGGCGTCCCGTGAGGAACGGCTGGCCGCCGCCTTCGTCGAGCTGGCCGACACCCTGGTCGGCGACTTCGATGTGATCCACTTCCTGCACACGCTCACCGACCACTGCATCAAGCTGCTCGACATCACCGCCGCCGGCGTCATCCTGACCACCCCGCGCGGCGACCTGCTGGACGCCACCGCCTCCGACGAACGGACCCGCGAGCTGGAACTGGCCAGCATCGAGTGGGACGAAGGCCCGTGCCGCGACTGCTGCCGTACCGGGCGGCCCCTGCCCGACATCCTCCTCGACCACCCGTACGCCCGCACCCACTGGCCCCGCTTCCGCCGGCGTGCCCGGCAGGCGGGCTTCACCTCGGTGGCCGGCGCACCGCTGCGCCTGCGCGAGGAGACGATCGGCGCCCTCAACCTGTTCCGCTCCCAGCCGGGCCGCCTGGACCCGGGCGACCTCAAACTCGCCCAGGCACTGGCCGACACGGCTGCCATCGGCATCCTCCAGCAGCGCGCCGTTCACGAGCACGCGACCGTCGCCACCCAGCTGCAGACCGCCCTGAACTCCCGCATCATCATCGAACAGGCCAAGGGCGTCCTCGCCGTCCGCTGGGCCGTCAGCGTCGACGAGGCGTTCAGCCGGATGCGCCGCTACGCCCGCCACCACGGACGCCTGCTGACCGAGGTTGCCCGCGAAGTCGTGGAAGACGGCGCCGAACCCACACTGCCCCGAGAGGAACGGTGACCACATGACACCCACCGCAGGGGTAACCCAGGCAGTGGCACAAGTGGAACCGAGGGAGGGCCATGACGGTCAGCGCGAACATGGACCGACTTCTGGCCTGCCTCGCCCGCACCCCCCAGCCGGGCGCCCTGACCACGCATCTGCGTATCGGCGCCCGGCTGTTGCACCTGGACGGTCTGGCCCTGTCCCTGGCCCGAGACCACGCGGCTCCCGAACTGCTGTGCCACACCAGTGAAGCCGCCGCCCTCCTCGACGACCTCCAGTACACCCAGGGTCAAGGGCCCAGCCCCGACGCCGCCCGCGCCCTGGCCCCGGTCCTGGCCTCCGACCTCGCCCGCATCCCCCCGCAGCGCTGGCCCGGCCTGTACCCGGCCGTCCACGACCTCGGCATCCGGGCCGTGTTCGCCTTCCCTCTCACCCTCGGTGTCATCCACCTCGCCACCCTCACCGGCCACCGCACCACCCCCGGTCCCCTCGACCTTCAGCAGACCACCGACGCCCTGGCCCTGGCCGACGCCCTCGCCGACCTGCTCACCGCACCCGGCACCTCCGCTCGCCTCGCCAACGGCCGCCACCACCTGCACCGCGCCGAGGTCCACCAGGCCACGGGCATGATCGCCGTCCAGCTCGGCATCCCCGCCGCCGACGCCCTCGCCCGCATCCGGGCCCATGCATACCGTCACAACCAGCCCCTCCTGGAGACCGCCCACGCCATACTCGACGGACGCCTCCGCCTGAGCGACAACGCCTCCTGACGGGACCGGCGGCGCCCAGGCGCATGACCTCGGCCCTCGAGGCCCCCGCTCGACAGTCACCCCACGGCGACAGGAGTCAACTTTCCGGGACTGCAGGCCGGTCGCCGTTTCTGCGATCGTCCTTCCCGTCCCCGGCCACCCTCGTCGAAGGCTCCCGCTTGTACCAGACGGCGCCGAAACCCACCCGGTCCCCGCGGCCGAAGCCGGCCGGAGAGGTCCGGAGCGGCCCGGCTCCGACGGCCCGACCCGCCCTCCCGCGCGGCGGGGCCGCGTGGCCGCACCCGGCCGATGACGGAGCGGCCTTCGCCGCCTCGCTCATCGGCCGTACCGTCGAGGAACTGGACCGGCTGGCCGAGCAGTTCGCGGACCGGCAACAGGACGAACGGCTGAGGGCCGTGCTGCACAGCCGGGCCCGGCAGGCCGCCGCCCGCGCAGCGGATCCCGTCGCCGAGATCGACGGATTCCACCGGCGGGCCGCGGCCCTGCGTGCGGAACTGGCGGACGTGGAGGAGGCGGAACAGTGGCTGGCACGCAAGCGCGCCAAGCGGCGGCTTCCCGTCGTCCGCCGGGTCTACGACTGGATCTACTCCGCCGGGGACCTCGCGGATCTTCGGACACGGATCGCGGCACTGCGCCCCCGGCTGGCCCGCGCCGAGGCGGAGCTGGACGGAGTCGACTCGCCCGAGGGGCGAAAGACGGTCAGCGCGCTGCACATCGCACAGCGGTGTTCCCCGGACCGGGACACCGCATGGATCGCCACCGTGCGCCAGGACCAACTCGGGCGCACCGAACAGTTCCTGACCGACCGCATCACCGAACTGGCCGGCACCGGCCACCCGGCGGACGCGCTCGAGCGCGCACGGTCCGACGTGCAGGACGCCGGGCGTGCGCTGGCGGTGTACTCCCGCATCGCCTGGCAAGGAACGGACGGACTGCTGCACGACCGGCAGACCATGGAGGAGGTGCTCGGCCGGCTCCTGCGCACCCGGGGGGCCCTGGAGAAGGCCTGCGCCGAGCGGAGGTGGGGCGGCCTGCCGTCCTGGCTCGGCGGCAGCGGGGGCGGGAGACAGGACGCCCTGCGCACCTCCCTGGACAAGACACAGGAGAACATCGCCACCGTCGAGGGACGGCTGGCGGAGCTGGACCGCTGCACCCGCATCGCCGCCGACGAACGCTACGCACCGCTGATGGCCCGCGCCGGCCAGGTCCATTCCCTGCTCGCCCTGACCGGGCGGAGCGCGGATGCGTCCGCACGCTCGGCCGTCAGTACCGCGCCGTCACCGTGACCCCGCTGAACGAGGTCTTGGCGTACAGGCTGATGTACCGGTAGCCCGCCGCCGTGTTCGTGACGGTGATGCTCTGGGCAGTCCCGGACTTGGTGGACGACGTCGTGCTGGCCTTGTCCGTCGCCCAGGTGTCGGGGTTGTAGTAGAGGTAGGCGTCGCCGGTGCCGCCGGTCGTGGAGACGGTCAGGGTCGTCGTGCCGGCCGGGAGGTAGAGGTACAGGTAGTCCAGGTTGCCCGCCGTGGCCGAGCGGCCGGTGCGGGAGCAGTTCCTTCCCAGGACGCGGGTGTCCGGGTCCGCGCACGCGGTCACGTCGCCGCCCACCGTGACCTGCTTGCGGGCGGTGGAGGTGCGCCCGCTGTCGTCGGTGACGGTGAGGGCGACGGTGTACGTGCCCGCGGCGGCGTACGTCTTGCTCGGGTTGGCCTCCGCCGACGAGGTCCGGTCGCCGAAGTCCCATGAGCGCGAGGTGATGCGGCCGTTGCCGGACGCGGTGGACCTGTCGGTCAGGCCGACGGTCAGGCCCGAGACCTTCGTGTCGAAGCCCGCCGTCGGTCCCGCCGTGGCGGCGCAGGCGCCGGACGCACAGGCGGTGAGCCAGCTGTCGAAGTCGGCGTCGTACCGGGTGCCGATGCCGGTGGTGTAGACGGCGTAGCCGCCGGCGTAGTCGCCGGTCCGGAAGTGCGCGAGCATGGCGTCGAGGTCCGCGGGGTGCTTCTCGGCCATGTAGCGGACCGCGAGGTATCCCCACGGGTAGGTGCGGGTCACGTCGCTGTTCGCGTAGGTGTTCTGGAACAGGGTGCTCAGCCGGTAGGTGTGCTTGCCGGCCTCGGCGACCGCCCCGTCGTCGGTGACGCCGCGGTAGCTGTAGGAGACGTACTCGGCGAGGCCCTCGATCCACCACACGTCGGGGACGGCCGTCTGCTGGGCGAAGTCGCCCTTCATGTCGTAGCGGGCGTCGAGGTAGTGCGTGTACTCGTGGTTGAGGTTCCATATCCGGGCCGTGAAGCCGTCGTCCTGGGCCTTCTGGTACATGATGGACGTGGGCCGGTTGTCGGCCTTCGTCGGGTCGCCGGTCAGCGTGATGCCGCCGTTGTCGGTGCTGACGCCGAAGATCGCACCGGCATAGGTCCGGTAGTCGGTACGGCTGCCGAACACGACGAGCCGGATGGTGGATTCGTACTGGCCCGGTATCGCGCCGCCGTCCTTCACGAGGGCGTGGAAGTACGGGTCCTGGCCCAGGAGGCTGGCGCAGGTGGCGGCGAGCTCGTCGTCGGTCAGCGCCTGCGCGCTGACGGTGTGGGACGCGTCGCAGGAATGGGTGACCGGCAGCGCGGCCTTGGTCAGGCGGTCCGGGAGGTTGCAGGTGCCGAAGTAGTCGCAGCCGGCCTGGTCGTAGTAGTCGGCCTGGGAGGCGACGGTCACCCACAGCGGAGCGGTCGGGCCGGTGATCTGCGAGGCGCCCAGCAGCTCTTTCGCCAGCGGCCGGACCTTGTCCCGCAGGGCGGGGTGCTCGAGGTAACGGGCCACGTTCATCCCGGCGTTGGAGTCCAGATAGGAACGGTCGGTGCCCAGCAGCCCCAGGTGGTTCACCGCGAACGCCTTGAGCGTGTCGACGATGCTCGGGTCGGCCGTGACCGCGTTGACGTAGGCCGTGTTCCAGTTGCCCCGCCAGAGCGGCGTGTAGACGTCGTTGACGGCCGCCAGCATGCTGGGAATCGCGTCGTAGGAGCTGTCGTACCCGTCGAGCACCTGCTTGTAGACGTTCAGGTAGCGGGCCTGCTCGTCGGCGCTGTCCGTCAGGATGAGCACCTCGCCCAGGGTGTCGCCGTTCGCCGAAGTGATGTCCTTCGCATGCGCGTTGGCGAAGAAGGCGTCCAGGCCGGCCTCTGTTGCCTTCGCCAGGTCCGGACCGTAGGAGCCGACGTCGGACGGGTGGTTGAACTGCACGTAGTAGCCCGCGCGCAGGAAGAGCGTCAGCTGCAGTGCGCCGGTCGAGTCGTCGCCGGGGTATGTCTTCGCCGCGTTCCCGAAGGCGTTGGCCATGGTCACCATCTGGGCTTCGCGGAAGACGTTGTGCGCGTCCGCGCCCGTGACGGCGAACAGGGTGTTGACGCAGTCCTTGGACGAGGCCTCGACGAACGAGACCAGGTCGGAACCGGACCGGCTGCCGAAGTCGGCCGGGGTGCAGGAGGCCGCGGCAGGTTTCCCGGAGGCGTGCGGTTTCTGCGCAGTTGTCGGCCTGGCCGGGCTGAGCGGCGGGAGCCGGTCGACGGACAGCCGTTGACGTTGCACGGCGTCCCGCTCGCCGGTGCCGGCCGTCGAGCCGGTCGGTGGTACGGGAGAGGCCGTCCGGGTATGGGAGGCGGTTGGGGACGGGGGTGCCGCAAGTGCCGGGGTCGCCAGGAGGCCGGCGACCGTGGCACAGGCGGCCAGGCTGCCGGACACGCATCTGGACAGGGCGGAGCGCTGGAGCATCCGGACTCCTTCGTGGGAGGTGCGTGGGGGGTGCGCCTCGGGAGAGGAGCCGAGGCGCATGCGGCACCGTCCCACCGCGTGCGGGTCCGGACAATGGGGTGTGACATAGCACATTGCATGTGCACGCCATAACGCCGGGCCGGCTCGACCTACCAGACGGCGTCGAGCCGGTCCGGCCCGCGGGTCAGGGCGTTGAGCGGCCATGCGGCAGTGCTCTCCACGCCCTCTTCGCAGGGGGCGGCGAGAACGAGACCGGGGCATGCCCGGGTGACGGCGGCCAGGGCGTGGCGGGCCAGGCGCAGGCTGAAGGGGGCTCCGGGGCAGTAGTGGACGCCGGTGCCGAAGGCGGGAGTCGGCGCGTGGGGCGGGGCGTCGTGGCAGGCGGAGCCGAGGAGGAGCAGGAGTTTGGCGTGGGCGGGCACGGGGGTGCCGGCCAGGTGGAGCGGGCGGGCGGTGGCGCGCAGCCAGCCGATGAGAGGGGTGTCGTGGCGCAGGGTGTCGGCGATGGCCCGGTCGAGGTGTTCGGGCCGGCACAGCTCGGACAGCCGAGAAGGCTGCGCGGCGAGGCGCGAACGCGAATTCAGGTGGCGGTGGAGGGTGTTGGCGATGAGTTTGGGCATCACCTCGGCGGTGGTGATCAGCATCTCCATCAGGACGGAGGCTGCTTCGTCGGGACAGAGGGCCGTGCCGTCCCGGGGCCGGTGAGCCAGCAGAGCGGGCAGGAGGCTGCCCGGGGCGAGGCTCCGGGGATCGTCGGCGAGGGCGCGGCAGAACGACCACAGGTCGCCGATGGCATGGGCGGCATCGGTCTGTTGGGCGGGGGTGAGGCGGTCGGCGACGAGGCGGGTCATCGCCGCGGCCCGGGCGGCGACGGCGGGATGGTGTGCGGCGGACACACCGGTGATGTGGCCGAGCGCGGCCAGGCACAGGGGGCGGGCGTAGTCGGCGACGAGGTCCCCGGTGCGCGAGGGGCGCTCGGCGAAGGCGGCGGCGTGGGCCGTCGCCGTGGCGTACAGGTCGCCGTCGAGGGCGTCGACGCGTCGTTCGGTGGTGGGGAAGGCGGAGTTGACGGCGCGGCGCAGGCGGGTGTGCTCGGGCGGGTCGAGGGCGCTGGCGGCAGGAGCCATGCCGGTGGCGGCCAGGACGGTCCCGGCGTGCGGGGCGGGCGGACACAGGGGCTCGAAGGTCCGCCGGCTGGTGAAGTCTCCCGGTGTGTCGCGGAAGGCGCGGACGACGTCCTGGTGGCGGGAGACGACCCACACCTCCAGCAGCGGGTCGTGGAAGACGGGATGGTGCGCACGCAGATGCGCATACAACGGGGCGGGGTCGCCGGCGCCGTGATGGAGGATCGTGCCCGGATTCGCAGCGGGGCAGCCGGGCGAACCGGCGGCGCAGACCTCACGGGCCGGCACGGTGCGGTCGCCCTCGGTCTGCACCCGGGCCGCGTCTCCGGGGGGAACGGTGGTCATCGTGCGGGGCGGGGCCGGGCCACGAGGAGGACGCCGTCGTCCGTGAACCGGTCGGTCCCCGTGGCGAAGTGCTCCCGCATGGCGGGCAACAGGGCCTGGCGCAACCGCGCCGGGGCGGGATCGCCGGTGCTCCAGAACTCGGCCAGGACCTGCGCGGCCGCCTGAGCCCTGGCCTCCGCCCCGTCCTCGGGGAAGACGACATCGACCCGTGCGCGGGTGAACGAGATGTCCTCGAAACCTCCCGCGGCCAGCTCCTGCGCGGCGACGCTGAGCAAGTAGCCCTGGTGGTCGGGGCCTTGGCCCGTCAGCGGCGCGCAGGCGCGGTTCCACAGGCCGATGAGCTCGTTGTCGGGGGCACCCTGGACCAGGACGATCCGGGCCGCGGGGTGGGTGCGGTCCACGACGCGCACCATCTCCCGCACCGCTGCCCGCGGGTCGTCGGTGTAGTGCAGCACCCAGGTGGCCACCGCGGCATCCACCGCGCCGTCGGGCACGGGCAGGCTCTCGGCGCGGCCGGGCAGGACGGTGACCCCGTCGCGGACGAGGGGCTGCATGCTCTGCTCGCGGTCCGGGTGCGGCTCGACGGTCGTGCAGGCCCCCAGCCGGGCGGTGATCTCCTTGACGACCGCTCCGGTGCCGCCGCCGATGTCGAGCACCCGGGTGTTGCCGGCCAAGGCGTCGGCGACGAGGGCGATGTCGTGGCGTTCGAAGCGGGCTTCCATGCCCAGCCAGCCGTGCTGGCTCAGTGCCTGCGGCCCCCGGTAGGCGGCGGGCAGCGGATAGGGACCGGCCAGGGCGTGGGACGGCGCGCCGGGGCCGCCGGGCCTGACGGCGTGGACGAACAGGTGGTCCTCCTCGACGGCGCCGGGGAAGTCGGGGCGGAAGACGCTGGATCCGGCGTGCACGATGTGCAACCCGGCCTCGCGCACCAGGTCCAGGAACGCCTCGGAGGGGAAGCTGGACGCCCGGCACACCCGGCCCATCCACTGCAGTTCGACGTCCTCGGCGTCGGCGGGGACCGTGGCCAGGGCCAGCAGTCCGCCGGGCTTGAGCCAGATGCCGATCCGGCGCACGGTGGCGGCGATGTCGGCCCGGGACATCTGCAGCAGGGGGAAGAACGCCGTCACCGCGTCCCAGGTCTCCGGATCGTCCGGCAGGGCCCGGACGTCGACCTGCTCGAAGCGGGCGTCCGGGACCCGGGTGCGGGCCAGTTCCACCATGGTGGCCGACACGTCGCACCCGAACACCGCGTGCCCGGCCGCGGCCAGCCGCTGCGCGGTCGGACGCCCCGTTCCGGAGCCGATGTCCAGCACCTTCGCCCCCTGGGGCAGCCGTGCCGTCAACCATTCGAGTGCCGCCAGGAGTTCGGGGATCCGCCCGTGCGTCTCCTCATAGGTGCTTCCCAGCACATCGAACGTACGGGCCGCGCCGTCGTCGGCCCCTGCAACCGTCGTCACGAAAGATCTCCCGTCAAGTGATGCCGTCCGGTGTCACCGGACGGGTCAGCCGTGGAGCCGGTAGAGGTGGAAGTCCATGTTGGCGCCGTAGGGCAGCTGGGGCGTCGGGGTGACGGTCGCCAGGTGCTCGGCACCGGCGAAGGACCGTGCCAGGGAGTCGTCCGCGATCTGGTCGTTCGTCTTGATCGCGACGTGGCAGGGCACGCCGTCACGGGAGCGGCGGATGTCCTGCAGGATCTCCGGCACGGGCGGAGAGGTGCGGGTCAGGTCCAGGCCGGCGGCGGTGAACGCCGGGCCCCAGGGCGGCTCGACGACGTAGGTGTCGTGCGTGGAGCGGGCGGGCAGCTTCCCCAGCAGGTCACGGTAGTCCATCGGGTGCAGGGCGATGGCGGAGCCGATGCGCTCCAGGTTGTTGCGGGTGGTGGCGTACACCATCGGGTCGAGTTCGGTGGCCTGCACCGGGCGCGACAGGCGCCGGCCCAGGTGGTATCCGAAGTTCCCCGAGCCGCAGAACAGGTCCACGATCAACGGTGCATCGGTCTCGGGGCCCTGCGGCGCGGCGGCGGCCAGGAGGCCGGCCAAGGTGTCGGCGAAGGGGGAGACGTAGGCGTCGACGGAACACTCGATGGTGGTGCGGCCCAGCAGGGTGATTCCCTTGACGGCCATGTCGGAGGCCGGAATCCCGTACAGGGACAGGCCGTCGGGGTCGCCGTAGATGAGGCGACCGGCCTCGCACAGCTGCTCACCGGTGAGGATGGTGGTCCGCAGCGGGCCGAGAAGCCGGTCACGGAAGGCGAAGTATGCCGCCGGGTCCGGGGCGGTGGAAAGCACGGGGATCGCTTCTCCAGAAAGGAAACGGGCAGCACCGAGCGTCGAGGAGACGACGCGTCAGCACTGAGGGTTGCCGAATACGAGCGGAGTGTAATGACCTTGCCGGTCGTTTCCGCAACCTCGGGAAAGCCCCGCTGCAGCGCGTTGACAGCGTCGTTGACGCCGGGTCAACGAGCCCCTCACCCCGCGCGGGGGATCTTCAGCCCTGGATCCGCGCCCCGCTCCAGGTCCGCGACACCCACGCCCGGAAGTGCGGTGCATGCGCGATGAGTTCGCGGTACGCCGCGGTGGCCGAGCCGAAGAGCGTGTCGGCGATCTCGTCGGCCAGGCCCCCGCGGCGCCAGGCCAGGACGTAGCGGCACCACAGCGGGGTGCCGGACAGCGGCTTGACGACGACGTCGGAGGTCGGCCGGTGCGTCGCCTGCACGACGGACACCCCCAGCCCCTCCGCGATCATGTCCTGCAACTCGAGCCGGTCGCCCAGGAATTCGTGCACCGCCACCGGCGTGAACCCGGCCGATCCGCACGCCGCGTAGAACACCCCCGGCCAGCCGGCCCCGTCGTCGGGGGTCAGGAACCACGCGTCGCCGGCCAGATCGGCGAGCGCGATCTCGGGGCAGTGCCGAAGCCGGTGATGCGCGGGCAGGGCGACGAAGGACGGCTCCGTGACGATCCCGCGATGGGCCACCGCGGACGAATGCCGCAACTCCCGCCCGGGGTAGTCCGCCGCGATCGCCACGTCCACGTCGCCGTGCTCCAGGAGTTCGACGATCTCCGAGGACGCGTACACGCTGCTCACCGTGACATCGAGGCCCGGCAGCAGCGTACGGAGCCGCATGACCATGCCGGACAGGACCGGCGAGTTGGTCGCGGCCAGACGCAAGGACCGGTGCGCCCCCGCAGCGCCCCCGGCGGGCCGGCGCCCGATCGCCGCCGCGCGGGCCAGGACGTCACGGGCCTGGGTCACCACCTCCACGCCGTACCGCGTCAGTTCGACGCCCGACGCCCTGCGGACGAACAGCGGCTCGCCGAAGAACCGCTCGATCCGCCGGAGTTGTGTGCTCATGGCCGGCTGGGAGTACCCCATATCCGCCGCGGCCCGGCCGACGCTCCCGGCATCGGTGATCGCACACAGCACCCGCAGGTGCCGAAGCTCCAGGTCCATATGGCGGATGGTAGGGAGTGGCGGCGGTGTCCGGACAGGGGGCGTGGCTCCGCGGTCTTCTGCGAAATCTCGCGCGGTCGACACTGATGGAATGTGACCGGTAACACAGTAGTGTGAAATTGCACTGACGAGAGGGGAGGCCCCATGACCAAGTCGGTTACGCCCGCGCCCACTTCCGCGATCCGCACAGTCGGCCACGACCTGCCCGTATCACCCGAGCTCGCCTCCTTCATGGCGTCCGGCTGGCAGGCCGCCCCGCCGGCCGGCGACGTCCGGCTGCCCGTCGCCGCCCTCACCCCGGCCCGCCGGGCCCGGCTCTCCGCGAGCTTCCCCGGGGAGCGGCTCCTGGTCCCGGCGGGGGAGTTGAGGGTGCGGTCCAACGACTGCGACCACCGCTTCCGCCCGCACAGCGCCTACACCTGGCTGACCGGCCTGGCCGGCGAGGAGCAGGCGGGGCACGTGCTCGTCCTCGAACCCGACGGGCCGCACGGCCACGAGGCGGTGCTGCACGTGCGCCCGCGCTCCCCGCGCACGGACGAGGGCTTCTACCGGGACCGCCGCTACGGCGAGTTCTGGGTCGGGCGCCGACCGGACCTCGCGGAGGCCGGGCGGATGGCCGGCATCCGCTGCGTCGCCCTCGGCGAGCTCCCGCCCGGACGGAACGCGGCCGCCGACACCGAACTCGCCTGCGTGCTCAGTGAATTGAGGCTGGTGAAGGACGTGTGGGAGGTGGCGGAGCTGCAGCGGGCGGTGGACCACACCGCCGCAGGATTCGAGGACGTGGTACGGGCCCTGCCGCGCGCCCTCGCGCATCCGCGCGGCGAGCGCTGGATCGAGGGCATCTTCGGCCTGCGCGCCCGCACCGAGGGGAACGGCACCGGCTACGAGACCATCGCCGCCTCCGGCGCCCACGCCTGCGTCCTGCACTGGATACGCAACGACGGCCCGCTCGACCCCCGGGAGCTGCTGCTCCTGGACGCGGGCGTGGAGACCGACAGCCTCTACACCGCCGACATCACCCGCACCCTCCCGCTCTCCGGCCGCTTCTCGCCGGTCCAGCGGCAGGTGTACGAACTCGTGCTGGCCGCCCAGGAAGCGGGCATCGCCGCGCTGCGGCCGGGGGCGTGCTTCCGGGACTTCCACCGGGCCGGGATGCGGGTCATCGCCGAAGGGCTGGCCGAGTGGGGCGTGCTGAAGAGCGCGGAGAGCGACTTCCACCGCCGCTACACGCTGTGCAGCAGTGGCCACATGCTCGGCCTGGACGTCCACGACTGTGCCCGGGCGCGTGCCGATGCCTATCTGGACGGGGTGCTGAAGGAGGGTCAGGTGCTCACCGTCGAGCCCGGGCTCTACCTCCAGCCCGACGACGAGACACTGCCGCCCGAGCTGCGCGGCATCGGGGTGCGCATCGAGGACGACCTGGTGATCACGGCGGAGGGGGCCCGGCTGATGTCCGGCGGCCTGCCGAGGACGCCGGACGCCGTCGAGGAGTGGATGGGCCAACTGCTCGACGGCTGAAGGGAATACGGGGCCGGCGGCACCCTTGGCAACGTCAGTGCAATGTGAAATATTACTGATGTGCCAACGGGAAACCTCTCGGACGTCATCGTCGTGGGTGCCGGCATGGTCGGAGCGGCCTGCGCCCACTACGCCGCCGGCGCCGGCCTCCGCGTCACGGTGATCGACCGCGGCTCCGTCGCGGGCGGCACCACCGGCGCCGGTGAAGGCAACCTCCTGGTCTCCGACAAGGAACCGGGACCGGAACTGGAACTCGCCCTGCTGTCGGCCAGGTTGTGGACGGAACTGGCCGGGGCGCTGCCGGCACGGATCGAGTACGAGCCCAAGGGCGGCCTCATCGTCGCCGCGGACGAAGCCGGCGCAGCCGCCCTGCGGGCCTTCGCGGACCGGCAGCGCGCCGCAGGCGTCACCGCCGAGGAGATCCCCGCGGACCGGCTCCACGACCTGGAACCCCACCTCGCCCCCGGCCTGGCCGGCGGCGTCCACTATCCCCAGGACGCGCAGGTCATGCCGGCCCTCGCCACCGCACACCTGCTGCACGCGGCCGGCGACCGGATGCACCTGCGGCTCGGCGAGGAGGTCACCGGCCTGCTCACCGGAACCGACGGTACCCTGCGCGGCGTGCGCACCCGCCGCGGGGAGGTCCACGCCCCGTACGTCGTCAACGCCGCCGGCGCCTGGGGCGGCGAACTCGCCCGGCTCGCGGGCGTGGAGCTGCCCGTGCTGCCCCGCCGCGGATTCGTCCTCGTCACCGAACCGCTGCCGCGCGTGGTGCGGCACAAGGTGTACGCCGCCGACTACATGGCGGACGTGGCCGGCGGATCCGCCGCGCTGCAGACCTCGGCCGTGATCGAGGGCACCCCGGCCGGCCCCGTCCTGATCGGCGCCAGCCGCGAACGCGTCGGCTTCGACCGGTCGTTGTCACCGCAGGCCCTGCAGCGCCTCGCGGCCGGCGCCATGGCCCTCTTCCCGGTCCTGGGCACGGTGCGCGCGCTGCGCACCTACACCGGCTTCCGCCCCTACCTGCCGGACCACCTGCCCGCCATCGGCCCCGACCCGCGCGTCCCCGGCCTGCTGCACGCCTGCGGCCACGAGGGCGCGGGCATCGGACTCGCCCCGGCGACCGGGCTGATCATCGCACGCTGCCTGACCGGCGGCGAACCCCCGCTGGACATCCGCCCGTTCGACCCCGGCCGCTTCTGAACTCCCTTTCTGAACTCCCTTCACCGAGAGGAGGCCCCCGGTGGCCCGTACCCCCGCCGACCTCGTCGGGGCGCAGCCCGATCCGCCGTTCGAGATCACCTTCGACGGCCGGCCCGTCACCGCCCTGCCCGGACAGACCGTCGCCGCCGCCCTGTGGGGAGCCGGGATCCTGGCCTGGCGCACCACCCGCGACGGCGGCCGCCCGCGCGGGGCGTTCTGCGGCATCGGCCAGTGCTTCGACTGCCTCGCCACCGTCAACGGCAGCCCCAACCGCCGGGCCTGCCTGGTCCCCGCCCGCCCCGGCGACGCGGTCACCACCCAGGAAGGACACGGCCTTGACCGCCTCGGCGTCTGAACCGTACGACTTGGCAGTCGTCGGCGCGGGCCCCGCCGGCCTCGCGGGCGCCGTCACCGCCGCCGAACTCGGCCTGCGCGTCGCCCTGCTGGACGCCGCCGCGCACACCGGCGGCCAGTTCTACCGGCACCCCGCACCGCAGGCCCGCGCAGCACGGCCCGAGGCCCTGCACCACGACTGGTCCGCCTACGCCGGACTGCGCACCCGGCTGGCGGAGAGCGGCGTCGGGCACCTGCCCGGGCACCACGTGTGGAGCGTCACGCACGAGGCACCGGCCTGGTCGGTGCACTGTCTCACCGGGCCCGACGGCTGCGACGAGCAGCCGGTGCGGGTGCGGGCCCGCGCGGTGCTGCTGGCGACCGGCGCGTACGAACGCCACCTCCCCTTCCCCGGCTGGACCGTGCCCGGCGTGGTGAGCGCCGGGGGAGCGCAGGCCATGCTCAAGTCCGGCCTGGTGCTGCCCGGCATCGGGACATCCCCTGCTCGGGCGAAGCCGAGAGCTCGGGGAAGGATCGTGGTGGCCGGCAGCGGCCCCCTGCTGCTCGCGGTCGCCTCCTCGCTGGCCGCGGCCGGCGCGCACGTGCCCGCCCTGGTCGAGGCGTCCGGATACCTGGCCTACGCCCGGCACCCCCGGGCCCTCGCCGCCAACCCGCACAAGGCCGCCGAGGCGCTCGCCCACGGCGCGGCGCTGCTGCGGCACGGGGTGCGGCTGCGGTCGCGCAGCGCGGTCACCGCCGTGCACGGAACCGACAGGGTGGAGGCCGTCACCGTGACCCGGCTCGACCGCACCTGGCGGCCCGTACAGGGGTCGGACCGCCGGATCGCCTGCGACGCCCTGGCCGTCGGGCACGGCCTGGTCCCGCAGATCGAACTGGCCACGGCGCTCGGCTGCGCGACCCGCACGACGGTGGACGGATGCCTGGCACTCGTCCTGGACGGTCTCCAGGAGACCTCGGTGCGCGGCCTGTGGGCGGCGGGCGAGACCGGGGGAGCGGGCGGCGTCCGACTGGCGCTGGCGGAAGGCGAGTTGGCGGGCAGCGCCGTCGCCGCCCGGCTGGGCGCAGGGCGCGCCCGCGGCAGCCGGATCCGGGAGCTCCGGCGCCGCCGGGACCGGCTGCGCGCCTTCGCCGACGCCATGGGCGCCGCCCACGCCCCCGGCCCGGGATGGCGGCAGTGGCTGACCGACGACACCGACGTGTGCCGCTGCGAGGAGGTCACCGCCGGGCGTATCCGCGAGGCGGTCGACGGCCTGGGGGCGGGGGACGTGCGGACCGCCAAGCTCCTCACCCGGGCCGGCATGGGATGGTGCCAGGGACGGATGTGCGGCCCGGCCGTGGCCTGCCTCGCCGCACGCGACGGCATCCCCGAACCTCCGCCCGAACGCCGCCCGTTCGCCGTGCCCGTCCCGATCCCGGCGCTCGCCCAGTGCGCCGATCAGCCGAACGCCGCACCGTAGAGAGAGGTCCGCCGCAATGACCCCCACCGGCTGGAACAGTGCCCGCCCCTGGCGCGGCATCATGGTCGCCACCGCCCTGCCCCTGCGCGACGACCTGTCCGTCGACTACGACGTCTACGCCGAACACGTCCGCCGGCTGATCGCCGCCGGCTGCGACGGTGTCGTCCCCAACGGCTCGCTCGGCGAGTACCAGACCCTCACCGACGAGGAACGGGCCCGGGTCGTCGAGGTCGCCGTCGCCGCGGCCGGCGACGGGGCCCGCGTGATGCCCGGGGTCTCCGCCTACGGAAGCGCCGAGTCCCGCCGCTGGGCACAGCAGGCGGCCGAGGCGGGCTGCGGCTCCGTCCTGCTCCTGCCCCCGAACGCCTACCGGGCCGACGAACAGGCCGTACGCGCCCACTACACCGAGGTCGCCGGGGCGGGCGTGCCGGTCGTCGCGTACAACAACCCCGTCGACACCAAGGTCGACCTCACACCCGGCCTGCTCGCGCGGCTGCACCAGGACGGCACCATAGCCGCCGTCAAGGAGTTCAGCGGCGACGTGCGCCGGGCCTACGAGCTCGCCGAACTGGCCCCCGAGCTCGACCTGTTGATCGGAGCCGACGACGTCCTGCTCGAACTCGCCCTGGCCGGCGCCGTCGGCTGGATCGCCGGCTACCCCAACGCCTTCCCCGCCGCCTGCGCCGAGCTGTACCACGCGGCCGTCGCGGGCGACCTCGCCACGGCCCTCCCGCTCTACAGGTCCCTGCACCCGCTGCTGCGCTGGGACTCCAGGACCGAATTCGTCCAGGCCGTCAAGCTCTCCATGGACATCGCCGGACGCCACGGCGGGCCCGTCCGCCCGCCGCGCTCCGCGCTGACGGGGGAGACCCGGGCCGCGGTGCGGTCCGCCACCGAGAAGGCCGTCGCCGACGGCCACCGCTGACCCCCCACCCCGGACCGAGAGGCAGTTCATGCGGACGCGCCATGTCTTCCACGCAGTCGACTCCCACACCGAGGGCATGCCCACCCGCGTGATCACCGGCGGCGCCGGGGTGATCCCCGGCGCCACCATGGCCGAGAGGCGGCTGCACTTCATCGAGCACCTCGACCACCTCCGCACGCTCCTGATGTACGAACCGCGCGGCCACGCCGCCATGAGCGGCGCGATCCTCCAGCCCCCCACCCGGCCCGACGCCGACGTCGGCGTCCTCTACATCGAGGTCTCCGGAGTGCTCCCGATGTGCGGGCACGGCACCATCGGCGTCGCCACCGTCCTCGTCGAGACGGGCATGGTGCAGGTGACCGAGCCCGTGACGACGGTGCGCCTCGACACCCCCGCCGGCCTTGTGGCCGCCGACGTCCGGGTGCAGGACGGCGCGGCGAAGGCGGTCACGTTCACCAACGTGCCCGCGTTCTGCGCGGGGCTCGACCGCAAGGCGGAGGCGCCCGGGTACGGGACGGTCACCTACGACCTCGCCTTCGGCGGCAACTTCTACGCCTTCGTCGAACTCGACGCGCTGGGCCTGCCGTTCGACCGCGCCCGCAAGGACGACCTGCTGGCGGCCGGGCTCGCCGTCATGGACGCGATCAACGCCTCGCCCGACCGGCCCGTCCACCCCGAACAGCCCGCGATCACCGGGGTGAAGCACGTCTACCTGGCCGCGCCCGGTTCCGACGAGCACCGCTCGCGGCATGCGATGGCCATCCATCCCGGCTGGTTCGACCGCTCGCCGTGCGGCACCGGCACCTCCGCCCGGATGGCCCAGCTGCACGCCCGCGGCCGGCTGCTGCTGGGCCGCGACTTCGTCAACGAGTCCTTCATCGGCACGCAGTTCACCGGCCGGCTCGTCGCCGGGACGACGGTCGGCGGGCTGCCCGCCGTGATCCCCACCGTCACCGGACGCGCCTGGATCACCGGCACCGCCCAGTACTTCCTCGACCCGGACGACCCCTTCCCCGGAGGATTCCTGCTGTGACCACTCTCGTCTCGCGCAACCCCGCCGATCCCGCCGACGTGGTCCTCCGGTTCACCGCCCCCGGACCCGCCGCCGCCGTGGACGCCGTCGCGCGGGCCCGGGCCGCCCAGCCCGGCTGGCAGGCCGGCGGCGCGGCCGCCCGCTCGGCCGCGCTCACCGCGGTGGGCGCCGGCATCGAGGCCGCCGCGGACGAACTGGCCGCGCTGGCCGTGCGCGAGGTGGGCAAGCCGGTCGCCGAGGCCCGCGCCGAGGTCGCCCGCGCCGCCGCGATCTGGCGCTACTACGCCCAGGCCCCCTACGAACCGGCCGGCGCCGTCCACGAAACCGCCGCGGGCGCCGGACTGCTGCTGACCCGCCGCCGCCCGCACGGGGTCGCCGGGCTGGTCACCCCCTGGAACTTCCCCTTCGCCATCCCGAGCTGGAAGGCCGCCCCCGCACTCGCCGCAGGCAACACGGTCGTCCTCAAACCCGCCCCCGAGGCCACCGCCTGCGCCCGGCGCCTCGCCGGCATCGTGCAACACGCCCTGCCCGAGGCCGTGTTCACCGTACTTCCCGGCGGCGCCGCCGAGGGCAACGCCCTGGTCTCCACCGCCGACGTCGTCTCCTTCACCGGCTCGACGGCCGTAGGCCGGGCCGTGGCGGCACGGGCCACGGCCCGGGGCGTGCCGGTGCAGGCCGAGATGGGCGGCCTCAACGCGGCGATCGTCCTGCCCGACGCCGACATCGCGCAGGCCGCCGCCCACATCGCCGCCGCTGTCGCCGGATACGCGGGCCAGAAGTGCACCGCCACCAGCCGCGTCGTCGCCGTCGGCGCGGCCCTGGCGCCGCTGCGCGAGGCGCTCGCCGAAGCCCTGCGCACGGTCCCGGCCGGCGACCCGGCCGACGCGGCCACCGTGTGCGGGCCGCTCATCAGCGAACAGGCCCGCGGCCAGGTCGAGGAGGCCTGCCACGGGTCGGTCGTCCTGGCCGGCGGCACCGTGCCGGACGGCCCGGGCTGGTACGCGGCCCCGGTGCTGGCCGAGAAGGTGCCGCCCGGTCACCGGCTGCTGCACGACGAGGTCTTCGGGCCCGTTGCGGCCCTGCTGTCCGCCGAGGACCTGGCCGAAGCGGTGCGGGTCACCAACTCCGTTCCGTACGGCCTGGTCACCTCGGTCCACACCACGGACCTGGACGCGGCGCTGCACGGGCTCGACCGCCTGGACACCGGCATGATCCGCATCAACGCCCCGACCACCGGAGTCGACTTCCACCTGCCCTTCGGCGGCACCAAGTCCTCCGGCCACGGCCCCCGCGAACAGGGCCGCGCCGCCCTGGAGTTCTACGCCTCCAGCCGCACCTACACCCTGTCACCTGCAAGAACAACGTGACATTGTACAGTGATCACCCGCTGCGGCCGAAGGGATCACACAGCCGTGACTCCACCCGTGACTAAAGGTCGAGGGCTTCCTACGTCGGTGGCTGAGCACCGTCGCAGAGGGCCAGCCCGGCCCTGTGTGCAACGTTCAGCGCGCCCACCGTATCGGCGTTCTGTGTGAACCCGCACATGGCGCACTCGAACTTCGCTTGGGTGACGCGGTTCTCCGCTGCTGTGTGCCCGCAGCCTCCGGCGGCTGGCGGACAGGTGCGGGAGGTGTTGCGGGCGTTCACCGGGATCACTCGGCGACCGGCACTTTCAGCCTTGTGCGCCAGGATTCCCAGGAACTGTCCCCAACCCGCGTCGAGAATACTTCGGTTGAGCCCGGCCTTGGCGGCGGCACCGTTCGCAAGGAACGTGCCGTCGTTGCCGGGTCCGGGCTTCGGTTGCGGGCTCTTGGTCATGCCCGCCGTGTTCAGCTTCTCGTGCCCGATCACGTCATGCTCACGCACCAGGGCGAGGGCCTGCTTGTGGTGGTAGTCGGCCCGCTGCCGCCGGATCCTGGCATACAACCTGGCCACCCTGCGGGCGGCCGTCTTGTGTTTCTTGGAGCGGCATTTCGTGCGCTTGGGAAACGTCGCGAGGTGTCGCTGGGCTGCGGTCAGCTCGTTTGCCATCGATGCCAGGAAGCGCGGATTCTCTACATGGTTGCCGCGCGAGTCGGTCAAGAAATGCACGGTGCCCATGTCGATGCCGATGATCGAGCCGGTGGCCGGAAGCGGTTGGGCGGGTACGTCGTCACAGGTCAGGATGACGTACCACAGGCGGCCCTCCCGCTTCACCGCGATCGTCTTGACGCGGCCCTTGACTGCCCGGTGTTGGTGTACCCGGATGTGCCCGACGCCTTGCAGGCGCACGCGGACCTGCCGGTCATGCGGAGTGGAGTTCCAGCGGCAACCGTCCCCGTCCCTGGGGAAGATGACGGTGTCAAAGTGGCCGGCGCCCTTGAACCTGGGATAGCCCGGGGCCTGACCGGCCTTGACACGTCGGAAGAACGCGGCGAACGCCTTGTCCAACCGACGCAAGGTCGCCTGCTGCGAGCTGAACGACCATCGGCCTTGACACTCCGGATCGAACGCCCGGATCTCCTTGAGCTGCGCAGACTGATCGCCATACCGGACAGTCGTCTTCGAGACGTGCCGGTAGGCGTTCCGACGCTCCTGCAACGCGGCGTTGTACAGGCAGCAGTGGTCAGTCAGCATTGCCCGCAGCGCAGCTTCCTGACCGGCAGTGGGCCTGAGAAGGAACTTGTACGCACGTATCAAGCCCGTTCCCCTCCCTTGCGGTTGTGCCGGTCAATGCAGGCGGAGTCACTCTACCGCCAGGCACTGACAACGAAATGAGCTCCGGCGCCTTGCGCCTCCAAAGGATTCGATCCCCCCACCGGCAAAGCCGGTGGCCCCTTGAAAGAAGAACTGATGGGGCATCTGAAGCACCGCGACCTGAACGCCAACCGGGAACGGCTGCGCGACCAGGTCGCCCACGCCCTGCGGGCCGCCCTGATATCCGGTGAACTGCGCCCGGGCCAGGTCTACTCGGCGCCCGGCCTCGCCGAGGACTTCGGCATCTCCGCCACCCCCGTGCGCGAGGCCATGCTCGACCTGGTCCGCGAGGGCCTGGTCGAGCCGGTCCGCAACAAGGGCTTCCGCGTCACCGAGGTCAACGAACGCGACCTCGACCAGTACACCGAGATCCGCGCCCTGATCGAGATCCCCATGGTCGGCCGGGTCACCCGCACCGCCACCCGCGAACAGCTGGGGGCGCTGCGCCCGGTCGCCGAGGAGATCGTGCGGGCCGCCCGCGACCACGACCTCATCGGCTACCTGGAGGCCGACCGGCAGTTCCACCTCTCCCTGCTGGCTCTCTCCGGCAACGAACGGCTCGTCGAGACCGTCGGCGACCTGCGCAAGCGCTCCCGTCTGTACGGGCTCACCGGCCTGGACGAGCACGGCGAGCTGCTCCCCTCGGCCGAGGAACACCTCGAGCTCCTCGACGTGATGCTGACGGGCGACGCGAAGAAGGCGGAGACGTGCATGGCCCGCCACCTGGGGCACGTCCGCTCCCTGTGGGCGAAGAGCGACGGGGCGTCGTAACGCAGCACGGGTGCCCCTCCGGTGGCGATTTCGTACCTCCACCGGAGGGGCAACTGATCAGTGCTGACCACACGTTCGCGGGAGCGCGTCACAACCGGGCCGTCACACATGCCCTGTTGGTGACGTTTCTTCCCGTGCGCTCCCCAAAACGTCACCAACTTCTCCCAGGGACGAAATCGTCCACGATGGCGGCGAAAGGGCGAGAACAACCTCGTACCTGCCTCAACATCCATCACTCGGAGGAGAACGTGACGTTCCTGAGGAACGCCGCAGTTGCCGCAGCGGCCACCATCACGGCGGTCGCCGGCCTTGCCGCACCGGCAGGCGCCGACCCGGCGCACAACGCCGCCGAAGCCCATGCGGTCGGCACCGACGGTCAGAGCAAGAACAGCACGGCCGGAGTGACGCCGGTCGCGCAGAACACCCCGGTTCAGCGCGCATCGAGCTCCGCCGACCGCGATGCGGCCGCGAAGTGCTGGAACGGCCGTACGGACGGCGGCCGCAAGGCCTTCACGACGTGCAACGGCACCTCGTACCGCGTGTACGTGGACTGCACGGACGGCCGCCACCTGTTCCCCGAGACCTTCTCGGGGCAGTGGGACTTCCGCCTGACCTGCCCCGAGGGGAGCCACGCCGACTGGGGCGGCAACTGGTAGGACACACACCACATCGGCCGGACGCCGCGGGGCGGCGTCCGGCCGATGGCCGTTTCCGGGAGGCCTACTGCGCCGACGTCGCAGCCGGGATGTCGACGCGGGCGGCCCGGCGGGCGGGCCAGAGCGAGGCGAGCAGCGCGCCCGCCAGGGCGATCACGATGCCGAGGGCGAGCCGCCCCCAGGGAAGGACCAACGCGTAGCCTTCGACGCTCTCCTGGAGGGTGCGGCCGAGCGCCCAGCCGAGGAAGACGCCCAGGACGGTGCCGACGCTCGCGCCGAGCGCGCCGACGAGCAGGGCCTCCAGGCGGATCATCCGGGTCACTCCGGCGCGGTCGAGACCGACGGCGCGCAGGGTGCCGAGCTCCTTGCGGCGTTCGAGGACGGACATCGCGAGGGTGTTGGCGATGCCGAGGGCGGCGATCACCAGGGCCATGCCCAACAGGGCGTAGAAGACGTTGAGCTGGCCGCCGATGTCCCCGCTGTACTGGGCCTTGACGCCGTCCCGGTCGAGGACGGCCAGGGCGGGGTTGTCGCCGAGGGCGTGGACGACCGAGCGGCGCGCGGCCTGGCCGGGGCCGCCGTCCGTGGAGACGAGGATCGCGGCGGTGTTGGGGGCGCGGTCGTAGCGGGCGACGAGGGAGTCGGGCGCGGTGATGCTGGGCATCAGGTTGCTCTGCGGGTCCGCGTGGTAGACGGCGCCGATGGTGACGCTGCCGTGCCCGCCGTCGGGGCGCTGGAGGGGGAGGGTCTGGCCGAGGTGCCAGCCGGCCTCCTTGGCCTTGAAGTCGGCGACGGCGATCTTCCCCTCGGCAAGGCTCTTGAGGGAGCCTGCGACGACGTCGTAGCGCAACAGCCGGTCGATCGCGGCAGGGTTGACGCCGGTCAGGACGGATTGAGTGCCGGCCAGGCGGTACTGGGTGGACTGGTTGAGCGGGCTGACCGCGGAGCCGGGCAGCTTCTTCGCGAGGTCCGCCGCCGCACCGGGAGTCAGCTGCATGCCGTCGGCGGCCTTGACCAGGTAGCCGGCGGTGAAGTCGTGCGTGGTCGCGCGGTCGAGGTACCGGGCGGTGGAGGCCCCGAGGACGGAGAGGCCCGAGGCGAGGGTGAGGGCGATCGCGAGGGCGGCGGCGGTGGCGCCGGTGCGGCGCGGGTCGCGCACGGTGTTGCGGGCGGCGAGGGTGCCGTGCACCGGCTGGAGGCGGGTGAGCAGCGGCTGCAGCAGGGCGACGAACGGCCGGGACAGCAGCGGGATCAGGACGATCGCGCCGGTCAGCGCGAGGGCCGCACCGAGGCCGATGACGGTCCGGTCGTCCTTCCCTCCGCTCAGGGCCCCGTACACGACGGTCGCCGTGCCGGTCAGTGCGAGCGCGGCGCCGAGGCCGGTGCGCAGGGAGCCGGCGCGCGCGGGCGCCGTGGGCTCGGCCGTGCCGAGTGCTGCGACGGGCGGGATGGCCATGGCCCGGCGGACCGGCAGCCATGCGGCGACCACGGTCAGGACCGTGCCGACGAACAGGGAGCCGATCACGGTGACCGGGGAGACGACCAGCGGTCCCGACGGGGAGTCGGCGGAGGTGAGGAAGGTCCGCAGCAGGGCGGCGACCGCGGTGCCGATGACGAGGCCGACCGCGGAGGCACCCGCGCCGATCAGGACGGACTCCGTCAGCAGGATGCGGCGCACCTGCTTGCGCGAGGCGCCGACGGCCCGCAGGAGGGCCAGCTCCCTGGTGCGGCGGCCGACCAGCATGGAGAAGGTGTTGGAGATGAGGAAGGCGGCGACGAACAGGGCGACCGCGGCGAAGCCGAGCAGGATCTGGCTCATGGTGTCGCTGTCGTGGGTGGCGAGGTTCTGCTGGATCTGGGCGAGCCGGGCCCCGGTGACGCCGCTGGTGCCCTTGGGCAGCTGCGGCTCGACGCGCTCGAGGAGCTGCTGCGGGGTGGTGCCGGGGGCGGCGGTGAGCTCGATGCTGCGGAACTTGCCGGATTCGAGGAAGAGTTGCTGGGCAGCGGGGTTGGTGAACAGGACGAGGCTGCCGCCGGAGGGGAGCTTGGTTCCGTCGGTGCGGAACACCCCGCTGAGCGTGTACGTGGCGGCGCCCTTGCCGGTGGCGACGCGGACGGTGTCACCGACGCGGTAGCGGCCCTGCTTCGCCGTGTTCTCGTCGAGGGCGACCGTGCTGTCCTCGGCCGGTCCGGCACCCTGGACGAAGCGGTAGGCCGGGTCCGTGCCGTCCGCTCCCGGGGCGAAGTTGCCGCCCTGGTGGGACGAGCCGTGGCCGATCAGCCCTCCGTCGCGGTCGGCGACGGCGGCGAAACCGTCGACCCGGCCCGCGGCGACCGCGACTCCGGGAACCTTGGCCAGGGCGGTGGCCGTGCGGGCGTCGATGCCGGCCTGCCGGGCCTCGCCGCCGGGCGGGGCATTGGGGGAGACGCTGACGGCGATGCGCGTGTAGCCGTCGGTCGCCTTGGCGGCGGCCGCCTGGGACAGGCTGTCGCCGAAGACGAGGCTGCCGGAGAGGAAGGCGATGCCGAGCACGACCGCGAGTGCGGTCATCAACAGGCGGGCCTTGTACGCAAGGACGTTGCGCAGGGCGGTGCGGAACATGGCGGTGGCGGATCCTGGGAGGCGGGCTCGGCGGGTGCGAGCGGGCGGCTGGGTCGGTGCGGGGGCGACGCGGTCAGCCGGTGCGTCGGGCGTCGGAGGCGGGGGTCTGGGGGTTTCCCCCAGGAAAATGCCGCATCAGTTCCAGGACCCGGTCCGGGGTGGGGCGCGCCATCTCGTCGACGAGACGGCCGTCGGCGAGGAAGACCACGCGGTCCGCGTAGCCGGCGGCGACCGGGTCGTGGGTGACCATGACCACGGTCTGGCCCATCTCGCGCACCGAGTCGCGCAGGAAGCCCAGGATCTCGGCGCCGGCGCGCGAGTCGAGGTTTCCGGTCGGCTCGTCGGCGAAGACGATCGAGGGCCGGGAGACCAGGGCGCGGGCCACCGCGACGCGCTGCTGCTGACCGCCGGACAGCTGCCCGGGCCGGTGGTCGAGGCGCCCGGAGAGACCGACCATGGAGACCACGTGGTCCAGCCACTGCGGGTCGGGCCGGCGGCCCGCGATGGTCAGCGGCAGCGTGATGTTCTCCAGCGAGGTCAGCGTCGGCAGCAGGTTGAACGCCTGGAAGACGAAGCCGATCCGGTCCCGGCGCAGCGCGGTGAGCTGCCGGTCGTCGAGCGAGCCCAGCTCGGTGGTGCCGATGCGGACGGAGCCCGAGTCGAAGGAGTCGAGCCCGGCGGCGCAGTGCATCAGGGTGGACTTGCCGCAGCCGGACGGGCCCATGATCGCGGTGAACTCGCCCTCCCGGAAGGAGATGCTGACGCGGTCCAGGGCGACGACACGGGTCTCGCCGCTGCCGTAGACCTTCGACAGGTCGGTGGTGGCGGCCGCGATCCCGGTCGCCGGGTGCAGCGCGAGCAGGTCACCGGGTGTGGTGGTCACGGGGGACTCCTCTTCGAGTGCGGAAAGGTGCACGTCGGAGGATGTCCGGGGAACGTATCGGGATCTCGGCAGCGGGGTAGCCGCCGTGTATCGGGTCGGGCGCTGCTGTGCAGCAAGGGTGCAGCGGCCGGGGCGCCGGCCGGCCGCCGGTGCGGTCGGCTGCCCGGGCCGCGCGGCCGCCGACAGCCTGTCGAGGACGGCCGGGACGGCCGCACACTCCGCGTCCGCCAGGGCTTCACCGTACGCGTGCCGATGGCGGGCGGTATGGGCGAGCAGGGCGATCGTCCGGTAGCCGACCAGGCACCGCAGCCCGTCGCCACCGGCCACCCGGGCCGCGCGGGCCGGCATACGGTTCGCCGCGGCGTGCGCGCCGCCGCGCTCGCAGTCCAGGGCCAGGGCGACCAGATCCAGCGCACGGCTGCCCAGCCCGAACTCGTCCCGGTCCACCACACCCGTGACCCGTTCCCTGTCGGTGAGGATGTTCGACAGGTTCAGGTCGTTGTGGGCGTAGTCGACCGGCGGCAGCCGCAACCCCCATACCGGCTCCAGCCAGCGCCGCACCCGCCTACACGGGGGACCTGCCGCCGCGCATGCCCGCGGGGCGTCGGCCCACACCTCGTCCCAGTCGCCGAACAGCACGATCGCCACGTAGGACGTGAAATCAGAGGTCGTTGTGGACCAGGGACAGTCCCGGGGTCAGGTAGCCGCCGGAGCCGTATCCGCTGGTCCGGTCCAGGGCGGAGAGCGAACCGTAGCGGTGCAGGGCGTAGTTGAGTCCTGCGTGGATGTTGGCCAGCGGGTTGACGGACATCCCGTACAGGAACGGACCAGGGTCTGTACGGGCTCTCACCGTTGGTTCGATGAACTCGTCGATAGTCGATGGTTGATCACTGCAGGCCAGCTTTCGACCGGTACGAGACGTCTGGCTAAAGTATGCCGCATTCGGTGGAGTTCGGTTTCAAGTCTCTGGACAAGCCCTCTCGCGGGTGCTGTTATCACCTTCATCCCGCATCATCCGATCCGGGAACGGTGTCAAGGCACAACCACGCATGGGGGTTTTATGTCTATTCGCCATTTCAGGTCCGGGCGCCGCATGGCTGCTGTCGCCGCGGCCGTTGCGGCTCTCACCTTGCCCATGGCCGGATCGGCACATGCCGACCCGAACCACGAAGGGAAGTGGAGGCACGCAACCATTAGCTTGTCCTGGGGTGAAGAGTTCTCTGAAGCCGCGTTGTACTGCAGTCCGGACCGGAGCGCAGTGTTGCCGGATCCGCAGGCCGCGTGCCGCGCGCTCCAGAAGGAACACAGCAACGGGACATCGTGGGATCTCGCTTCTCACCCTTCTTGCTCGATGCCCGCCACCGACCCGGTGGACGGCTATGCCTACGGCGCGTGGAAGGGCTCCATTTTCGTGGAGTATCTGCACTACCCCAACCTTGAGTGTGCGCGAGCATCCTTGGGCGTGCTCGCTCCGTTCCGCTGAGCCTGTCAGCTGTAGAGGGAATCCGTGAATCGCAGCGCGGACACAATCTGTTGCTCGCTGGGGATGCCGGGGGCGGCGTGCAGGCGTATAACCGGCACGCTGCCGCGCGTTCCCCGTTCCCCGTTCCCCGTTCCCCGTTCTACGGGCCGGAGTTGCCGAGAGTTGATAGTCGATCTCTGCAGGCTGGATTCCGACCGGAACGATACTTCTGTTTGCGGTAAGTCGCATTTCGTGGACTTTGATTTCGAGCCTCTCGACAAAGCCCTCTCGTAGATGCTGTTATCACCTTCATCCCGCATCATCCGATCCGGGAACGATGTCAAGGCACAACCACGCATGGGGGTTTCATGTCTATTCGCCATTTCAGGTCCGGGCGCCGCATGGCTGCTGTCGCCGCGGCCGTTGCGGCTCTCACCTTGCCCATGGCCGGATCGGCACACGCCGACCCGAACTATGACTTGAAGCAGGACCAGGCAACCATTACTGTATTTCATGGGGAGGACAGCTACATATACAAATTCACATGCGGCCCGGACCGGGGCGATCACCCGGATGTGCGTGCCGCGTGCCGCGAGCTCCAAAAGGTACACGGCAACTGGACATCGTGGCGCCCCGGTTCTCACCCTTCCTGCTCGGAGCCCGTGACCGACTGGGTGGGCGTCGACATTAGAGGCGTCTGGAAGAAGCAGATCAAGGTCAATTTCATGGAATACCCCAACCTTGAGTGTGCGCGAGCATCCTTGGGCGATCTCGTTCCGATCCCCTGAACCTGCCAGGTGTAGAAGGCATCCACGAGTCGCACTGCGGCCGCGATCTGCTGGTCACCGGGGATGCCGGGGGCGGCGTGCAGGTGAATCACGGGCGCGCCGCCCTGCGTTTCTCCGTTCCGTGGGCCTGAGTTGGTCTTCTTGTGCTGGGCGATCAGGTTCCACTGTGCCGGGGTGAATACGGTCTGGGGACGTCCCGAGCCGTTGTGGACCAGGGACAGTCCTGGGGGCAGGCAGCCGCCTGAGCTGTGCCCGCCCGGCCCAGGGCGGAGAGCGAAACGTAGTGGTGCAGGGCGTAGTTGAGTCCTGCGTAGATGTTGGCCAGTGGGCTGACGGACGTTCCGTAAAGGAACGGGCCGGTGTTGCGGAACGGTCCCTCGCAGGCGTCGAACGTGGGCCCGATCACTTGCGTGAAGCCGACAGACGGTGTGCCGGTCTGCCAGTTCTCGTCCCACGTGTTGACAAATGCTGGGTTTCCGTCCGCTTCGTCGTTCATGCGGCGCAGGACCGTATCGAGCCACGATGAGGACTGTCCGAGTATGGACAGGGCGGTGAGGACCTTGTTGTGTCCATCATCTGTGTGCCGGCCGCCTGGAGGAGCCCGAGGGCGCGAGAGCGGTACTTGGGGCCGGTCGGGATGACGTATTCGGGGTGGTGTGGTACCCGGTTTCCGGCGTTCCGCCTGCGAAGCGACGGAGTAACTCCTCGGCCACTTGGTAGATCGCGCAACGGCCGCTCCGCCTCTGCCGAGCCTCCTGAGCGTGTTGTGCACTGTTGCCCACGCCAACTTTTACAGGCGTGAAACCAGCGGCTCGCGCCGCGGGCTGGGAATCCGTCCCACGTCGGCCGCGGTCGTAAGCCGCCAGGCCGACGAACTTGTGTGGGCACTCAACGCCCATCGCGCACCATCGCCCATGAGGGGTCATCTCCCGTGCAAGGGCGAGCACGGCGGGGCTCGTCGTGCACACCACCGCACCTTGGTCCGGAGGCCGTGCGGGCAATGAGGCGAATGCCAGACGGATGTCCGCTTCGGCGGTGGTGATGCACGGCAAGTGCAGCGTCTCGTAACGGACGGGCGCGCAGGGCGCGTTGCGTACCGTCACCTTTCCTCTGTCGACCGCGAGTTTGAAGAACCCCCGGTCGCCGGTCCAGGCTCAGGCGCCGGTGGACGTGGCCGAGTGCCCAGTAGCCGTAGCCGCGCTGCTCCAGGGTGCTCAAGAGGCGGGAGCGCACATCCGGCGGCTCCAGGCAGCGTGCAGGCTCGTGTGCGGAAGGCCGATGTCGAGGTGGTTCCGGACGGGACGCAGGCCCCGACCAGATCCAGGAACTCCCCGCACGTCCGGCTGTTCCCCAAGAGTCGCTGGGTGAATTACGTCGTCTCCCAGATGAACGCGATCCAGAGCTCGCTGGAGATGATCGCCCACCCGCAGGTCCAGTGACCACAGGGCGACGGTCGGCGCATTAGTGAAGGAGAGACAGGGCCGGTCCACGTCCGTCCGTCTCACGGCGAGATGGACCGGCCCTTTTCGCCTGGTGACGCGTACACCCCGCTACCCTCGGACATGACGGATGCCAAGTGGGCCCTGCTCGAACCTCTCCTCCTGTCGCTAGCCTGCACGTTGCGAACGGGCGGTCGTCCGGAGAAATGGCCCCGCCGGGAGATCGTGGGCGGCATCCGCTATCTGGTCGATAACGGCATAAAATGGCAGGCCATGCCCACCGGCTACCTGCCCTGGCGCACGGTCTACGGGTCCGCCCGCCGCTGGGCGGCCGCCGGGGTCATCGGCCTCCTGCGCGACTGGCTCCGCACGATCGGGCCGGTTTTCTGCGTGCGGGCGGCCCAGGTCATCGCCGGGCGGGCCGGCGTGAGCGGCCGGGTGCCGGACACCTGCTCGCCCAGTTCCCGGGCGAGCGGTGTGCCGACCTCATGCCACGCAGGCATGCCGGTCACCATACCGGGCGGAAGGGGACGGGCTCGTCGCCGTAGGTGTGGTCGATATAGGTGTCCAGGGCCCGGCTGAGGGAGGCGAGTCGGTCGGGCCCGATGACTTCGCCGAGGTGCTGTTCGACCTCTGTCCACAACTCGTCGGCCAGGTGCAGGTAGTCGCGGCCGTGCTCGGTGAGGGTGAGCAACTGGGCGCGTTTGTCGGTCGGATGGGGGAGGCGCTCGACATAGCCCCAGTCCTGGAGCTCGGCCACGGCCTTGGAGGCGGCTTGCTTGGTGATGCCGAGGTGGGCGGCGAGGTCGACCGTCGTGGCGGCCGGGTGAGCGGCGAGGTAGCGGAAGGTGTGGCCGTGGGCCGGGCGCAATGGCTCGCGGCCCAGTTCGGCCAGGCGGTCGTGGAAGCGGTCCGTCATCGCCCGGTGGACGACGGCCAGTTGCAGGGGGATCCGGCCGGGCTCGGGGCGGGAGCGGGACGTCATCGGCCCTCCTGGAGGAGATGGTCAACGTGGTTGACCTATGTTCGCACAGCACTTACGGTGAAGTAGTCAACCAGATTGACCATGTCTTCGGGAGGAACCCATGCCCCTGTCCACACTGGCCGACGCGCCGGTCTTCGAACGTCACGGCTTCACCTTTCGTCCGCTCGCCGTTCCCTCGCGGGGCAGTACCGAACTGGCCGTCTGGGCACTGGAGATACCGCCGGGCGCACAGAGCGAGAGCCATCACATGGACCGGGAGGAGGTCTTCGTCGTCGCAGAGGGCAAGGTGTCGGCCAGCATCGCCGGACAGGAGGTGACCGCCGGCCCCGGGGACGCCCTCATCGTGCCCGCCCACGCCCTCCTGCAGCTGCGCAACGCCTGTCCGCACACCCCCGCGACGCTCACCGCCGTGACCTCGGTGGGCATGCGGGCGACCATCGGCGCCACCGTCGTCGCGCCACCGTGGGCACAGTGACCGGCCACGGGGCCCAGGACGACGGCGTCGGCCCCGGCTCAGTGCGGCAGGCGCAAGGTGGCGACGGCGCCGCCGTCCGGGGCGTTGGACAGGTCTAGTCCGGCGCCCAGCAGCCGGGCCTGGCCCAGGGCGATCGTCAGGCCCAGGCCGTGCCCCGAGCCGCGCTCCTTCGCGCCGGTGTGGAAGCGGCGCGGGCCGTTCAGCAGCAGGTCCGGAGGGAAGCCGGGGCCGTGGTCGCGCACGACGACCGTCCGGCCCTCGACGGTGACCTGCACCGGGACGTCCCCGTGCCGGTGGGCGTTGACGACGAGGTTGCTGACGATGCGTTCGAGGCGGCGGGGATCGGTCTCCACGGTCTCCACGTCCTGCGCATCGGCGACGGTGACCTCGGCGTCGAGGCCGGTGCGTGTCACGGCCTCGGTCACGACCGCGCCGAGCGGGACGTGGGCGCGGACCGGCTGTTCGGCGCCCGCGTCCAGCCGGGAGATCTCCAGCAGATCCTCGACCAGGCCGCGCAGATCGCGCACCCGGGCCCGGAGCAGGTCCTCCGTCTCACCGGGCGGCAGCAGGTCGACGGCGGCCAGCAGGCCGCCGACGGGAGTGCGCAGCTCGTGGGCCACGTCCGCGGTGAACTGGCGCTCGGTGCGCAGCCGTCGGCCGAGGCTGTCGGCCATGAGGTCGACGGTGGCGGCGATGTCGGCCACCTCGTCGCCGCCCTTGGTCGGCCCGGTCCGGGCATCGAGATCCCCGGCGGAGATCCGCCCCGCCGTCTCGGATACCCGCCGCAGCCGGCGGCCGAGCAGCCCGGCCCCGTAGACCGCCAGGGGCGTCGCCGCCGCGAGGACGACCAGCGAGGCCACGGCCATGGTGGCGTCGAGCTGGCGCAACGTGTGAAGCTCCGTGCTCATGTTGGCCCGGACGGCCAGCACCGGGCTGCCTGGACCGCCGACCCGCTGGGCGGCCCAGACGCTCGGCCCCGTGTTCCCCTCGACGCGCCCGTCGTAGGCCGTGTGCCGGTCACCGTCGGCCGGGTGCCGCAACGCGGCGGGCAGCTCCGGCGGATCGAGCTCGGCGCCGTCCGTCAGCGTGCCGGTGCGCCGGTAGACGTCCATGGCCGCGTACACGCTGTTGAAGGCCCGCATCTGGGCCCGTTCACGGATGTCCCGTGCGGTCCACAGGTGCACCAGCACGCCCACCGCCGCCGCGACCAGGCACGCCGTGGCCGCGGCCAGTGCGGCGATCTTCCAGCGCAGGGACACGCGTTCCGGCCGCAGCCGGGAGAACGGGCGCACCGGTCTCAGCGCCTGAGCTTGTAGCCGAAGCCGCGGACCGTCTCGATCCGGTCCCGGCCCAGCTTCCTGCGCAGCCGCTGCACGCACAGGTCCACGACGCGGCTGTCGCCGTCCCAGCCGTACTCCCAGACGTTGCGCAGGAGGGTGTGCCGCTCCAGCACGATGCCCGGGCTGGCGGCGAATTCCAGCAGCAGTTTCAGTTCGGTCGGGGTCAGCGCCACCGGGTTCCCCGAGACGAAGACCTCCATGCCGCCGGTGTCGATGGTCAGGTCCCCGAAGACCAGCACCTCGCTGTCGTTCACGGCCTGCTCGGGCTCCGCGGCAGGCGGATAGGCCGCCCGCCGCAGCAGCGAGCGGATGCGGGCCACGAGCACGGAGGTGTCCACGGGCTTGACCACGTAGTCGTCCGCCCCGGCCTCCAGGCCGGCGACGACGTCGAGCCCGTCGCCGCGGGCGGACATCATCAGGACGGGCACCAGGCTGGTCTCCCGGACCCTGCGGCACAGGCCGATCCCGTCCAGGCCGGGCAGCATCACGTCCAGGACCAGCAGGTCGAAGCTCCCGTCGCGGAACAGTTCGAGCCCCGTGAGCCCGTCGGCCGCGGCCTCCATCTCGTAGCCGTAGCGCTCCAGGGCGACGGTGAAGGAACGGCGCATCAGGTCGTCGTCCTCCACCAGCAGCACACGAACAGGCCGCGGAGAGGCCGGAGACGGGACGGGTGAGGACACGAGCGGGCGACTCCTGTTCGGGGAAGGAACGATCCTCGAGAACGATATGGCACACATCGGGCGGCACGGCCCGGCGCACGGCTTTCGATGAGGAACGAAGCGTTCGCCGATACGTGGCCGATACGAATCCCGCTAGGCCAATCAGATGAATTGCGGCAATGATTGACCTTTATCCGTTTATGCTCGTTTCGGTGCTTCTTGTGCGGCCACGGACAGGGGCCGCGCCCGATGGAAGGGGGCGCCGATGGGGTGCCACACGAGGGAGCGTCCGCCCTGGGTCATCCGGGCGAATGTCCGGAGCTCGGCGCGGCGGGTGGCCTGGGCAGCCGTGTGCGGGCTGGTCGCCCACCTCGTCGGGTGGGGTCTCGATGAGGTTCTGAACCGTGAGGTCGGCCCGCTGTCCCCCGAGGTGCGGGGGACAGCGGGCCGCTAGCCCAAGCGGGCGCTCACTGCGCCTGGGGCACCGCCTGTGCCGCCTGCTTCACCGCCGAGGCCACGGCCTCGGTCGCCTTCGCGTTGAAGACGCTGGGGATGATGTAGTT
>NZ_JBKIWN010000040.1:0-38583 GCF_058146165.1 Streptomyces sp. AM25 | reverse complement strand
TGACCTACGAGAACAGCGAAAGTCGAGGGACGTCGCCTGGTTCGAGAAACCGCTCGGCTGACGGCGGCTTCCGGGTGAACGGCCGAGCCTGCCGGTGTCACCGCCGGGCACCCGAGGAAGGGATCCGGGGACGCGGAGACGGACTGCGGTGACGAGCTGTGGTGACGGGTTGCGGAGGAGAGCGCTGTGGACATGCCGGTGGTGACGATCTGCCAGGTCGGAGAATGCGCCTACAACCAGGAAGGCGCCTGCCACGCCCTGGCCATCACCGTCGGCGATGCCACGCACGCCGTGTGCGACACCTACTTCAGCTACCCGCAGAAGGGCGGCGACGCCGCGTCCACCGGCCACGTCGGCGCCTGCAAGGTCGTCGGCTGCCGGCACAACGTCGACCTCGAATGCCAGGCCCCCGGCATCACGGTGGGCTCGGTTTGGGCCACGGCAGACTGCCTGACGTACACCGCGCGGTGATGCAGCACAGGCAATATTCGGACGACATCCGACAGTCAGACTGTTAGTTTCCTGCCTCATGGAACCACTCGGCGACATCGCCATACGCGCCTCCTTCGTCAACTGCTCGAAAGGCGAAGCACGCAGGATCAACCTGCCGCGGGAACTCTCCGAACTCCCGTGGGAGGACCTGGACTTCCTGGGCTGGCGCGACCCGGGAGCACCGGACCGTGGATACCTGGTGACCCGGCGCGGCGAGCAGGCCGTCGGCATCACCCTGCGGGTGCCGCAGGGCGGCCCGCGCAGCTTCACCAAGACGACCATGTGCTCGTTCTGCCTGACCGGCCACCCCGGCTCGGGCGTCTCCCTGCTGGCCGCCCGCAAGGTCGGCGCCTCCGGCCGCGACGGCAACACGATCGGCGCCTACATGTGCGCGGACCTGGCCTGCCCGCTGTATCTGCGCGGAAAGAAGCAGTCGGCACTGGTGCACCGCTACAAGGAATCCCTGTCGGTCGAGGAACGGCTCGCCCGGATGCAGGCCAACGTGGACGAATTCCTGGACAAGATCCTGCAGGGATGACCGCAGGCCGCGGGCGCGAGCGCGGGATTCAGCCGTCCGCGCCGATCAGCTCGCAGGCCCGGCCCACCGCGGCCAGCGCCTCCGCCGCCCGGCCGGGATCCGCGGCGACGACATCCAGCGCGGTGTCCGCGAACTTGATCACATGCTCGTCGCCGTGCGCCGCCGCCCGCTCGAACGCCTCCTCGGGGGTGGCCGGCGCGGTGGTGGGGGAGACGAGCGGGGAGACGGGTGCGTACGCGGCCGTGACCACCGCACTGGCCTGCCAGGCCGCCGCATAGCTGGGCACCCACAGATCGCGGGGGAGCGCGGGGAGCGTGCGCAGGACGGCGCTGGGCGCGGTGGCCGCGTGCACGAGCATCACCGGACTGCCGTGGGCGTGCTCCGCATACCGGCAGGTCGCCTCCCGCACCAGCTCCGCCAACAGGTCACGGGCGTCGTCGGGACCGGACGGCGCCTGCAGCGCACCCGCCGCCGCGGGCCAGCCCGGCGTGACGGCCAGCCCCGCGACCCGGTCCAGGACCCCGCCCTCCTGACGGGGCACGGCCGGCACGGCCGCCAGAGCCTCGGCGGCACGGACGGCGCCGGAGGGGACGACGGCCGGGTCCAACGGCAGGTGCCGCGCCGCCCAGTAACCGAGCGCATGCCCCAGCTCGGCGGTACGCGCCGCGCCGGCACCGTCCGCGAGAAGGGTCCGCACGGCGTGACCGACACGGATCGCCGGGTGCGTGGCCCCCGCCAGAATGCCGGGCAGCAGACGCGGCCACCAAGCCGCCAGCACGTCCCGCCAGGGGCGCTCGCCCAACTGATCGGTGAAGTAGGCGATCCAGTCGGCGAGATACCGCGGATCGCCCAGCGCCTCGCGCCAATTCGCCTCGCTCAGCAGGAGACCGGTGCGCGGCGGCATGTCGTCGAGCTTGTCCCGGTAGCCGTCGATCCAGCCGTGGACCTCGGCCGCGTGCCCGTGCCGGGCGAGCGCCTCGACGGCCATGGGAGCGTGGTTGGACAGCCACCCCAGATGCTCGGGGCCGGTGCGGTGAAGCCGGTCCAGGGCTTCGTCGAGCGTGCTCTCCGCTGTCGCAGTCGTCTCTGATTCCCTCATAGGGGCACGCTAGGCGCGCAAGGCCCCTCCGGGTAACGGTCGTTGGACGTACATCGCGCGACGGGGACCAGGTCCGGCGCGGGTACCAGGACGCGTATCGAGTCGTGATCGAACGGCCTGCTGCAGAGGTTGGTGGCGGCCGCCCGCGGCGACTCGCGTGAGATCATCCGTCCATGAGCAGTGATCTGGAACTGGACGTAAGCGCTCTGGCGATCAATGTCACGATCCCGCAGGCGTACCGCTGGACGGACACCCGGCGCGGTGAGGCGTTCATGCTGACCACACTCAACGTCCGGCTTCTCCCGGACGGCCATCTCGCCGTAAAGGCCTACGGCCGACCGGTCGCTGGTGGCCGGGGCGCATACGTCTCGTTCCCCGTCCCCGACGAACCCGAACTGGCGGCCCTGGTTGCAGATGCTGCCAGCCGCGCCGGGGAGTTGTGGGCCGCCCATCGGGGTCTCGGCTGAGACTGGTTCGATGTCGGTGAGGTCCTCCGTCGGACGGGCCGAGAGATATCGACCGCACTCGTGAAGCGACCGTGAGACACGCAGGTTGGGGTGTTCGTCCCTTCCGGTTCAGCGGCGGGTTTCGATCTTCAGGTCGCCGCGGGTCAGTGTGCGGCCGAAGTCGCTGGCGAGCAGGCCGTGCGGGATGCCGAGTCCGATCGCACTGGCCTCGTCGAGGCGGGCCAGTTGGGAGGCGGTGAAGTCGACCTCCAGGGCGCCCAGGTTGTCCTCCAGTTGCCCGGGGGTGCGGGCTCCGATGATCGGTGCCGTCACGTCCGGGTTCTGCAGGGTCCAGGCCAGCCCGACCTGGGCAGGTGTGCGGCCCAGCTCCGTGGCAACCTCCCTCACGGCGTCCACGATGGCGAAGTTGCGTTCGGTGAGCGTGCCGTTGGCGATGGTGACGCTCTTGCGGGTGCCTTCGTCGACTGCGAGGTGTGTCGCGGTCAGGTCGTCGCGGCTGTACTTGCCGGTGAGCACCCCGCCGGCCAGCGGTGAGTACGGCATCACGCCCAGCCCCATCTCGCGTGCCATGGGGATCAGATCACGCTCCCCGGTGCGCTCGATCAGACTGTATTCAATCTGCAGTGCGACCAGCGGCGACCAGCCGCGCAGGTCGGCGATCGTCTGCATGCGCGACACCTGCCAGGCCGGGGCGTTGGAGATCGCCACGTACAAGACCTTGCCCTGCCGGACCAGATCGTCCATGCCGCGCAGGATCTCCTCGACCGGCGTCGTGACATCCCACACGTGCAGGTAGAGCAGATCGATGTAGTCCGTGTTCAGCTGCCGCAGGCTGGCTTCCACCGACGCGAAGAGGTTCTTGCGGTGACTGCCCCCGGAATTCGGATCGCCGGGCCGGCGCTGCGTCGTGTACTTCGTTGCCAGCACCAGGCTCTCGCGGTTGTCACGGGTGAATTCGCCCAGCAGGCGCTCGGAGCTGCCGTTGGTGTAGGTAACGGCGGTGTCGATGAAGTTGCCGCCGCGCTCGACATAGAGGTCGAACAACTTGCGTGCCTCGTCGGTCCTGCTCGGCGCCCCAGCCCCACTCGGTGCCGAAGGTCGCCGCGCCCAGCGCCAGCGGTGAGACCCGCAGCCCGGAGCGGCCCAGCAGCCGGTAGGTGTCGAGGGTGAGCGACATCGCGTCCTCCTGTGCTTGTGATCCGTTGTCGACAACAAGTCTGTGGCTGCTGCGAGCCGGAGATAAGGGAAAGAGATTCCTGGGAATGCCAGTCCTACCCTGGCTGTTGCACCGACCATGATCCCCCGCACCGTGGATGCCACGCAGGAGCTGGCCGCGTTCCTGCGGACCCGGCGCGAGCGTCTGGACCCGCATGATTTCGGCCTGCCGTCGCGTCGGCAGGCCCGCCGGACTCCGGGACTGCGCCGCGAAGAGGTCGCCGAACTGGCCGGGGTCAGCGTCGACTACGTCGTACGACTGGAACAGGGCCGCGGGCTGCGGCCCTCGGCGGACGTGGTCCAGGCACTGGCTCGGGCACTGCGCCTGGACCCCGACGAACGCGCCTACCTCTTCGGCCTGGCCCGGCAGCGCCGCCCCCGCAACGCCGACAAGCCCGCCACCATCGCAGCGCCGCCACTGGCCCACCTGGTCGCCGGCCTGTCGCCGCTGCCGGCCATGCTGCTGAACCATCGCTACGACATCCTGGCCTGGAACGGCGAAATGGCGGGGCTGCTACTGGATTTCGACAACCTGCCGTCGTCGCAGCGCAATGCGATGTGGCTGTGCCTGATGCATCCGGAGATGCGTGAGCTCTATGTCGACCGCGAACGCGTCGTGCGGGAGGGGATCGCCCACCTGCGCGCCGCGTGGGCCGCACATCCGGAGGATCGGGCGTTGAGCGACCTCATCACCGAATTCACCACTCAGGACGAGGAATTCGCGCGATGGTGGGCCGAGCGAGACGTCAAGGTCAACGGCCGCGGGCAGAAGGAGATGCGGCATCCTGACGTCGGTGTGATCGCAGTGCACTTCGAAGTGCTCACGCCACTTCAAGATCCTGACCAGCGGTTGGTGATCTACCGCGCCGCGGACGATGAGAGCCAGTCGGCATTGGACCGGCTGCGCGCACGGTGATGCCGAGCCGCCCGTTCGTGCACCGGGTCGAACCGTCACACCGGCGTGTTTTCGGAATCCGTAGGTGAGCCCCGAGCCGACTGCATACCGGTGGATGACAGACCTGATGGTGACGAGCCCGGACCACGACCAGCGCTGAACCTTGGGGGCTCTGGAGGCACGGCCTCCAGAGCCCTGCCATAGTCGCGCAGCCTGCGCGGGCGCTGAGGAAAATGACACGGCCGTCAACGGTGCTGCAGCCGGTCAGCGGCCTGCTGTGGTGCCTCCGGGCGGAGCGCTCGGTGCCCTCAGCGTGCCCGGTTGCCGGCTTCGTGCAGGGTGAGTTCGTAGGCCACCAGTGCGGCCTGTGTGCGGTTCTCGGCGCCGAGTTTCGTCAGGGTGCGGGAGACGTAGGTCTTGATGGTGGACATGCTCATGTACAGCCGGGCGGCGATCTCGGCGTTGCTCAGGCCTTCGCCGAGGAGGTCGAAGACCTGGCGTTCGCGTTCGCTGAGCCGGGCGACCCGCGCGCGGGCCCCGGCCGTGCGCCCGGCCAGGGGCACCCCGCGGGAGAGGAGCTGCTGTGTGACCGTGGGGGACAGCACCGTGCCCCCCGCGGCGACGGTGCAGACCGCGTGGATGAGCTGTTCCGGGTTGAGCTGCTTCAGCAGGAATCCCGACGCCCCCGCGTGCAGCGCGGCGGTGATGTTCTCGTCCATGCCGAACGTGGTCAGGACGAGCACCTTGGGGGGATCGGGTTGTTCGAGGAGACGTCGCGTGGCGGTCAGGCCGTCGCAGCCGGGCATCTCGATGTCCATCAGCACCACGTCCGGGCGGCACCGGCGGACTTCCTCGACGGCCTCGTCGCCGTCGTGGGCCTCGCCCGTGACCGTGATCTCCTCGGCGGTCTCCACTATGGCGCGGATTCCGGCGCGCACCAGGGCGTCGTCGTCGGCTATCAGGACGCGGATCATGCGGTTCTCCTCGCTGCGGGTGTGGTTCCGGTGCGGGTGCGGGATGGTGTTCCCGGGGCGGGGAGGTCAGCGGCCGGGGACCGGCAGCCGGGCCTCCAGGACGAAACCTCCGCCGGGCCCGGGGGCCGAGGTCAGGGTGCCGCCCGCGGCCTGGACCTCCTCGCGGAGCCAGACCAGGCCGTGGCCGGTGCCGGGCAGCGGGTCGCTGCCCGGCGGCGGCGCCTCGTTGCGCACGGCGACGGTCATGCCGGTGTCGGTCTGGTCGATGCGGATGTCGATGTCGGCGCTGCGGGCGTGGCGGGCGGCGTTGCTCAGCCCCTCCGCGACGACCTTGTAGGCGAGGTCCTGGGCGGCCGGGCCCGGTGCCCGGGAGATACGGACGTCGATGGTGATCAGATGCCCGCCGCTGCGGTAGCGGCTGATCACCGGGGCCAGGTCCGCCAGGGCGTAGCGGCGGTCGGCCGACGACGCGTCCTCGGGGTCGGACGTCTTCGCGAGAGCGACGATCTCCCGCAGGGCGTCGACGGCGTCGCGCCCTGCGTCGCAGATGAGCCGGCAGCGTTCCTTGACCGGTTTCGGGGCGTCCTTGCGGACCGCTATGGCGCCGGCCTGGAGCACCATGAGCGTGATCTGCCGCCCGACCCCGTTGTGGATCTCGCGGACGAGCCGCTCACGCTGGCGCAGGGCCGTCTCGCGGAGCCGCCCTTCCTGCAGCAGTGCTTCCTGCGCCTGCCGTTCGGCGGTGAGTGCGGCCATCTTCGTGTTCGCCTTGGCCAGATGGCCCATGAGCACCGGCACCAGGACGACCAGGGCGGCGCCGGAGAGCGTGGCCTCCGGGTGCGGGGCGTGGGCGGCCAGTACCTCCGGCGTCACCAGTGCGAAGACCAGGGAGACCAGCACCAGGGCCGCGGCCAGTAGGGAGCGGCCCTGGCGGACCGCGGTGTAGCAGGCGATGGTGGTGCTCAGCAGATGGCCGGTGACCACGACGCCGGCGACGGACACCGCGCAGTACGGCAGGAGCAGACGCTCGCGCCACACGGTGGCCACGGCGACGGCGAGGGACAGCAGCACACCCACGGTGCGGTTCTGGACCAGTCCCGCGTGTGGCATGGCCAGCGCGATCTCGACGAGCGGAATGCCGTAGACCACCGCCAGGACGGGGTTCTTCCACCGGCTGCCGCACAGGGTGGCGTACCACTCCATGCCCCTGCCGCGGTGCCCGCGAGAGCCCTGGGCCGTCGCCTGGGGATGCTGCTCGGACATGGGAACGTGCGCGCCCTTCTCTCGCCTGTCGTCGGACGGCCGGCCCGTGGGCGCCACGGCCATGGACGGGCGCGGGAGGGCGCACGGCACACCGATGGGCAGTGATCACGAAATGTCCGAATCGGTGGTGAAGCCTATCCTCCGGATCCTGCCGCCGGAAGTGGACCATGGTGGACGGCTGTGTAGTCCGCGGTACCGCGGACCCGTCCGACGCTCGTCCCCGTCCCCCGTCGCGGTCCTCCTCAGCGGTTCTGCCCGGTCGCCCCGCGCAGGCTCGTCGACGAGCCTGTCCCGGCCGCGCTCCGGGTTGCGGATCGTGGCCTTCGCCGCGAAGTTTTCCTGCTGCAGCTTTCCGGCCTCCTGCTCCGACGGGGCGGTACGGCTCTCGCGGGGCAGTGTCGTGTGCACCTCGGTGGGCTTGTGGTGGACCTCTCCCTTGCCGTTGTGATGGGGCAGGGGACTGGTGATCTGCGCGCTCGCCATCATCGAGGCCGTGCCGGCTGCCGGGGCTCACAGTGGTCGCGTCGGCGGAGGGAGATGCGGCCGCCGCTGCAGCGGTCGGGCGGCCGAGGGTTCCTCCCGGCCCGGCCCCTACCACCGGACGATCAAACGGCACCGGGGTCTACTCACCGGCCACTGTGGTCCACATTCCCTTCCTTGACGATGTGTTGGACTCATTGAGGTGGTTTTCACCGGATGTGGCGGAGTCGTTCGCTCCTCAGGGCCGCCGGTGAACGCTGCCGCGACATCAGACGCGCAGCCCCTCGCCACGACGAGGGCAGAGAAGGGACAGCTCCACGTGCCGTATGACACCTCTGACACCTCGCCCTGGTTCCGGAGCCGTTCGGCCACCGGCAGAAGGCCCGCGCTCATCGCCGCGACGGTCCCGGGCATCCTGTCCTTGGCCGTCACCCTCACGGCAATCGCACCGGCGGGCGCAGCCACCCCGGATTCCCCCGACCGCTCCGAGGGAACTGTCGAAGAGGTCGCGCTCACGGACGCTTCGGGGAAGCCGACCGACCAGGTGGATCCGCAGGAGAAGAGGGCTCGGGGTGAGCGGACTTTCTCCACGGGGCCGCTGACGGGCAAGGACTTTTCCACGATCGGGCTGAGCTGGAAGAAGGACTCGCCTGTGGCGCCGGGAACCACGGCCGCCGCGCGTTTCCATCAGGACAGCGGCTGGAGTGACTGGCAGCAGATACCGCTGGAGTTGGACGAGGCGGTGAACAGCGAGGCCGAGCGGGCAGGATCCCCTGCCTACTTCTCCGGTGACGCGGACGGTGTGGAGCTCAAGGTCACCACCCCGCGCGGCGCCCTGCCGCAGGACCTCCAGCTCGCCATGGTGGACCCCGGGGAGAACGTCCCGGTCAAGAAGCGCCAGCGACGTTCGGCCGAGACGCAGCAGCAGGACGGCGCGCAGCAGCCGACGGTCAGGTCGCGTGCCGACTGGGGTGCGGACGAGAAACTGGCTGACCCGGGCCACAAGACCCAGGACACGATCAAGGCGGCTGTGGTCCACCACACGGCGACCGGCAACGGCTACTCCCCGGAGGACGTTCCGGCGATCATCAGCGGAATCTACCTCTACCTCACCAAGGAACGGGGGTACGGCGACTTCCCCTACCACTTCGTCGTCGACCGGTTCGGCGGCATCTGGGAGGGCCGCAAGGGCTCCGTGAAGATGCGGCCCGGCACTGACATCCCCGGAATCATCGGCGGCCATGCCCAGGGCTTCAACCGTGACACCTTCGGCGTGGCCGCCCTCGGCAACTTCGAACCGAACAACAGCGAGGCCGGCAAGGACACCGGTCCCGACCCGCAGCCGACCGAGGCCATGCGCGACAGCCTGGCCGGACTCCTCGCGTGGAAGCTCGGCCAGTACGGCCTCGACCCGAAGGGCAAGGCGGACCTCACCTCCGGAGGAGGCGGGGGAACCAACCCCCACCCCCGGGGCACGGTCCGCACCGTGGATGTCATCACCAGCCACCGGGACGTCAACGCGACGGCGTGTCCGGGCCAGAAACTGTACGAGCTCCTGCCGGACCTGCGCGAGAGGGCCGCACAGCAGGCCGGCTTCAAGGGCGTCGTCAAGAACGAACCCCAGCCGGATCCGCGTGACAAGGCCGTACAGCATGCCGGCTTCAACGGCGTCATCAAGAACATCAACAGCGGCCTGTGCCTCGAGGTGGAGAACTCCTCCAAGAACAACGGAGCCAGGGTCCAGCAATGGGCCTGCAGAGGCCAGCGTGGTACCGGCTGGTCCATCCAGGACGCGGGCGGCGGCTACGTCCACATCGTCAACAAGAACAGCGGAAAGGTCCTGGAGATAGAGAACTCCTCCAAGGCCAACGGCGCCAGGGCCCAGCAGTGGTCCAACGGCGGCCAGAACGGAGCCAAGTGGCGCATCACCGAGGACGCCCGCGGCCTCGTGCTCCGGAACAAGGCCAGCGGCAGGATCCTGGAGATCGAGAACTCCTCCAGGAACAACGGCGCCCGGGCCCAGCAGTGGGCCGGCCCGGGCCAGCGCGGCGGCTACTGGACGAAGTGACACACCACTTGCTCACCGAGTGACATCTGCCGGTCCGGGCTCCCTGACGGGGCCCGGACCGCGCTCACGCATATGTGCCGTCACCGCTGACACCGTCGCCTTCAGAGCTGGGCGACAAGAGGTCGGACCACACGGAGTCAGGACCGGACCAGCGTGATCTCGTAGTCCATGCATCGCGCGGTGACCCGCAGACCGCTCAGCTCCAGCGCCCGGCGCACCGGACCGTCGTCGAACTCGAAGACGTTCAGCATCACGACCTCGGGGTGGTCACGCCGCAGGCGCACCACCAACTCCGCCAGCAGCCCGGCCAGTACGGTCGGCTCTGCGACCTCATGGCGGATGCTCTCCCCGGCATTGACGTAGGCCCACGGGCCGTCGATACCGGCCTGGATCTCTGCATTCTCCGTCGCCACGCTGAATGACGGCTCGCCCGGCTGCCGGACCTCCACTCGTGGCAAGCCCGCAGGCAGTTCCCACAAGGCAGGCGCGGCGCTCCAGATGCGGGCGAACTCCTGGCCTGCCTGCGCACCCAGCGCCAGAGCCGCCCGCCCCTCGGGCGCGGTGTCCCCGCCGGAGCACCGCAGGACATGGTGGCCGGACGCCCGGGCCTGCTCGGCGGCGCGCCGGTACAGACCCGCCGCCGTCTCGTACTCTTCGGCGTTCGGCGGCTGCATGTCGTAGCAGCCGGAGACGATACGGCGGACCTCACGAGGAGCGTACGCAGCGTCGACCCGAACGCCCTTCCCCTCGCACTCGTTCACCTCCGCCCAGCCCAGCAGGACCCCGTCACGCCGGGCCGACACCACCCCGATTCTGCCGGGGCTGTTCTCACCGCATTCGGGGACCGGCTCGCCCGTCTGCCCGTACAGCTCTTCCACCACACGCACTGCCGCGTCCGGGCGTTCGTCCCAGGCGAAGGAAATTCGAGAAGTCATATGGCCACCCTAGGCCGGTATTGCCGTGACACGACATCTCCCTGAACAGAATCATCCGCCCCCGGCCCGGCTTGCCCGTCCACAGGGGGATGCAACCCCCTCCCGCAGGAGGGGGCGTGTAGTCCTGCGGAGATGCTGAATGGACGCAGGAGTGAAGACGCTCAGCTGCCAGGAGTGAAAGTGTTCTGGGACCGATTTCTGGCCGGCTGGAAGGAACTTGGATTCCTTTCTCCGACTCCCCCCCACAGCTCTGCGCAGAGGAAAGCATGAAACGTCGAGGACATAAGCTCGTCATTCCCCGCGTCATCACCACGGCCCTGGCGGCGGCCGTAGTGCTCACCGTCATCGGTGAAGCACCTGCCCTGGCCGCGCCGAAACCGCCGACAGCCGCGGAGATCAGCGCTCAGAACGACAACGAACTCATTCACATCGCTGTCGACAAGCGACCCCGGGGCGAGGCCGACCTCGACGAGTTGCGGACTTCGTTGCATGTGAACGGTCTGCAGACTACGAAGAGCCGTTGGGTCGCCGAAGGAAAGGATGTGGATGCCGAGCTGCAGAAGCTGGGCTCGGGCTATGTGCGCTTCGGGCATCACGAGCACGTCTTCATGTGGGACAAGTCGGCGAAGGGTATCGACGGCGCATCGGGCATCGAGAGAAATGGCGATGCCGTCAGGGTGAAGATCCGGTGGAAGGCGCTCGAGAAGGACGGCATCAGCCTCAAGGGCGACTCCAAGACCGGCCCGCCCACAGGGCTGTCCGAGAACGGTGCCTGGACGTACAAGGGGGACATCCCCCGGAAGTATCTGTACATAGAAGGCGTCGACAGCTCTGCTCACCCGGGCTTCAAGGACTGGCTCGCGGGGAGGGGCTGGCCCGACGGCAACGGCATCTGCGCGCCCGAGGGTGCAGCGGGCCGGGCCAAGCGTTCCGCCGATGCATGCAGCATCGGGGCGAAGGAACCGCAGACGCCCGTACGGGACCACGACGAGCTCGCCCGCACGCACCAGGAACGTCTGAAGACGAACAAGGGCGACGTCGAATACGTCACGTCGCTGGAGGAGTTCGAGAAGAACCCCAAGGCGTTGCTGTCGCCCCTGCGCGAGACGAACAAGGTCCTGAACGAGGCCGAGGCCGCGCAACTCGGCGCGAAGGACTTCGAGACCTTTTCCGCCAAGGTGACCGAGGCATTCGGCCGCGATCTGCAGGCCGTCCACGGCCTCACCACGGACACCGGCCTGCTCACGAAGGTGGGCCGGCAGATCGGCCGGGCCGGGGAGTTCGGCGCGAAGGCTCTCCCGTACGTGGGCATCGCCGCCACCGGCTACGCCATCGCCGAGGACGAAAAGGCCGGGGACTATGCCAACCTCGCCTTCGACTCCGTCGCGGAGGGCCTCCAGGTCGCCATGGTCGCCCAGCCCGAATTCACTCCCGTCCTCGAACCGGTGCTGCTCGTGGAGCAGTTGGGCCAGCTCTTCTACAACGAGATCGCCGGCTGGATCGCGCAGCAGGAACAGCTCAACCACGAGCGCGCCGAGTGGGACAACGCCGCCAAGGACCTGGTGGAGCACCGCAACGGACAGTGGCGCAACCACCTCATGGGCCAGGCCGGCAACAATCTCTTCCCTCAGCTCAACGAGAAGTTCGTGCCCGTCCTGAAGTCCGACAAGGACACCCTGGTCAAGTGGGCCGATGCCAAGAAGCGGGCCGTCACCAGAATCTCCGAGCAGTCACAGAAGCGTGCCTCCTCGGCGGAGGAGAAGCAGCGCATCGGCGTACACGCAGCCGCGCTGAAGCACAGTATCGATGCGAAGATGTACAAGCACCTGGACGACCGGGTCAAGATGTACGAGCAGCAGATCGTCGACATCGCCACGACCGCATTCGCCTCGACGCTCAAGCCCGGCAAGGACGGCAAGCTCGGCAAGGACGGCAAGAGCGCCTTCGATTCCTTCAACGACGAGTTCTTCGAGAAGAGCGTGAAGCCGTACCTGGACAAGCTGGAGGACCGGATTTCCCGGGACGAGGCCCCGAGGAACGGGGCCAGTTGGAACCAGGCTCGGCTCACCCGCTACCAGGAGGCATGGAAGCGGAAGATGGAGGCCAAGCTCGACGAGGTGCGCGCAGATCTGTCCCGCGAGGGCCGGACCACCATGTCCCGCCAGGACATTCAGCAGCTGCAGCAGGACTACTTCCCGGCGAAGGACGTGTTCCGCGCTATCGTGCGCGACGAGCGTAGGACCGTCCACGAGCTTTCGCGGGACAAGAGGGACTGACCTCGAAAGGCTGTCCGTCCTGGACATCGTCCGGCTCGGGCAGGGCTGGTGCCTTCCCCCGGGGGAAGGCACCAGCCCTTCGTCATGTCCCGCCGGATCGGGGACAGGATCGCCACGCGGATCAACAGAAGCTGAGCAGACGGACGTTGTTGCCCCCTGTTCCCGGGCGGGAACAGGGGGCAACAGCTCTCACGCCAGGCTCGGTCTACCCGTCCTGAAGGGGCCCCATCGCTGCTCTGCCGGGCCGGCCGTTGTCGAAGGCGGACGGATCAGTGCTGACCTTACGGAGACTGAGCTTGTCCAGGATCGCGGCGAAGACCGCTTCGTCATCGATGTTCGCCACCCCGCCACCCCTCCACCCTGCGGCCGCACGCGCGCCGTAGGCAGCAGCGGCTTCACCAACTGCCACAGACCGCCCGGAACGATCCAGCCCCACCGCCCACTCCCATGACCACACGAACAGCCAACAGCCATGTAGGACACGGTCTTAGCCCTGCCGCCTGCGCCAAACGGCCACCGCCGCGCAGCCCGCGGCGCCCGCAAGGCTCGTCAGGAGGGCCGGGTTGACCGCCGCCGGGACGAAGTCGACCGGGGCATGAATGTCGGAGACGCAGCGGCCTTTCAGCGGGAACCAACTGGATTCCGTACGGGGGTGAGGGGGCACGGCCGACGGGTCGGGGTCGTCGGAAAACTTCACCACCGGGCACCAGTCGGGCCACGGAGACAGGAACATCGCTCCCACCCCCACTCCGTAAGTCAGCACCGCGCAACACAGCAGCCAGACCGCCCCTTCTGCCCAGGCAGCGGAGCCTTTCCTGCGGGTCAGCCGTCGGGTCACCACCACGCGCACAGCCTTCACGAGCAGCAGGCAACAGGCCACCGGAACAGCAAGAAGAAGCATCACAATCACGACAAGCACGTGATCACCATGCCATATGGCCTGTTCAGGAGCGTTGGTTGCATGGGAGTCTCCGCAGAAAACAGGTGCTCACGACCAACATGAGCACCCAGAGCACCGGTCACACCTGCCCTTCGACCAGCGACACAAATGGGCGGAGGCTCAGTAGTCATCCCCGAGCACGAGTTCGCTCTCCTCGCCGCCCCAGGGGACGAGGAAGACGTGGGGCAGGGTCTTGTCCGGTTCGTACGCGGTGACGACGGCCTGCTCGATCCGGTCCGGGCACACGCCGGCCTCTTCGTCCAGTTCGCGAAGGATCGTGTCGAGCGGGCTCTCGCAGCCCTGCTCATGTTCGCCTACCAGCGGATGTTCGCCTCTTCGAGGACGCCGGGAACGGCCTGCGGGCCAAGTCCGATCGCCTGGTCAGCCGCGGCATCCTCACCGAACCCGAACCAGGTCTCCTACGTTCCCGCCATCGTTCAACTGGGCTCCGGCACGGCCCGCTTCGAAAAGGGTGCCCGACGGGGCCCGGTCCGCCACTGGTATACCGGCCTTGATCCGAACGGTTCCCCTTCCGTCCGCTCGTAGGCGGTGAGGGAGTGGGAGAGGTGGCAAGGAGTGCTTGTGCGTCGAGGCGGTAGCAGAGGAACTCACGGGTGCATACAGGCATCCGGACCCGAGAGCGTTGAGGAGCGGTGACGGTGGTGATGCGGGCATTTCCGTTGGTGGGCGGGGCTGTTGAGATACGGGGTGCGCTGGACCTGGAGAGGACGCAGAGGGGGGTGATGCCTCGCCGGTTGCCCGCGTGGACCAAGGAGCAGTACCAGGACCCGTCGGTCCACGGGGTGACGGTGATGCCTTCGGGGGTGCGGCTGGTGTTCCGCACCGATGCACGCGAGTTGGAATTCGAGGTACTCACCTCCACGGGGCAGCTCGACAGCGACCCTCAGCCTCGCCCGACCGGGATGCTGGAACTGCTGGTGGACGGTGCTCATCTCGGGCGTCGGCAAGCGCCGTTGGGCAACGTGGTGCGGATGGCGGGCCCCGGGGCCGCGCAGCGGCTGGTCCCGGGGGAGCCGAGTACCGTACGGTTTGCCGGTTTGCCGGCCGGCATGAAGAACGTCGAGCTGTGGCTGCCGCAGCAGACCCCCACGGAACTGATGGCACTCCGTGCTGACGGCGAGGTGCTGGCACCGCTGCCGGACGGCCGGAGCCGCTGGGTGCACCACGGCAGTTCCATCAGCCACTGCCTCGAGGCCGACGGCCCGACCGGCACCTGGCCAGTGGTGGCGGCTGCACTCGGGGGCGTGGAGGTGATCAACCTCGGCCAGGCGGGCAACGACATGCTGGACCCCTATGTCGCCCGGACGATCCGCGATATGCCCGCCGATCTGATCAGCCTCAAGGTGGGCATCAACATCGTGGCCCTGGCCGCCTTCCGGCTGCGGACGTTCGGCCCGGCGGTGCACGGATTCCTGGACACGATCCGGGACGGTCACCCGGATGTCCCGCTGCTGTTGATGTCCCCGGTGAGCTGTCCGGCACTCGAAGCGACTCCCGGCCCGACAGCGATGGGCCCGGACGGGAAGATCACAGCCCTGGGGGACCCGGCCGATGTGGCCCGTGGGGCATTGTCGCTGAAGGTGGTCCGTGACGAACTGGCCCGAATCGTGGCGCTCCGGCGAGCACGCGACCCCCACCTGCACTATCTCGACGGACGCGAACTGCTCGGCCCGGACGAGGTGGATGACCTCGCCGACGGCCTGCACCCCACCGCCGCCGCCTACCGACGGATGGGCCAACGCTTCGCCGTGCACGCCTTCGCCGACGACGGCCCGTTCCGCTGAAGACCGTGTCCTCTGCGGTGAGGCGGACGTCGCCCGAGCATGGTGCGGGGTGCAGGGAGTTGGATCGTTGCGGACGGGTTGCGGGAGATCGCGAAGCTGCTGATCCCGCCGGGCCGGGTGCGCCCGCACGGCGGCGGGACATCGAACGCGCCTGATGAGACTTGTTCGCCGCGATCGTGTAGGTGCTGGCCAGCGGATGTGCCTGGCGGGGCCTTTCCTCCCTGTTCCGGGGTCCCGGAGCCGGCCGTCCACTGCAGGTTTCTGATCTGGTCACGGGCCGGGGTGTGGGGCTGGTTGCACGAGACGGTCCTGCACCTGCTCGACGACGTCGGCCTGGTCGACGTGACCCGCGCCTTCCTCGACTCCGCCCACGTCAGGGCGAAAGGGGGGCGAGCTCACCGGCCCGTCGCCCATGGACCGGGGCAAGTCGGGTTCTAAGAGGACGAACCGGCCATAGCGCAGCCCCGGGACACGCTTGCGGCCACTGCACCAAGTGGTCGGGGGTTGGGGGGCTGTCCCCACCATGCCTCGGGTGGCAACACCATGTGCCGGGCAATGGCTGGCCGATTGACTGGGTCTTGTCAGGCCAGCACCGCACGTCGGCCGTCAGCCAAGGGGAAAAGTATGCGCTTTGCCATGTCAGGGGCCACCAGGAGGACTGCCGTCGCGCTCGGCGTTGTGGCGGCGTCGGTGCTGGCGGTACTGCCTGCGCAGGCGCAGACGGCCGGGCGCCGGCAGGCGGGGCCGGTCGCGTCGCCGGGTCACGCCGCCTACACCACCGCTGATTTGAGGCGCGACCTCGCCGCGGTCAGGGCGGCCGGGGGAGGGGACGTGAACGTCCTCGCGTGGCTGGACGGGCCGCAGGGAGAGCTGCGAGCGCGGTACGGCACGGCGGGGGTCGGATCGAAGGCGCCGGTGCCCTGGGATGCGCAGTTCCGGGTGGCGAGTACCACGAAGACGTTTACGGCGGTGGTCGTGCTTCAACTGGTCGCGGAGGGAAGGCTTTCGCTCGACGACACGGTCGAGCACTGGCTGCCCGGCGTGGTTGACGGGCATGGCAACGACGGGTCACGCATCACCGTACGGGACCTGCTCCAGCAGACCAGCGGCATCTACGACTACACCACCGACCCGGAGGTGCAGGACCGCCTCCTCAACCACTTCGAGGAGAACCGTTACGACGCGACGCCGCCCGGGGAACTGGTCGCCATCGCGATGCGGCACCGCCCTCTGTTCACGCCGGGATCCGCAGGCTCGAAGCGGCAGTGGTCGTACTCCAACACCAACTACTTGCTCGCGGCGATGATTGCCCAGAAGGCGGACGCCGGCGGTGCTTCCTGGCGGGAGCTGGTCGAGCACCGGATCATCGCCCCGCTCGGGCTGCGGCACACCTACATCCCCGGCCAGAACCCCTTCCTGCTCGGCCCGCATGTGCGGGTCACGATCGACGGCCCCGGCGGCACACCGCTCGACCTGACCGAGCAGAGCCTCCAGCACACCGCGGACTCCGGCGTCGTCAGCACCGCGTCCGACCTGGACACGTTCTTCAAGGCGCTGGCGGCGGGGAAGCTGCTGCCGGTCCAGCAGTGGCGGCAGATGCGCGAGACCGTCCCGTACGACGACCTGCCGGTGCCGCCGGCCGGCAAGCAGGGCGGGTACGGACTCGGCCTGCGCGAGATCCCGTTGACATGCGGCGGGGTGTACTACCTGCACGAGGGCGACGGGCTCGGCGTTTACACCAGGCCCGCCGTGAGCGAGGACGGCCGCCGGGCCGTGACCGTATCGGTGACCACCACCACCGCCCTGGTCGATCAGACGAAGGTCAACCGGGCCGTCCAGACACTCACCGACCACGCGCTGTGCGGGCGCGGCTAGGGCCTGTGCGGCCGGTCACGCGGAGATCGCCGACGTGATCGTGGGTGATCCGGCTGCAGTTGTTGATGCCGTCGGCCGGCTGGGGTCAGGGTGCACGGAGACACCGAGCGGCAGGGCCGTATCCTGAGGCAGGCGATGCAGGGGCACTGCCGATGCCGATGCGTCGCAGCCGCCCGTCGCAGCCGGGTGCCGCCCCACTCCGGGTACCAGTACCCGGCGAACGATCAGGAGTTGACCGGTGATCAGTCTGGCCGCAGTGGGGGGAGTGGCCCTGGTCGAACTGGGCATGGCCCTGACTCCGGGACCGAACATGGTCCACCTCGCCTCTCGCGCGATCACCCAAGGCCGCAGGGCGGGCCTGGTCAGCCTGAGCGGGACTGCCGTGGGATTCCTGTGCTACCTGCTGGCTGCGGCCGCGGGCCTGTCCGCGTTGTTCGCCGCCGTGCCGCTGGCGTTCACGGTGGTCAAGCTCGCCGGGGCCGCCTACCTGGCCTACCTGGCCTGGGGCATGCTCAAGCCCGGTGGCCGCTCGCCCTTCGACCCGGCCCAGGACCTGCCTCCGGTCTCTGACGCCCGCCTGTTCTCGATGGGGCTCCTGACCAACCTGCTCAACCCCAAGATCGCTCTCATGTATGCCGCTCTTCTGCCCCAGTTCATGGATCCGCAGGCGGGCCCGGACGGTGCGCAACTGCTCCAGCTCGGTAGTGTGCAGATCATCGTGGGGATCTCCGTGAACGCCCTGATCATGCTGGGCGCAGCACGGGTGTCGGGGTTTCTGGCCGCCCGGCCCCGCGTGATGACAGCTCAGCGGTTCGCGTCAGGTGGTTTGCTCGGCGTCTTCGCGCTGCGCACCGCCCTGTCCCGTACGCCTGTCTCGGCTTGAGCCATGCCCGCGCCTGTGACACCCGCAGACCATGCTGTCGCACTGGTTCTCCGGCGCATCCGCCGGTTGAGGGCTGTGCTCGGTCACAGTCCGGTGGCCAGCCAGATGGTCACGGCCGCGGTGGCGGTCAGCCCGATGTTGAGTGTGATCCGGCGGTCTTCGCCGGTCAGATGGACGGTGATTGCGCCGGTCTGCAGGAGTACGAAGCCGATGGCCGCTGCCGGTGCCAGCGAGGGAGCGATGCCGGTCAGCGGCGGCAGGATCAGGCCGGTTGCACCGAGTATTTCAACCGTCCCCAACGCCCTGACGGCGGGCAAGGGTATGCGGTCGACCCAGGCCATCATCGGTCGGAGCTGATCGCGGCTGCGGATCACTTTCAGCGTGCCTGCGTGGAAGTAGAAGAGGGCGAGGAGTCCCGCGACGATCCAATAGGCGATGTTCATGGTTCCCGTTTATGGACCACCGGTTCCCGGGGACCCGTCGATTGCGTCGATTGTCAGAAGAGTCCTGGAGCAGGTCCCACGGCCCCGCCGGTCGAAAGGAGGGCGGCCGGGCGGGGCCGTTCTGCCGGTTTCAGGCGAGGTCGGTGGCGGGCTCGGTCGCGTAGCGGCTCATCGCGTCGATGTTGGCCTGTGGCGTCAGCGGCCGACCGCCGACGAGCACATCTTGGAGGTCTCGGAAGTACTGCACGTACAGGTCGGGGGTGAACATGCTGAGCAGGACGGCGGGTTGGTCGGTCAGGTTGGCGAAGGTGTGCGGGGTACCGGGCGGAACCATCACGAGCGTGCCGGCGGTGGCGTCGTGGTCCTCGTCCCCGATGGTGAACCGCGCGGTGCCGGAGAGGATGTAGAAGCCCTCGTCGTGTTCGGCGTGGCGGTGCTGCGGCGGTCCCTGAGTGTGCGGGGCGAGGACGGAATCGGCGATCGCGAGGCGGTGCTCGGTGTGGCTGCCGTCCTCCAGGACGCGCATGCGCGTGGTGCCCAGGACGATCGTCTCGCCGTCGTCGGGACCCACCACCGATACGGCGGGGGCGGCCTGCGATGCGTGGCTGGTCTTTGCTTCTCCGGTCATGCTCCGAGTCCACCGCCAGGGCCCTGCGGGTGTCCAAGACATCTTCCGTCAGGCCGATACCCTGCGGGTATCGTTGCAGCGTGGAGCTACGTACCCTGCGCTACTTCGTGGTGGTCGCCGAGGAACTCCACTTCGGCCGGGCCGCCACCCGACTGCACATGAGCCAGCCGTCGCTGAGCCGGGCGATCAAGCAGCTGGAGGCCGATGTCGGGGCCCTGCTGTTCACCCGCTCGCCTGCCGGCGTCGCGCTCACTCCGGTGGGCACAGTGCTGCTCGACGAGGCGCGGGCCCTGCTCGACCATGCCGACCGCGTCCGTATACGCGTGAGCGCGGCGGCCGGCGTCGCGACCATCACCGTCGGCATCCTGGGTGACGGAACCGACCCGGGAATGACCAGGCTGGCCGCCGCTTACCGCCGCAGCCACCCCGGCATCGACATCCGCATCCGCGACACCGATCTGACCGACCCGACGTGCGGGCTGCGCGCCGGACTGGTCGACGTCGCCCTGACCCGGGCTCCTTTCGACGAGACCGCCCTGACGGTGCGTGCGCTGCGCAGCGATCCGGTCGGCGTGGTTCTGCGCGCCGACGACGTGCTGGCCGGCCGCGACCGGCTGCGGCTGGCCGACCTGAACGACCGCCGCTGGTTCCAGTTCCCCCAGGGCACCGCCCCCCTCTGGCAGTCGTACTGGAACGGCGGCAGGCCGCGCGAGGGCCCCGTGGTGCGCGCCGTCCAGGAATGCCTGCAGGCCGTGCTGTGGAACGGCACGGTCGGCCTGGCCCCGCTCGGACACGACCTGCCCGCGGAGTTGGCCGTGGTACCGCTGGTCGATATGACGCCGAGCCGAGTGGTGGCGGTGTGGAACGAAGGTGATGCCAACCCGTTGATCAGATCCTTCATCGAGATCGCCACAGCCGCGTACCGCCATTGAGCGCCGGCAGCCGGTGCTGCTGCAGCTCGTTCCGACCTCAACGGGAGACTACGGAAATTCAAGTATCGCCAGTCATACGGTCGTCCTCGATTCCGAAAGAGTCGAGGCGGTGACCATGCACGACCAGAGCCCGCTGCGAGCCGAGACTTGGCCGATGTCTCGGACCTGCCCGTTCTCCCCGCCGCCGGACTACGCCGGCCTGCGCGAGCACCCCGGCCTGCCCAGGGTGACGGGCCCGAGCGGACGCACCGTGTTCGTTGCCGCACGCCATGAAGACGTCCGCGCTGTGCTCGGCGACGCCCGGTTCAGCTCCGACCGCTCGCACCCGGACTTCCCGTGGATGCGCGTCGGTGGACCGGGATCCCCTGGCCGGTCGTGCCCGCTGTAGTCATACCCGTCGTGGCGTGCGTGGCGGGAGTGATGTACCGCAGCCTGCAGCAGGGTGTGACGGCACCGCGGCACTCGCGACACGGCGCCGCCATGGTGAACACAACGGTTCACGTGAAGCGCCCACGGGCCAGGTCGAGGGCTCAGTCACGGTGCCGTAGCCGGCACCACCCCACAGGTATTCTGTTGAGTATACTCGGGGTATGGACACCACGATCAAGATTGATTCTGTGGCCCGGGACCGGCTCGCCGTGCTCGCACAAGCGCGCGGCATCAGTATGCGGGCCCTCATCGAGGAGTTCGCCGCGATCTCGCTCACCCCGCAAGAACTGCACGACCGCGCAGAGCGCACCGCGGCCTTCCTCGAAGCAGAGTTCGGCCACCAGGTCAGTGACGAGGAGGCCTCGCAGCTGCGCGCCAAGATGCGCGCCGCGCAAGCCGCGCACAGTGAGCGACTCCTCGGCGGCGGCCCCTCCGGGGGCCGGGCGGCGTGATCATCGAGCACTACGTCCTGGACAGCGACACGCTCCTCGCTCTCGGTGGCAACAGGCAGGTGTCCGGGCTGATCCACATCGCCAGCGGCGACCCCACCGTGCGACTGTGGGTTCCGGTCATCAGCGCCCTGGAAGCCGAGCGCGAGCGCCCCGGCATCATCGACTACCTCGGCATCCTCGACACCCTGCACACCCTGGACGCCGGCTACGAAACGGCCCACGCCATCGCCGAACTGCACCGCCGCCAGGTCCCCTTCGGCGTCGCAGCGGCCGTCCATGCCGCCCGGCCCACACTCGACCGGCCGGACGGGGCCCTCATCGCCACCGTGACCCCCGCCTCCTACGAAGGCCTCGCTGTTCCCGTCATGGACCTCAACAGCTGACGTGCCTACCACGTCGCGGTGGAGCGTTCCGCGCCCTCGGCGATAACTTCACGGCCTGCCGTGGTCGGCTCCGCTTCGACGTCGGCTTCCCGGCCCGACGAGGGCTCCGGAGAGGCCGCCCACCGTGCTGTCAGCGGCGCGCACGGCGGGGCAGTGGTCGACGTGCCGAAACCGAGCCTGGGTTGAGCTGAGGGCAGAAGGTGACGCAATGGGGTGGGGCGGCGGCATTCGGTGCTGACCCGGCCCTTTGGGCCGCTACGCTCGGCAGGCACGGTACTGGTGTGCCGTGTCGCAAGGGCAAGGGCAAGGGGGCTGGGGCTTGTTGGTGCCCGTTCCGCCGTCCGTGAAAGCGCCGGGCGGCGGCCCAGGCATGATGACGGCGGCGCAGCTGAGCGCGCTGGCCGAGTGTGCCGTGGTGTTCCTGCCGGCTGATCCTCCGCGGGAGGGCCGTGTGGCGTTCTGGCGCCCCAGTGGAGCGCCGCCGGAAGCCACGGGCCGTCTGACGGTGGTGCGCCCGCACGGGACTTCGGTGCGCCGCCGGGAGGTGGCTGCGACCGTCGTGCCGGTTTCGCAGGCCTTGTCCGTTCTCACCGAGGCGCGCCGGATGCCCGGCGCTGATCCGGCTGCTGCGTTCTGGGGTACGGCCGCCGTGTTCGCTCTGCAACTCGCCGCCCGTGGCAGGCTGCTGCCCGGTGTCAGTCCCGGCGGGTTCGATGCGTGGCGGATCGGGCCCTACGACGGTGAGGACCGGGCGCGGCTTGCGGAGCTGGCGGCCGCGATGCCGCCCGAGGCGCGAGCGGTGCCGGTCGACGGTCCGGCAGTGCTGGAACTGCCGCAGGCCGAGCCGCTGTTGCGGGCCTTTATGGACGCGGTCGCCGATGCGCTCGCCCGTACTCCGGCCGGCCCCCTCGCCGCTGGCGGTGATGCCTGGACCGCGACCGAGCCGCAAGCGGCGGAGCAGCAGCGGGAGTGGGCGGCCGACATCGCCTCCGGCCTGGACGCAGGCGTGGGCGTCTCGCTGCGCATCGAACTGCCTGGAACGAACAGTCGCAGGGATGTCTGGGACGAGGACCTGGTCGGCTCTGACGGTGACGACGGCTACGGGCTGGACGCTGAGGAGCAGTTCAAGGCTGTCGTCCAGCTGCACCACCTCGCCGACGCCACGCTCGCCGATGCGCGGGACATCTGGTCAGGACACTCGGCCGCCGCCGGCCTGTCCGGCCCGGAAGCACGGGCGCAAGCGCTGCTTGCCCTGCGCCGGGCCTCCCGTGCATGGCCGCCGCTCGGTCGCCTGCTCAGCATGGCGGTGCCGACAGGGCTGGAGCTGTCCGACGCCGAGGTGAGTGACCTCCTCGGCGACGCTGCAACGTCCCTGGCAGCGGCGGGCGTTCAGGTCCACTGGCCCAAGGAGCTGGCCCGGCAGCTGCTGGCCCGCGCCGTCGTCGAACCCGCCGAGAATGCCTCCTCCGATCTGCCGTCCTTGCTCTCGGCCGAGGCCCTTCTGGCCTTCCGCTGGCAGTTCACCCTCGGCGGCCGCGAACTCGAGCCGGCCGAGCTCGACCGGCTCGCGGAGGCCCGGCGGCCCATGGTGCGCCTGCGCGACCAGTGGGTCCTCATCGATCCTGAGATCCTGGCCCGGGCCCGCGACCGCAAGGCCCGTGAGCTCACCCCGGCCGAGGCGCTGGGCACCGTCCTGGCCGGGAGCGCGGACATCGACGGCGAGCGGGTGGAGGTTACCGCGCGGGGCTGGCTGACGGAGCTGAGGGAGCGCCTCGCCGACCCCGAAGCGTTCGCCCGCCGCATGCCGGTGCCCCAGCCCGCCGCGCTGGCCGCCACCTTGCGCGACTACCAGCTGAGGGGCCTGACCTGGCTGGATCAGATGACCTCCCTCGGCCTGGGCGGGTGTCTCGCCGACGACATGGGCCTCGGCAAGACGATCACCCTGATCGCTCTGCACCTGCACCGCCAGAGCAACCCCTCCACCGCCGGGCCGACCCTGGTGGTCTGCCCGACGTCATTGCTGGGCAACTGGGCCCGCGAGATCGAGAAATTCGCGCCCGGCACCCCCATCCGCCGCTATCACGGCACCAAACGCAGCCTGGCCGGCACCGACGACGGCTTCGTGCTGACCACGTATGCGACCATGCGGCTGCGCGCGACCGAACTCGCGGCGAGCCCCTGGGGATTGGTCGTTGCGGACGAGGCGCAGCACGTGAAGAACCCATTCTCGGCGACCGCGAAGGCGCTGCGCACGCTGCGGACCCGGGCCAAGGTCGCCCTCACCGGAACACCGGTCGAGAACAACTTGTCAGAATTGTGGGCCCTGCTCGACTGGACGACACCAGGCCTGTTGGGGTCCTTGAAGACCTTCCGCGACCAGTACGCCCGGGGTGCGGAGAGCGGCCAGGATCCCGACGCCGCCCGGCGCCTGGCTGCACTGGTCGCCCCGTTCCTGCTGCGCCGCAAGAAGTCCGATCCGGGCATTGCGCCCGAGCTCCCGCCCAGGACCGAGACCGACCACCCCGTCACCCTGACCAAGGAACAGGTCGCCCTCTACGAAGCGGTGGTGCGCGAGACGATGGCCGCGATCCGTGAAAGCGACGGCATCACCCGCCGCGGCCTGGTCCTCAAACTCCTCGCCGCCCTGAAACAGATCGCCAACCACCCGGCGCAGTTTCTCAAGGAGTCCGGTGCGAAGACCGCGGGCCGCTCCGGGAAACTGGAGCTCCTCGACGAACTGCTGGATGTCATCCTCGCCGAGGACGGCGCGGTCCTGGTCTTCACCCAGTACGTCACCATGGGGCACCTGATCGAGGACCACCTGGCCCGCCGGGGCATCACCGCGCAGTTCCTCCACGGCGGCACCCCCGTCAACCAGAGGGAGGAGATGGTGCGCCGCTTCCAGAACGGCGAGATCCCGGTCTTCCTGCTCTCCCTCAAGGCCGCCGGCACGGGCCTGAACCTGACCCGGGCTGGGCACGTAGTCCACTACGACCGTTGGTGGAACCCGGCCGTCGAGGAGCAGGCCACCGACCGCGCCTACCGCATCGGCCAGACCCGGCCCGTCATGGTGCACCGTCTGATCGCCGAGGGCACGGTCGAGGACCACATCGCCGAACTCCTCGAAACCAAACGGGCCTTGGCGGACGCGGTCCTCGGCGGCGGGGAGAGCGCGTTCACCGAGCTGAGCGACGCCGAGCTCGCCGACTTCGTCCAGCTCCGGAGCGTGCACCGATGAACCCTGCACCTGGCCCCGGCAACGAGCGCGACCGCCAGCGCGTCTTCCCGCCGCTGCCCACCGCCCGCGGCCGCCGCTCCTTCGCCGACAGCTGGTGGGGCAACGCCTGGGTCCAAGCCCTGGAAGGCCCGGCCCGCTCCGCCACCGGACGCCTCGCCCGCGGGCGTACCTACGCCCGCGCCGGCAACGTTCGCGAGATCACCATCACCCCCGGCCGCGCCACCGCTCAGGTGAAGGGCAGCCGCCCCACCCCCTATCGCACGTCGATGGAAATCCCGCAGCTCACTGCCACCCAGTGGGACGCCCTGCTCGATATGGCTGCAGCACAAGCCGGGCACCTCGCCGCCCTCCTGGACCACGACATGCCGACCGCCCTGGCCGAGGACGCCGCACAGGCCGGCGTGCAGCTCCTGCCGACCAGCCGCGAGCTCATCCCGTACTGCTCGTGCCCCGACGACGGCTACCCCTGCAAGCACGCCGCCGCCCTCTACTATCAGGTCGCCCGGCTCCTCGATCACGACCCGTTCGTTCTCCTGCTGTTGAGAGGACGTGGCGAGGGCGAGCTCATGGCCGACCTCCACCGGCGCAACGCCGCCCAGGCCGCCACACCCGCCGCCCCGTCTCCACCGCCCGGTGTGCCCGCCCGGGAGGTGTTCGCCACCGCCCGCGCCGGGCTCCCGCCGCTGCCCGTACCGCCACCCCCCGTCGACCAGCCCGGCCCGGTGGCCCAGCTGACCGCTGCCGGCGAGCCTGCACCCGGAGTGGACCCGGCAGCCCTGGAGTTCCTGGCCGCCGACACCGCCACCCGCGCCGCCCAACTGCTCCACCAGGCCCTCCAGCCCCACGACATACACCAGCAGCCCGCCACCCTGCTGCCCCTCAGCGTCGACGACGACGTCGTACGTCTGGCCGCCGCCGGACCTCCCACCGAAATCTTCACGCGGCTGTGCTGGAGCGCGCACCGCACCCCGGCCTCCCTCGCCCGGGCGGCCCGCGCCTGGCAGTACGGCGGAGCCCCGGCTCTGACGATCCTCGACGAGCCATGGGATCCGGATCCGTCCTACCTCCACGCCGTACGCGAGCAGATCAAACGAGCATGGGACGGAGAACGAGCGCCCGGAGTGCGCGCTGCCAGAAACTGGCTGACGGTGATCGGTCACGACGCCCAGCTCCGCCTGGGCACCGACGGAGTCCTCTGGTACCCGTACCGCAAGAAGCACGGCGGCTGGTGGCCGGCCGGGCACCCGCACCGGGACGTCACGGCTGCACTCGGCGAACTGCTCACGTCGGAGGCCGACTAGAACCTGTTCCGAGGTGTGATCCATAAGCGGTTGAAGGCTGTGCTATGCATGGGCGGTGACGGCTTCCGGGATATCCAGCAGGCCCTTTGATGCAGTGCTGTGCGACCTCGACAACGTGATCCGCTTCTACGACTTGGCTCCACTGGCCGAGCTGGAGCGCGCTGCGGGACTGGCCGAAGGCACCACCGCAAGAGTGGCCTTCGCCCCCGAAGTAGACCTGCCGTTGCTCCTCGGCGAGATCACCACCGAGGAGTGGGTGGACTCCATCGCGTCGGCGCTGTCCGACCGGGTGCCGCGGACGTGCGCCCGTGAGTTGGGGACGGCGCTTGCCGATGCTCCGTTCCGGGCCGACGACACGGTGGTGGCCCTGCTGCGCCGGGTGCGCGAACACATGCCGCTGATCCTGGTGACCAACGCAACCCTGGACCTGGAGCGTGACCTTGAGCGGATGGGGCTGACGGATCTCGCGGACCACGTCGTCAGCAGCGCCCGGGTGGGGGTGGCCAAGCCCGACCAGGCGATCTACGAGATCGCAGCCGAGCGGGCAGGAGCCGCCGCCGGCCGGTGCCTGTTCGTGGACGACCGGCTGGAGAACGTCGAGGCCGCCGTCACGCTCGGCATGTCCGGTGTGCACTACCGCATGCCTGCCGACCTCCAGAAGGCGCTGGGCTTCCTGCCCGACGATGGAGAAGTCTCCCGCGCCATCGACGCCGGCCCGGTAGAAGGCTGGGGTGACCCGCCCTGAACTGAGCGACACCGAGTGGGAATTGATCGCGCTGCACCTGCCGGTCGGACAGTTCGGCCCCTACCCGGAGCACCTGCGCGAGCAGTCCGAGGGGGTGATGTGACGGTTCCGCACCGGCAGCCCCTGGCGGGACACGCCCGAGCAGCACGGTGCCTGGCAACCTGCGAGGCGGCGTACGCGGGGCCATGACCGGACGACAGCAGCTGATGGCGGAGGAGAGATCCGCGCGCTCAGCAATGCCGTGCCCGCAGAACCTACTTGTCGACATCGCCGTCCCCCACGACTCCCCGGCCAGAGCGGCACTCATCGCTGGAGCTCTTCGGCCTGTCCAGCCTTCTCCCCATTCGCTACGTCCTCGCCGTCCAGTCCAAGAAGAGACCCGCCCCCGTCGCCCCTGAGCTTGAACATGCCAGTCGCCCGGCGCGGAGACCCTACAGAGACAGCCGCAGGTGCCAGCCGCCGTCGCCGCGGATGAGGGCGGGGGGTGTAGGTCTCGGGAGCCGGGCGTCCCGAGTTCTCCCAGGCGATGAGCCAGCCGCGCAGGACCGTCAGCGACGGAGAGTCGGCCCGGTCGGCAAGGATCATCCCGTCCTGTTGGATGACGGCGGCTGTTGTGGGGGTGGAGTGGCCGATGGCCCACAGACCCGGGCGGAGGCCGGCCATGATCAGGTGCCCGTCGCCGAGGGCGGCGGTGAAGGTCCGCCAGGACGGCCAGTCGATGCTCGGGCCGTCGTAGGACTCGGTGTGCGCGTCCTTGGTCAGGCGCTCCAGTACGGCCCGGGCGCCAGTGTGCAGGTGGTCGTTCTGCTCGCGCCAGGCGATGGAGGCCCGGGCGGGGGTGGGGAGGCGGTTCTCCCAGTCGACCCACCGTCCGGGAACCTCACCACGGCCACGGTGCCCGCCCCCCCCCGCACGCCCACGGACACCGACGACCAGCAGCCAGTCGGGCAGGCGTGAGTTCACGTGCAGCCGGGGTGCCTGCGGTTTCGCTGGGGACGGGCGCGAACTCCGCCCAGCTCGATGAGCAGGCCGCTACCGATGCCCCCCGTTGTGCTTCGCGCGCCCCCTGGGTGCGGCAACCGAGATGCGATCCGTGCTTGCTGTCTCTGTTGGAAGCTGCGTTCTTGGTATGGAAGGGAGCATCGCGCTGCTCTTTGACGGCTGTACTGGGAGGGCCTCACGATGACCGAGACTTCCGTCCCTCTGCCGGACGAGTCGGGCGCGCCTGGCGTCGGTGACATCGGGACCTGGTACGACCGCCTGGCTCTCTTGTACGACGAGGTCAGCGGACCCAACATCCACGACGGCTACTGGGACTCTCCTGAAGACTGCACTCCCTTCGCCGAGGCCCAGGACCGGCTCACCGACGAGGTCATCGCCCGGCTCAAGGTCTCGCCCGGGGACAGGGTTCTCGACGCCGGGTGTGGGATGGGCGCACCGGCCATCCGGCTTGCTCGGACCGCTGACGTGCGGGTCGTGGGGGTCTCCGTCAGCGAGGTGCAGGTCCAGCGGGCGACGGCCGCGGCTGTCGGGGAGGGCTTGGCCGACCGGGTCAGGTTCGAGTGTGGGGATGTCCACCACTTGGCTTATCCAGATGAGTACTTTGATGTGGCATGCGCTATTGAGTCCATGCCGCACATGGACCGGCCCCGGGCATTTGCCGAGCTGCGGCGGGTGCTCAAGCCCGGTGGCCGCCTGGTCGTCACCGACTGGTTCGTCAGCGGCCCGTGCTCGGAAGCCGACCGGGAGCTGTGTGAGCGTTTCAGTCTCCTGTCCCGCCTCAATACGTTCCTGGCCGCCGACCAGTACTTCACCGCCGTTCGTGGCGCCGGCCTGAGCCTGCTGGAGTTCCTGGACATCGACGAGAACACCCGGCGCACCTTCCAGTGCTGGCGGGATAACTTCCACCGCTCCAGGGACGCGCTGCTCAAGGAGTACGGGCCGGACCTCTGCGACGCCTATGACGCGTTCATGGCCGACTACATGAACGGCTCGGAACCCCACTATCTGATCGTGACTGCCCGGCGCCCGGCGGCGCCGGTGCGGCAGCCGACAGCCGAGGAACGCTTCTGGAACGCGCTGCCGCTGCCACGGCCGCCGCACCGCAACGCGCCCGGGGACGGGCAGCGCAGCCTGGCGTTCTTCCGCTCCTGCGGACTGCTGCGGGGCAAGGACAGCCAGCGCTGGTTCCTCGCCCTGGGCGCCAACGAGCTGATGGCCCGGGTCTATCCCGACAGCCACGGCCCTGACCTGGACCTGGCCGTGGACGTGTTCTTGTGGAGTGTCCTGTTCGACGACCTCTTCGATGTGCGCCGGGCCCCGCAGGCCGAGGACCTGGCCGCTTTGCTCGCACAACTGGCGGCGGTCCTTGAGGAGACCCCGGTCGCCGACGCGCATTCCCTGGCCCGGGCCCTGGCCTCGGTCTGGGAACGCGCCAGGGCCGGCATGTCCCCCGCCTGGCGGCGCCGGGCCGCACACCACTGGCGCGAGTGGATCGAGGTCGTGGCCACCGAGGCCGACAACCGCCGCAGCAGCACCCACCTGGGCCTGGACGGCTACCTGGCCCAGCGCCGGATCTCCATGCCCACCCTGCTCTTCAGCGACCTGATCGAACGCCTCGGCGGCTTCGAGCTGAGCGACGGCACCCTGAAACACCCGCAGGTAACCGCGCTGCTCACCGCGGTCCAGGACGCCAACGTCCTGCTCAACGACCTGGGCTCGGAAGGCAAAGAGGCCACGGATGGCGACCGGCACAACATTATCCCCGTGCTGTGCCGCACCCGGGGCGCCAACCCCGAGCAGGCCAGGCAATGGGCCCGTCAGATGGCCACCGAGCGGGTCGACGACGTCACCCGCGCCCGCACAGCTCTCGCCCAGGCGGCCGTGCCTGCGCACTCCGACACCGATCTGACGGCCTGGGCCGACCTGCTGGTCGGCTTCATCGCCGCCAACGTCTACCTGCTGCGCCACACCCGCCGCTACATCGACCAGGGCGTGCCCGCCGCATCACGCCACGCCCATGTCGAGAACCTGCTGCCCCGACCAGAGGAAGGCTCGTGACCGGCCGGCCGCTGCTGTCCGGCCTGATCACTGGACCGCGGCCGTCCGTGAAGAACGGCCCTGCCCACCCGCCCCGGCATCTGGGCTTGATCCCGGACGGCGGCCGCCGCTACGCTCGCGCCCGCGGCAAACCGATCGCCGAGGGACACCGGCGCTCGGCGGCCAAGACCGCCGAAGTGTTCATCTGGTGCGAGCAGGCCGGCATCGAGGCAGTCACCCTGTTCACCCTGTCCACCGGCAACCTCGCCCGCCCCGACACCGAGCAGCTGCCCGTCTTCGTCCAGGACACCCTGCGCCAGCTCGTCGCCATCGGGCGCTGGCGCATCAACCCGGTCGGCGACCTGGACCGGCTGCCGCCCGCCCTGCGCGACGCCGCCCGCACCGCGGCCCGGGAAACAGCCCACCGCCCGGGCCTGCTGGTCAACCTCGCGCTCGCCTACACCGGACGCGAGGACATCGTCCGTGCCGTCCAGGGCTTCCTGAACGAGCCCCGCAACGCCACCGCCGACGCCGCCGCGCTCGCCGCCCGGCTCACCCCCGACGCGGTGGAACGGCACTTGTCCACCGCCGGACAGCCCGCACTCGACCTGATCATCCGCACCTCCGGCGAACAGCGCCTCTCCGGCTTTATGACCTGGCAGGCCGAACAGGCCGAGCTGTACTTCTGCCCCCGCACCTGGCCCGCCTTCCGCCACACCGACCTCCGGCGCGCCCTGCGCGCCTACAGCCGACGCCAACGCCGCTTCGGCCGCTGAAACGATCCGCCCCCGCCCGGGAGGCTTGCCATGACCGATGGGCCCCGGCCGATCGAGGACGCCATCACGGTGATCCAGGGAACCGCTCCCGACCCCTATGAGCCCCGGGTGTGCGAGGTGTACGACACCGACGCCGCCGCCCTGTGGCAGAAGGCCATCGGCGAAGACCTGTGGTTCCAGTTCGGCATCTGGGAAGAGAGCCCCGGCGGCGTCCTCGAAGCCGCTGGACGGCGCTACTTCGAGCGTCAGCTCGACCTCGCCGACATCCACCACTGGAGCACGCCCCCCATCCGCCGGGTCCTGGACGTCGGCTGCGGCTGGGGCCCGGCCCTGCAGTACCTGCCCCAACGCCTGCCCGAGTGCACCTGGTTCGACGCCCTCAACGTCAGCCGCCCCCAGCTCGAATACACCGCCCGCCGCCTGCACCGCCATGGCCTGCTCGACCGTGTCCGCCTATACCAGTGCAATGCCAAAGACCTCCACCTGCTCCCGCACCCCGACACCCCCTACGACCTCGTCCTCATCCGCGGGGTCGCCAACCACTTCCCCACCACTGTCTACGAACAGTGCATCGCGGCCCTGGCCGCCCGCATGCGCCCCGGCGCCAGCATCGTCATCTCCGACAACCTCTTCAACATCACCCTGGACAGCTACCGCTCCGCCATCGAGGACACCGTCGACCGCCTCGCCCTGCGCCACCGCAAGACCCTCGGCTACTTCACCAAAGTGCTCACCGACCACGGCTTCACCCTCACCGACCTGCGCCGACTGCCCTCCCAAGCAGATGCGATCCGCTGGTTCCAGACCGTCAACCACAACATCGAACACCGCTTCCCCGACCCCCGCACCCGCCCCGCCGCCTTCACCGAGCTCTACGACGCCGGCCGCAACTGGACCTACGCCCTGTGCCAGGGCACCGTCTCCGTCTACAGCATCATCGCCACACGCGACGGCGTTGAAGAACCGACTGATTGTTGAGCAAGGTCGGTTGGCGGGGGTCCAGGGACTGATCACCGCCGTTTGCGGCTGGTGACACGGTTCTTACCGGCACCCGGTTTTGGCCAGCGTGTCGGGCAGCGTAGGCTTCCAGCGGACCCGGGGGCAGGCGGACGCGGCAACCGCTTCGTCATCACAAGCCCCCAAGGCCGGAGTTGACCCCTCTACCTCGGCCTACTCCTCCACAGACCCGCCGTCAACAAACCACCGCGGGACTTCCTGTCCGAGCCGGCTGTGGTGCCGACCTCGGTGCAATGGCGGCGTCGCACGAGCCCGGCATCGCCGAGAACGCTGACCCGCCGGGCCCGCCACCGGACATCCTCACTCTCACCGCACGGACAGGTGCTCCAAGGCGAAGGCCACGCCGTCAGAAACCGCCTTGTCCGCGGCGGGGAGATGGCCGACGAGGAGATGCCACACATGCCCCATCTCCGGGGCGACCTCCAGGCGGACGGGCACGGAGTCCTCGGCCAGTTTGGCGGCGAGCCGGAGGGCGTCGCTGAGCATCACCTCATGGCCCCCGATCTGGATCAATACCGGGGGCAGCCCGCGGGTGTCGGCGAAGACCGGAGAGGCCAGCGGGCTGTTCGCCGGTGCCCGGCCGAGGACGACATCCGCAGCCCGGCGCAGCCCCTGTCGGCCTACGGACGGGTCAACGCCGTCGAGGGAGAACATCGTGGCCCCGGTGTGTTCCAGGTTGGCCCAGGGCGAGATGGCGATCGCGGCGGCCGGCATCGGAAGGCCCTGTCCGCGGGCCTCGACCAGGGCGCTGACCGCCAGCGCGCCACCGGCCGAGTCACCGGCGAACACCACATCCGCCGGGTCCGTACCCTGCTCCAGCAGCCAGCGGTAGGCGGTCACGGAGTCCTCGACCGCGGCCGGAAAGGGCGCCTCGGGCGCCAGCCGGTAGTCCGGCACCAGTGCATGCGCGCGCAGACGCCGGGCGAAGTGGCCGGCCAGCCCGCGGTACCCCTGCGGATCCCCCGCGATGTAGGCGCCCCCGTGGAGGTAGACCAGGTACCGGCCTTCGACCGCACCGGCCGTGGTCACATGCTCGGCCGCGACCCCGCCCGCGTCCACGGCGTGGAACGCCACTCCGTCCGGCGCGGGACAGCTGTCCTGGAAGAACGCACGGTAGGCGAGCCGGAGACCGTCGAGAGAGCCGGGCCCCGCCCCCTCGGCCGCATCGATGACGTCAACACTGCGGGCTGCCCACTCCTTGTAGAAGTCGCAAACATCGATCGAGACCATGCGGTCCTCCCTCTGAACAGGTGGGCAGCGGCTTCGGGCCGGCTGCCGACGAACACCGCCGAGTCTCAGACACTCACATCAATGTGAAGGTCAAAACCGGGGAGCAGCCCTGACGGGGTAAGTTCGCTCACATGCGCATCGGAGAGCTGGCAGACCGCACCGGCACGACCCGCCGCCTGCTGCGCTATTACGAGGAGCAGCAATTGCTCACCCCTGGACGTTCCGGCAACGGTTACCGTGAATACGACGAAGGCCATGTGGACCGCGTCGTGCAGATCCGCGGGCTACTCGATGCCGGGCTGCCCACCCGGATCATCCGGCAGATCCTCCCCTGCCTCGACAAGCCGCGGGCCATCTACTTCCCCGACGTGACACCCGAGATGATTGCCACCCTGGAGCACGAACGCGACCAGCTGGCAGGACGGATCGCCTGTCTGACCAGGAACAGGGACGCCATCACCGACTACCTGCGCCGCGTGCGCGGTGCGTCTGGCTGAACCCGCCCGCAACAGGCGCCCGACCAGCCCCGATTGGGAATCAATCCTGGAGGAATACCGGAACCGAGGGCCAGGCCCGGCCGCGCCTGGCAGTCAGGTCTGCTGACGCGGCAGCGGTGTGGGCTCCCTTACGGTCGTGCCTGCGTGGGCAGGGTGAGAATTTCGGCTCCGTTGTCGGTGATGGCGATGGTGTGCTCGCTGTGCGCGGTCCGGCAGCCCGTCGCGCTGCGCAGCGTCCAACCGTCGGCGTCGGTGACGAGTGTGGCAGTGTCGGCCATGACCCAGGGCTCCAAGGCAAGCAGCAGACCGGGGCGCAGCTTGTATCCGCGGCCGGGCCGTCCGGTGTTCGCGACGTGTGGGTCCTGGTGCATGGTCGAGCCGATGCCGTGGCCTCCGAACTCGGTGTTGATCGGGTAGCCCGCCTTGCTGAGGACCGTGCCGATGGCGTGGGAGAGGTCACCGATGCGCGCCCCAGGCTTGGCGGCGGCGATGCCGGCGGCGAGTGCACGTTCGGTCGTCTCGATCATCGCGACGCTCTCCGCCGGCCTGGCCTTGCCCACCAGAAAGCTGATCGCGGCGTCCGCGGCCACCCCGGCCCTGGCTACGGCGAGGTCGAGAGTCAGCAGATCCCCGTCTGCCAGCGTGTAGTTGTGAGGCCGCCCATGGAGCACTCCGTCGTTGACGGCCGTGCAGATGTAGTGCCCGAACGGGCCGCGCCCGAAGGAAGGCGCGTAGTCGACGTAGCAGGACTGCGCTCCCGCCTCGGTGATCATCTCCTTGGCCCACTGGTCGATGTCCAGCAGGTTCGTCCCGACCGTGCTGCGCTGCTTCAGCGTGTGCAGGATGTCTCCGACCAGGGCACCGGTGTCCCTCGCCCGCTCAAGCCGCGCGGAGTTCAGGATCTCAATCATGGGGGACCTCTCACGTACGTCCAATAACTATCCCGGTCTAACTGTACCGGTATTAGAATGGGGTCATGGTCAGGTTGCCGCTCACCCCCGCCGAGGTAGAACGCGGACAGCGCCTTGGCGCCCTGCTCCGCCGAGCCCGGGGCTGCCGCTCGATGCTGGACGTGGCGCTCGCTTCGCACATCTCGCCGGAAACTCTGCGAAAGATCGAATCCGGCCGTGTGGCCACCCCCGCCTTCCCGACCATCGCAGCGATCGCCGACACCCTCGGCCTGTCTCTTGACGCCGTCTGGGCCGAGATCAGCCAGGCGGAGCGGACCGTCGCGGATCAGTCGGTCCTGCCTGTCACACGGCATTCATCGCTGGTTTCGTAACGCCGTACTCAGAGAGTCAGCGGTTCACTGACCGTGCTGTGCGGGTACGCCTGCGCGCACGCTGATCACCTCGTCGACCAGCCCGAGCACCGCCTCGCGGACCTCGGCGGCTACACCGACCTGGCCGCCTGCCGGCCCCGTCGCTTCCTGCCCGAAGGGCGCGAGCGCCCAACGAGACCAGTAGGACCTGGAGCGATACGCCGCTGGCGACCACGGTCGGTCACCATCTGGCCGAGTTCCCCGGGGAACCGGCGACAGTTGATTAGGCGATCACACCAGTACCAAGCCCGGCCCAGCCGCCCGCCTCGACCCCGGAGCCGGGGTTCGCGGACGTCGACGGCGGCCAGGAGCTGCTCCTCGAGGACCTGACCCGCGAGCAGGTCCTGGACTGGCGCAACCGCGCCGCCGCCGACCACCAGATCATCCACGACCACATCGCCCGCTACGGCGAGCACTCGGCGCAGCGCCTGTTCACCCGGGCGTTCGTCGCAACCGTGCAGCGCCTGTCCCGGCTCGGGCACCTGGACCTCGGCTGCACCCCGTGGGTGCAGGCATGAGCGGCAGCGAGGCGTCCGGGGTCGACCTGGCCCGGGTCGCGCTGCGGGCTGCGAAGGAGGCGGCGCGGAAGAACGGTGGGGCCAGAAGGCGAAGCAGAAGCTGCGGCCGGTCCGTACGGCGGGACGGGACGGGCGCGAGCCGATAGGACTCGCAGCGGCCAGCGCACGCTGGCCACTGAGTGGGCGTGGGAGCTCCCGGCCGCCGGCGGCACTGTGCTGGACCGCTGGCCGGACAACGCGGCCGCCATCGCCCCGCAATTGTCCGACCACGTCCAGACTGGTCAGGGGGCCCGTCTTCCCGGCATGGGGTGGAGATCTGGTTCGGCATCCTGACCCGGCAGGCGATGCGCCGCCAGCAGATCCGCAGCTACATCGAGCGCTGGAACGCGGACGCCAAGCCCTTCACCTGGACCGTGAGCGCCAACGAGATGATGGTGTCCCTCGTCGTGGTGTACGGGATCAGTGGCCGGGAGTGCGCGGGCGTCTGCCCGGGGCGCACTTCCACGGGTGAGTACCGCTCCCTGAACAGGAGGTGGGCCACCGCGTAACTCTCCTTGGTTAACGCCCAGTTCAACCACGAGGAGTCCACGATGGCCCTGTCCCAGTCTGAACTGATGCGGCTCCTTGAATTACTACGCTCGGCCGATGGAATCGAGCTCATCTGCGCCATCACCGAGCGAATGGTGAACGTCATCTGGTACAGGTCCTACGACAACGCCAGCAACCCCAAAACCTACAACGGCGACCTGCAACTGACGGGCGACGACTGGACATTGTGGAGCGAGCGACTGATCACCGTCAGGGACGGGAAGCCCAACGCGCAGTTCCGCTTCCAGGGCCAGCTCACCGACTGGGACGCGTCCAGCAACGACGACAGGGTCATGCACCGCGACGACTACATCGATGTGGTGAAGGAAGGGGAGGGCGAGCACACCATCGACGGCTGCCCGGACGGCTGCTACTGGGGCGAAAGCAAGATCACCTCGCCTGGAGAAGATTTCCGAGTGCACCGAGTGCCAGGCGGGCTAGGGCCTGTATCGGAAGTGCTTGTTGAGAGTGCGTAGTGTGGTAGCCATGACTGGTGAGACTGATCTGCATAAATTGCTGAGTGACATGCGCCCGGAACTGAACGAGGGCCGCTATGTCTTCACTATGGTTGAAAAAGACGTACCCTCCGGCGTCATCCCAGTGGTTACAGTCGCCGAACGCGAGGGATTGACCCTGGTGGTGCGGCAGGAAGAAGCGGATGCGGCCGGCCTGGTATACGACTACGTGGCTGGATGGATCACGCTGCGCATCCATTCCGCACTGGAGGCGGTCGGGCTGACCGCCGCGGTCTCGCGGGAACTCGCGGACGCCGGCCTGAGCTGCAATGTCGTTGCGGGGTATCACCACGATCACCTCTTCGTGCCGCATGAGCAGGCCGGTCGGGCGGTGGCGGTCCTGGAACATCTGACGCGGCGCTCGGCCTGACCAGCAGTCACAGCCACTCGGCGATGGCTGCGACGAGGACGGTTGCTTCGAAGCGGCCGAATCGGTGACCGACTCGCAGCAGCAGCTCTCCAAGCTCCCTCGCCCGCACGCCGGGGCGCACATCATCTTGCGCGATCAGAACAACAGCGATCACACGCCGCCGGTCACGAACTTCCGCAACATGAGGGTCAGTTAGTCAACTACACTCACAAACAGGCGCCTGAGCAGCGGAAATATCGAACTGCAACTGGAGTGGATTGCGATACGGAGTGTCATCTTCCGTCGACCGAACGGCTAACTGGCAGGGGGAAGCCAGGCGTGGGTGAAGGATGGAAGTTCCGCCTGTTAGGGCCGCTGGAGGTCTGGCACGACGGTGTGCCGGTGCCCATCGCTGCGGCGAAACAGCGGATCCTGGTCGCGGTACTGGCTCTCGCGGCCGGTGAGCCGGTCACGGTCGAGCGGTTGATCGCGTGCCTGTGGGGCGATCAACCTCCGCTCACTGCCCGGAACACGCTGCAGAACTATGTGTTACGGCTGCGTCGCACCCTTCAGGTCGAGGCCGCACCGGTCCCGCTGGTCAGTTCGGTCGCCGGATACCGCCTTGACGTGCGCGCCGACGCGGTTGACGTGCACCGGTTCCGCTCCCTGGTGCGGTCCGCTGCGGCAGCCGACGAGCCCGATTCGGCTGCGGCGCTGCTGGATGAGGCACTGGAGCCGTGGCGTGGGGAGCCGTTGGCGGATGTGCCCAGCGAGGTACTGCACCGTGAGGTGGTGCCGGGGCTGGTCGAGCAGCGGTTGGCCGCCCTGGAACAGCGCATCGATCTCGATCTGGCCCGTGACCGACACCGGGAACTGACCACCGAGCTGGTCGCGTTGACCACCGAACACCCGTTGCGGGAGCGGCTGTGGGCGCAACTGATGCTCGCCTTGTTCCGGTCCGGGCGGACCGCCGAAGCGCTGGACGCCTACCGCCGGGCCGGCAGGGCCCTCGCCGAAGAGCTGGGCATCGACCCCGGCCCCGAGCTGCAGCGGTTGCACCAGGCGGTGTTGACCAACGACCCCACGCTGATGATCACCGGCCCGACACCCGAGCCCGCCTGGCAGCGCGCCGCCGCGCCGCGTGTCGTGCCACGTCAACTTCCGCCGCCCAGCTCTCATTTCGTCGGCCGCGCCACACAGGTACGCTGCCTCGATGCCCAGTGGGAAGCCGCGAGTGGCGCGCCGCTGATGGTGATCACAGCGATCGGTGGCACCGCCGGGATCGGCAAGACCGCGCTGGCTCTGTACTGGGCGCACCTGCACGCCGACCGGTTCCCCGACGGCCAGCTGTACGTGAACCTGCGCGGCTTCGACCCCACCGGAGCCCCTCTGCCGCCCATGACCGCGCTGCGCGGATTCCTGACCGCGTTGGGGGTTCCTGCGCAGGCCATGTCGGCGGACTCGGACGAGCAGGTCTCGCTCTACCGCTCCCACCTGGCCGGCCGGCGGATGCTGGTGGTCCTGGACAACGCCCGGGATGCCGAGCAGGTGCGGCCGCTGCTGCCCGGTGCCCCCGGGTGTCTGGTGCTGGTGACCAGCCGCGACCAGTTGGCCGGCTTGGTCGCCCTGGACGGCGCCGTGCCGCTGACGCTGGACCTGCTTACCCGGGACGAAGCCCACGATCTGCTGATCCGCCGCCTTGGCCGTGATCGCGTCGCACGCGAGCAGGCCGACGTCGACGAGCTGATCGAGTGGTGCGTTCGGCTGCCGCTGGCGTTGAACATCGCCGCCGCGCGGGCCACCCTGCATGCGAACCGGCCGCTCGCCGGCTTCCTGGACGAACTGCGCGACACGCACCGGCGGCTGGACGCGCTGAGCACTGGAGAAGCCGCGGCGGACGTACGGGTGGTGTTCTCCTGGTCCTATCAGACCCTCACCCCCGAGTCGGCCCTCGACTTTCGGGGTTTTCGTGGGCCT
>NZ_JBKIWN010000039.1:0-39298 GCF_058146165.1 Streptomyces sp. AM25 | reverse complement strand
CGATCACCGCGACTTTGCAATCGCCCTGCTTCCAGCCCGTCTCCGATGACTGCGAAGTGATGCTGGAGCTCTGGCTGGGACTGATTACCAGCCGACGCCTGCGCACCGTCCTCAGGTCGGGAGAAGCCGTGGAGTACGCGGTCGGCGACGAGGATCTGCGGCTGCTCCTGGAGCCGCAACTTGCGCCGGACACCTTCACGAACCTGCTGACGACGAAGGGAACGGTCTACCCGCTGCCCGGAGTGGCACGCAACGAGAGCGTCGCCCGGATCCACCGCGAGATCGAACAGCAACGGGCCGACGGCGCTGCGGTCAACGGTCATCCGACCGCTGCCCACCGCCAGCGCTGCCTGGCACCCGGCGACGAGGTCGGACGGCAGTGCGATTAGCTCATCCCGGCGACGGAGACGTATTGCCGCACCCACCGATCCAAGCGGCGCTGCCGAGGAAACCCGGCACTGGACGACACCTGCACCACCGTCGTCCATGGCGACCTGGCGCATTGTCACTGGCATCGCATGACCGCCCTCTATGTGCCGCAAGGACAGCGCATCGTCGAAGACTTCACTCTCCCCCTGCCGCTTAACGGATGGGACCAGGGCAGCGACTGGGGATACGACACGGGAACGCGTTCCTTCTTCGCACGCCTCTATCGCAACGATGACGACCCTTCCGGAGCACCGGCCATCTGGCTGTCGGGCTCCCAACCTGATCTCACGGACGTGGTCGCGCTCACTCACGCCCTCCAGGAAGCGACCGGAAGAACTCGACGGGAAGTCGTGGACGCCCTGACGGCCGACCGGAAGTCACCCCAGCAACGCGCGGTAGCCACCCAGGACTGGGAACCAGCACCGTGCACCAGCCCCTGTCCGTGCGGCACTTCGGACTGCGGACACGGCGAACCCTGCCCGAACGACGAGTGCCCCGGCCACGACATCCACACGATGCGTAACCCGAGCAGCGAAGCAGACGTGACGGCATGGCAGGACCATTTCGACTGCTGCGAGGGCTGTGGTGCAAGCTTCCTGGACATCTCGCTCCCGGAGCGCCCCTGGGGCGAAGTAGAAGTCGACGGCACCGTGACGGTCTACACCGGGGTGTCTCACTACGAGCTTGGCGTCTACCCTTAGCACGCAGCGGCGCGGGGTGACGACATGCCCGCAGGTCTGGCAGCCCAGGCCCTGGTGTCCGGCATCGGCGAGGAGATCGACGAGGCCGGCCTGGCGAGCCTGGGTTATGTCCGCGCAACCACCGGGGCCGCATCTCGCCGTAGAACAGCAGTTGTCCTGCGGTACCGGTGAGGACCATGGTCTTCATCGCGTTCTGCTTGCTCTTGCCGGACATGAACCGGTTCCGGCCGTGCCTGCCCGCGGCCGGACGGCGGTCCTGGATCTCCGTGGCGTCGGTGATCGAGGTCTGTCCGGTCGCGCCCATGTGAGCGATGACGTCGGCGAGAGTACGCAGCCGCAGTCCGGGAGTGATGGTGCAGCCCCGCTCCGCCAGCAGTGGCCGTGCTTTACCGATGGCCTGGCTGATGGTGGAACGGTGTGGGGAACGCGAGCGTGCCTGGGGGAAAACTGCAGATGTCCAACAGAACGGCGCTATGACCTCGATTACGATCCAAGTTCTACGTCAGCGACCACGCGACGACCGCAGGGAGACATCGCGCCATGGCCACGACCGTTGACATACCCCCGCACATACAGGAGCGCTGCAACGAGCTTGGCAGCGGCGTCAGTTACGCGGTGAAGGTTCTGCGTGTGCAGCTAGGAGACGATCCTCTCATGGGAACTCCGCAGGGCGATCCGTCCCTGTATACCGTGGAGATCGATGGCGACACCTTCGAGGACTGCCCGGGGCTGCGGGTGCACTACGCCTACGGTCCCCCGCTGCTGGGAGAGGGCCGGGTGGAGATCCGGGGCATCACTGTGACACAGGCGCCCGCCACCGGCGACGAGGGCCAACACCAGGCGCTGGATCACGGTCTGGACGAGGTTGCGGTGCGGCAGGTGACCGCAGCGTGGCGGCGGATCGAGGCATGGCTGCGCGAGCATGCCCCGGCGTCGTGCGCGTCCCTCAATGCTGGTGCGTCCGTGGAGGAGATCGCCGCGCTGGAAGCAGCGCTCGGCCTGCGGATCCCCGCGGATCTGAAGGCGCTGTGGTCCCTGCATGCCGGTGTCCGAGACGTGCGCGGCGCGGGGTTCCTGCTGGACAATCGTGCGTTGATGGACCTGGAAGCGGTGGTCGCCTTCTACCGGATGCAGATGATGTTCCAGCAGCGCAGCCGTAGTGATGAGGACCCGACGTGGCGGCCGTCGTGGATTCCGTTCTGCTCGTACGGGGTCGACGACCGCAGCTCCGGTCTTTATCTGGACAGCGCCACCGGTGAGTTGGGCTACTTCAGCCGGTACGCGGAGCGCTGGACGGAATGCGCGTCACTGACCGTCTACCTGGAAGAGTTCGCCGACGCCTTGGAGGCGCCGGGCCTTGTCACGGGCGCCAGGCCGGGTCTTGCAGGCGGCGCCCTGGTATGGGGGCCGCCGAACTATCCCGATCCGGACCATCCGTGGGCGGAGCACACCGGCTGAACGGTCCGGTCGCAGACACGGGTGTGGGGGCCGGCTCGGGGCCGGCCCCCACAGGGCATGTTCAGGCGGTGCTGTTACGCCTTGCGCCAGACGCAGGTGGTGCTGGTGTTCGCGCAGTGCTCGAAGCCGGGATTTCTGACGAAGAACCCGTCATTGTCGAGCATCCGCCACGACGGTGCCGGGAACTCGTGGAACGCGCCGGAGTTCTGGACGTCGGGGATCGACGCCCTCCCGCAGCGTTCCTTGCCGCTGGGGCCGTTCTCGGCCTTCCTCGTGTCGGCGAGCAGACCGAAGTTGCTGCCGTCACCCATCTTGTCGCTGAACAGCTGAGCGCACTCATCACCGGAGGACACCTTGTTGACGCCGCCGGGGAAACCGCCGCTCTCGTGGGTGGTGGCCATGGCGTACTCGTCGCAGGACAGGGTTCCCAGCGACGCGTCGGCCGGGTGCTTGGACCAGCCGCTCGGGCACACCAGTCCGCGACTGTCGTTCGCCGACCACGGCTGGCCGCTGCTGTTCTTCACCGTGGTGTCCAGACCGAGATAATGCAGAAGCGAGTCCCACTTCACCGAACCGGCGTGGTCGGGCATCGTCTCCTGCATCAGCCAGTAGTACGCGCCGGCCGCCGGGTACAGGTTGGTGTCGACGGTGTAAGTGGGCTTGAAGAACGGCAGAACACAGCCGGGCGAGGGGCCCTTGAGGATGTCGTCGCAGCGCGGTGCCAGCTCCCGCACCGGGTCCACGCCGCTGGTGCCGAAGTTGGCCGTGGCGGGGTTCCCGCCGGCGTCCACGGTGGCGGTGACCGACCATCCGAGGTCGATGGTCTCCTTGCCTGTTCCGGACCAGGTGGTCTGGATGGTTCCCCAGCGCCCGCTGTACGGGTCGGCTGTCGCGGCGTCCCAGTACGCGTCGCCCGCAGTGTTGTTCTGGTTGTCCGCCCACCGGATGTTCGACGTCACGCAGGACTTGCACGACGACCCGACGTTCCACTTCATGCGGACGCCCTTGAGCTCGGGGTCGATGTGCTGGGGCACCAGCACGATCTGCTGGTCGAACTCGGCGAAGTCCGAGCCGCTGTCGCCCTTCTTCGGGTAGGTCTTGATGCGCTGCTCGATGTTGAAGGTGGCCGTCCCCAGCGCGGGCTTCTTCGGGTCGGTGCTGGTGAAGATCAGCGTGCCGGTGCCGATGCTCTTCATGCAGGCTTCGGTCCGGTTCATGTAGTCCAGGCCGGACGGCTTGTCGAAGCACCAGTCGACCAGATCGACGGCCGGTCCCACGGGCGCCGCCGACCGGAGAGCCTTCTTGGACGGCGGGTTCAGCTCGAAGCACAGCTCGTGACCCTGGGCGTCGGGCTTGCCGCACGTGCGCTTCTTCGTGGGGGCCTTGAAGGTGGTGCCGTCCTTGCGCAGGGTCGGCAGCGCCGGTCCCGGGTCGGTGCGCGTGAACTCGATGATCTTCTGGGCGACCGGGTCGATCGACGACGACGCCTGCGGCGCGGGGAACGTCACATAGGGCTCGATGCGGAAGTTCGCCCACGGCGACCAGTCGGTCTCGTACAGGCTTCCGTCGTAGGCAGAGGTGTGGAAGGTGTAGGTCACGCCCGGCTTGAGCCTGCCGTACGGGACGGTGACCTGCGCGGTCTTCCCCGACGCCACGAAGGGCGACACCAGGACCCCGTACGGATTGGCGTCGGTCAGTTTGACCTGGGTCTTCGGCTTGCCGTCAGCGTCTGTCGTCCACACCTCGAACGTGAGGTTGGCCGTGTGGCCGTCGGCGTCGGTGACCGTGTTCCGCAGCACCGTCTCCGGGGTGATGACGCGCCAGGTGCTGCCGGACTTGGTGTACTGCGGGCCGGCCGACGGACTCTTGCCGGACACGGGCCGCGCCCCTGCTGCCGCCGTGTTCTCCGGCCCGGCCGCCGGACGCGACGCCGGAGCCGCCGAGGGACTGGGGGCCGACGGTAATCCGGTGGCCGATGCTGTTCCCCCACCCACGAGAACAGCCAGGACAGCGCCGACGGCGAGGCGCCGCAGCGCCGGCAAAGTGCGTATGCGTCTCAATGATCCTCCCCTTGAGGGTACACATGTTCGACACAAGCTCATCATGCGCACCCACCGAGTCATAGACATAAGATCGCCATTTGCCCCATGCGGCTCCCGAGCGGCACGCAGTAAATGGCGATCCAACGCCCCTCTGTGGCACATCGGTTGCTCGTGCTGCCGGTCGACTGTGCGGATGTACGGTGGCCTCAGCCTCACCCGGGCAATTGGCTCTCCTGGGCAGCCGCGTTGACCGCCCATCCAGCTGCCGAGGCACGGCGGTCCTTCCGGTATCGGTCGTGTTTTCACCCGCCTGACAAACGGGCCGTGCCGGACCGAACGGCCGGTGCTGGAGTTCCGCCCACCTCCAGGCGTGGCCAGTGTGCGCAGTCCCGTAGCAACTGCCGGTCGTGCGTGGCGATGACGACGGCGGCGCTCGTGTCGCGTATCGCGTGGGTCAGCTCGTCGACCAGTGCCGACGACAGGTGGTTGGTCGGCTCGTCGAGCAGGATCAGCCCGGGCCGCCCGGCCAGCGCCAACGCCAGGTCGAGGCGCCGTCGTTGCCCCTGTGACATCCGCCCGGCCGGCGTGCGCAGCGCGTCGGGGTCCAGCAGGCCGAGTGCCCCGAGCGGGACGGCGTCGGCGTCGCGGAGCACCCCGCGGGCCACCAGTCGGCCCACGTGGCGGGCGTAGACCTCGCGGACCGTGAGGGAGGGGTCCTGCGCTGCGGTCTCCTGGACGACCCGGACGACCCGTGCCCCCTTCGCCGTTCGGACGTGCCCGTCCGTGGGGTCCAGCGCACCGGCCAGCACCGCGAGCAGCGTGGACTTCCCGGCACCGTTCGGTCCGGTGACCAGGAGCCGGTCGCCGCCGTCGAGGGCGAGGTCGAGGGGGCCGGCCAGCCGCCCGTCGACGGCGATGCCGTGCGCCCGCAGCTGTGGCGCCCCGGGCCGGACACCCGGGTCCGGCCACTGCAACGCCCGCGGCGGCTCCGGCACGTCGATCCGGTGTGCCTGAAGGGCGTCCTGCTGCCGGTGCAGGGCCTGTACGACGCCCGGTGCGCGGGTTTGGCGCTGGTGCTTGCCGGTCCCCTTGTCCGGCCGCCAGCCGGTGGAGAGCCGGTCGCGGGCCTTCGAGACCGCCTCCTGCAGCCGCCGCTGCTCGCTCTGCTGCTCCTCGTGGTCCTGTTCCCAGCGCTCGCGCTCGCGGCGCCGGGCGTCCTGCCAGGCGTCGTAGCCGCCGGCGTACAGGCGCGGCTTCCCGTCGCGGGTCGGGTCGAGGTCGAGGAAATGGTCCGCGACATCGCGCAGCAGTGCCCGGTCGTGGCTGACGACGGCGAGGCCGCCGTCGTGCTCGCGCAGCCTGCGGGTCAGGAAGTCCAGTCCGCCGGCGTCGAGATGGTTGGTCGGCTCGTCGAGCAGCAGGACGTCGTGCCGCGCGCCGAGCAGGCAGGCCAGCCGGACCCGGCAGGGCTGCCCGACCGACAGCGTCGAGAGCGGACGGTCGCGGTCGGTGCAGGCGCCGAGGGCCGACAGGGCGACGTCGACGCGGCGTTCGGCGTCCCAGGCGTCGAGCCGGGTGGCGGCCTCGAGCGCGGCGGCGTAGCGGTCGCCGGCACAGGGATCGCCCTCGGCCATGGCGAGGGTCGCCCCGTCGAGCGCGGCGAGGGCGGTGAGCGAGGCGGCCAGCGCCTCGGACGTCAGGGTGCCGACGGTCTCGCCGTCCCGTGCGGACAACTCCTGGCGGGCCAGGCCGATCGTGCCGGTCCGGTGCACGGTGCCCTCGTCGGGCGTGATCAGCCCGGCGAGGACGTGCAGCAGCGTCGTCTTGCCGCGGCCGTTCTCGCCGACGACGGCGAGACGCGACCGGGCGGAGACGGTGACCGAGACGTCGGCCAGAACATGCCGGGACCCACGGGTGACGGTGACGCCCTCGGCGCGCACGTGCGCGCTGCCGCCCGCCTCGACGGGCAGTGACATGGCTTCGGGGGTGGGGTTGAGGTTCAACGGATGCTCCGCAGCTCGCAGTGGAGCCGGGCAACACAAAACGGCCGCCCGGCGGGAACCGGAACGGCGAGCGCAGATTCAGCTTCGACAGAAAACGGAAAGAAGAGAAGAAGGCGCCGCCGTCAGCGGGCCGAACGAACCTTCTGCGACCAGATACCTCGTGCCATGACCGGCAGGCTAACAGCAGCGGCACCCCCGTTCACCCGGATTACGGCCCGTCATGCGCGGCCCACCCCTGTGGTCCGGCGGTCGAGGGCCCCACCACCTGCCACCGAACGTGCGACCAGCGGGATTCGGGCGTCTCCTGTCCCATTCCAGGAAACCCGGGACCAGCTGACACACCCCCGACCACCGGGCTGACGCATCACCGGACCTCACGCCGGACGTACCCGTTCGCTACTTGCTTGGGTGTTGAACCGGCCCAATTCAAACTCCATAGCGCCCGCCTGTGACCGACATACCCGACCCGTCTGCCGGTGAACAAAGCCATTCATGACGTCCGCCCACACCCATCAGACAGGTCCCATTCGGTCAGGTAGGTGCCGGAGAACGCGCCGTCGTAGCCCATGGAGCGCAGGGCGTGATGGAAGTCCGGTGCCACGTCCGTGACGGGGCCCATTAGATCGTCGAACCGTTGGGGCGTCATGCGTGGTTCGGGCCAGGTGTGGGTGCAGCGGCAGCGGATGAATACGCCTTCACTGGCCTTGATCACCATCCATTCCCTTTCCGCCTCGCACTGGCGGCAGGTGACGGTCGTATCCGCGATGACCAGTGGCCCGGGGTGAGGGAAGGCCATGAACGACACCGTGGTCCGGTCCACTCGCCAGTCCGTCGGCACCTCGAAGGACTCTGGAGCGGACCGCACTGCTGCTTGAGCGGCGGGCTCCTGCCCCTGGCGGGCGGTCTTCCTCTTGTGCCAGAACATCCGATGTCCCTCCTGTTGCGCTGCCGTCTGCCATTCACGATGGGCCGCGGGCGCCCTGCAGAGCTACTTGCGATTGCGCGTGCATCAGAAACTTGTCCGCCCTGCACGGCGGTAGTTGCCGGGATATGCCGGACGTGCCGTACGGGCAGTGACTGTCGGCACCGGGGCGGCCGTGGTCTGCGGCGCGTGGATGGGAAGGTCGGCGAGGTGGCGTATGCGCCAGACGAGGACGTCGCTGACGGAGTCGGCCGAGTGCAGCTCGCGCTGGTCGGCGGCTTCGCGGAGGAGGGAGGCGGGGTCGGCTCCGGTTCGTGCGGCGTCGTTGAGGGTGGCGGCCAGGGCATCCCATCCGCCCTCGGCGAGTACCGTCTCCGCGAGGTGCGGCAGCACGGTGTGCACGGTCGTCTCGTACCGGGCGCGGGTGGTCCGCGGGAGGCGTCGGCCTCGGCGGCGTAGTTCAGTCAGCGGGGCGTGGGCCGTGGTGCGGTAGGCGGCGCGCAGGTGGTCGGCGGCCTGGCGGGCGGCTGCGGCCTGCTGGGCGTGCTGGTGCTGGGCGTGCCAGCGGGCTGCGGCCACCACGACGAAGAGCAGGGTGGAAAGCACCATGGCGGTGGCCGCTCCGTCTTCTCCGCGTCCGAGGGAGGGGCTGGCGTAGACGATTTCCCGGGCGGCTTTGCGCAGGGCACGTGCTTCGGCGTGCTGGGCGCGGATGTGAGAGCGGCTGGCGCGTTCGAAGGCACGTGCTGCCAGACGCAGTTCGTCGCGTGTGGTGGCGGAGGAGGTTTTGGCGAGGGCGTCGAGAAGTTCTCCGGTGGCGGAGAGCTGGGCTGCTGCGGCGCCGTCGTCGCTCTGGTCGTTGAGGAGGAGAGCGGCGTCCCAGACGGGGCTGGTTGCTGCGCGGCGGGCCGAGGTCGGGCTGGTCGGCCGGGAGTGGATGGTGGCGCCTTCGCTCAAGTCCGTTGCGGCGAGCGGTTCCTCGGTTTCGGGGGCGAAACGTTCGCGGATGCGGGGGAGGGAGAGGTCGGGGGCCAACTTCGACCCCGAGTAGAAGACCGGTTCGCCTCGGCCATTGCGGTCGCCCGGGAGGGCGACGGTGTAGCCGAGCAGGTCACCCGAGGGGGCGATGCGGGTGCGTACGAGCAGGCCGGCCGCGGCGAGGCGGTCGAAGAACTCCTGCTCGGTGGCGGCGCCGGCCACCGCGCGCCGTACGCGCTCGCGCAGTTCCTCGCGCGGGGTCTGCGTGCGGCGTTGGCGTTCGGCCTTGTGCCGTTCGGCGCTGGTGGGCCGTTTCGCAGCGGTGCCGTCGCCGGCGTTGACGGCGGTGAGCCCGTACTCGGCTTCGATGAGACGGCACTCGGCCTGAGCGCGCTTGCCCGAACGGTGGTGATTGGGCATGTGGCCGTCCTCACGCACCAGGGTGGCGATGATGTGGACGTGATCGTCGGCGTGCCGTACCGCTGCCCAGCGGCATCCGGCGCCGTCCCCGTCGTCGATGCCGGTGGCCGCGACGACGCGCCGCGCGATCTCCCCCCACTCCTGGTCGGAGAGGATCCGGTCGCCGGGAGCCGCGCGGACCGAGCAGTGCCATACGTGCTTGGCCGGCCGCAGCTCCTTCTCGAGCGCCTGCACTGGCTGGTCGAGAAGGAGTTGGAGCTCCTTGAGCGTGGCGGCCGGGTCGCGGCCGGGGTCGGGGGCGGCGCCGTCAAAGGAGGCGACCAGGTGAGGGTCGATGTGCTCCTCGTGGGTGCCGGGGCCGTAGAGGTAGGAGAGGAGACCGATGGTCCGGCTGCCCTGCTTGTGGACTCGGGGGATCACGTTCGGGTGCCTACTGGTCGAGGAGCCGGACGGTGGCGGCCTGCAGACGCTCGGTCGCCCGGCGTACCGCGTCCAGCACGACGTCGGTCTGGGGCGCGTGGCCGTCAGAGTTGAGGACCTTGGCGACCTGGTTGAGGTTGTTGCCGACTTGACCGAGGTGCCTTCGTGCGGCGAAGAGTTCGGCGAGCAGTTCACGGTCGCCGGCGATGCGGGCCGCGCTGGTGGTCAGGTCGCGGGCGGCGGCGAGACCGGCGTGGGCGAGGAAGCCGGCATCGGTCATACCGGCAGCCTTCGCGCCGGCGGAGATGAGGGCGAGCTCGCTGTCGCTCAGGCGGACGTTGCGGAAGCGGTTGCGCTGGCGTGGCTGACGGGTGCGATGGCGCACACGAGGCTGCTGGGGCGCGGCGTGCTCGCACTGCTGGGTGTGGCAGGTATGGGTCTCGCCCCCCGCTGGCTGCGGTCCGCCCTCGGGCGCAGCCCCTTCGGCCGGTGCCTCCTGGCGCCGGCCGGCCTCCGCCACCCCCGGGGCGGAGGCGGTTTTGGATACTCCCCCGACGGGGGAGTATCCAAAACTCCAACTTGCTCGCCCTGAGGTCGAGTTGGATGTCACCTGCGGGTCCGCGGGGTTCGGGGACGATCGGCGGTTTGTCATCGATTCTCACCGTCGGTGGCGCGCAGCTGCTGCTGGAGTGTGGCGGCCAGGGTCAGGACTTCGTCGGTGTCGCGCAGCAGCCACACCGTGCTGTCGGGGCGCATCTGGGCGAGCCACTGCCCGTCCGGCCCTTCGACGGCGGCGTGTACGAGGCGGTAGCGCAGGAGCACGTCGATCCAGACGGCGGCCTCCAGGTCGGCGTTCGGTGCGGGCATCGGGTGGTGGGGCATGTGCGGCGCGAACTCCCTTGTGGAGCGGGGGTGGGGCGGGCGGCCCGGCTGAGGAGTGGCCGGGCCGCCTGGTGGCGATAGCAGCGGTGTGTGCTGGTCAGCCGCATTCGCGGCAGCGGCGGAGGTGCCGGTTCAGGGCCCGGGCCATGGCGTGGTGGGTGGTCTGGGCGCTGGTGCGGCAGGTCCGGCCCAGGGGGCTGGCCGGGGCGCGGTCGGCGCGGCTCTTGTAGCCGGTGATGTCGCGCTCGAAGGCAGTCTGGATGGAGCGGAAGCGGTGGCAGTGGTGCACAGCGATGGCCTTTCGCGGGCGTGTGGGGTGTGCGGCAGCCGGGGGCTGGGCCGCCGCACACCGGGTAAGGCGGGTGAGCGGGGCGATCAGGCGGCGAGCGCGGCTTCGTCGCGCAGGCGCTGGAGGATCAGGCCGAGGCGCTGGTTGCTGACCTGGATCTGGTGCTCGCGCAGGCCGCTGCGGACGACGGTCCGGTTGATACGGCCATGGAGCTTGACCGCGGCGCGGGCGATCGGCAGGAGTTCTTCGATGTCCTGCTCTTCGCCGTCGCCCCCGGTCGCGGACCGGTCCGCGCTCTGCCGGTCCGCAGCATCAGTGGTCCGCTGGTCCGCGGTGGCATCGAGGGGTGCGGACTGGTTCTGCGGACCGGTCCGCTGGTCCGCACCCTCCCGCGGACCGGTCCGCACCTCTTCGTCCGTCTCGGAAGGCGCGGACCGCTGATCCGCAGCGGACCGGTCCGCGGTCTGCGCCGACGGTCCAGAGGACGCGGTGTCCGCAGGCCGGGGACCGGGCGCCCGGACCGATGCGGTCGCGGACCGGTCCGCAGACGCGGTCCGGGGCAGCGGACCGGATGTCTCTGGTTCCTGCGGGTGCGGCAGCGCCTGCTCGCGGTCGGCGGCGAGGGCTTCGTGCGATGCCGACACCTGGGGGAGCGGACTGTCGAGGGTCCGGGCCTGCGGTCCGCTGAGAGGACGGACCGTCTCAGCGGACCGGTCCGCAGCGGTGGTCCGGATCGAGCGGCCTGGTCCGCTGGCCTGCCCGGAACCGTGATCCTGGTGCGGACCGGTCTGCATCGTGTTCTCCGGACCGGCTGCTGCAGAGCTCTGGTCTGTGGGCCGGTCCGCACGAGCGGTCCGCTGGTCCGCGCACGAGGCTGTCTCGTCGCGGACCGATCCGCTGGCGGGACTTGCCTTGAAGGTGTGAAGCGATTCTGCGGACCGGTCCGCACACGCCGGCTGATCCCCCTGGACCGGTCCGCGCGCTGCCTCGGTGCGGACGGGCTGGTGGCGAGTGATCAGGATGTAGAGGTGGACTGCGCCGGCGAGGGCGAGTGGGGCCAGGGTGGACAGGATTCCGACGGTGACGTCGCCGAGCCGTAGTTCGGCGTTTTCGGCATGGTGGAGTTGGTTGAGCCGGATGGCGTGCAGGGCGTTGGCCCAGATGCTTGCGGCGGTGGCGGTGCCGAACAGGGTCCAGACGTAGAGCCGTGCGCGCCAGGGCGCGGTGCGGGTGAGGATCAGGGCTCGGACGCCATAGCCGATGAAGCCATCGATGACCAGCGGATAGAGGTAGGTAAGCAGGCCGCGGATGTGGATGGCGACGGCCATCTGCTGGAGTGCGTCGTACGACAGGGCGCATCCAGCGGCGCCGAGAGCGAGGATGGCTGCGCGGTCCCAGTCGCCGACCGCCGTGGTGGTGTTGCCGTTGGTGGTCACGCGGCCTCGCCGAGGCTGTCGAGGTCGATGGCCTGGCCCAGGCGTCCGGGCACGGCTGTGGTGCCGGAGGCGGCATCGTGGGCGGGCTCGTCATGGTCGCCTGTTTCCTGCCAGTAGCGGTCGCGATCCTCGATCTCGTTGTGGGCGTTGCGCAGCAGGTCAGTGGCCCAGTCCTGACTGACCTTCAGGGTCCAGGCGAGCTGTTCGGCGGTGAAGCCATGGAGGTAGGCGAGGCGGGCGACGGCGGCTCGCTCGATGCTGCTGAGGTGGACGTCCATGCCGCGCAGCGCGGCGACGACGCGGTCGCCGTCCAGGCGGTAGTCGAGCTTGTGGTGCAGGGGCCGGCGTTCGTCCTCCGTCATGCCGCCCCGGATGCCGTAGAAGCTCTCGCTCTCCAGCGCGGCGTCCAGGCAGATCCGTCGTACGGGGCACTGGGAGCACAGCGCCCTGGCCTGGGCGATGTCCTTGCGGGCGCGGGAGGTGGGGAAGAACAGCCGGTCGGCGATGTCGGGTTCGAGGGCGGCGCAGGCGGCCTTGTCGTGCCAGGACTGGTCACCGAGCCGCCGGAAGCCGGAGGCGGGCATGGCGGTGGTGGTGCGGGTGCGCATGGGAAGGTGCTCCGTTCGCCCCCGGGGCGCGTGCGGACAGCGCTCAGCGCGGGGGGTCGGGTGAAGGGTGTGTAGGGAAGCGGCGAGAGCCGGGAGAAGCCGGTTAGGCGGCGATGTCCTGGCGGCGGCGGTCGGGGCCGGTGAAGACCACCTGTTCGCACATGCCGGTCAGGCGGGAGGCGACCCGGTCACCGATCTGGGCCCGCAGATCACGGATGGGCAGGTTGCTGGTGACCAGGGTGGGCAGCTGGTGGATGCTGCGCTGGTTGATCATCCGGTAGGTCAACTCCTCAGTCCACTCCGAGGACTTCGCGGCGCCGAGGTCGTCGAGGATCAGCACCGGGGTGCGGATGATGCGCCGGAGCATCCACTCCGGGTCGACGCCCTGGCGGGGGCGCATCTCGGCGTAGAGGTCGGCGGCGGTCGTGGCGTGCCAGCGCACGTCGATGCCGGCGCCGAGCAGGGCGCGGATCGCACCGAACGCGGCGTGCGTCTTGCCCCGGCCGGTACGGCCGACCAGCAGCAGCGACGGGCCATGGGTCACCTGCCGACGGGCCCGCAGGTTCGGAGCCTCGGCACCCTCCGCGATCGTGCGCACCCAGTCGGCCACCCGCGGATGCTCGGCAACCGCGTTCCGGTACAGCCGCGGGATCCGCGCCTGCGCGGCCTCCAGGGCCGGGATCGGCTCGGGGGTGTCGCTGACCAGCGTGCCGCCTTCGGGCATGCCACGCTCGGCGAAGATCCGTGCGAAGCGGGCCATGTGCGGGGCGGCTGACACGGGCTCGGGCTCGCGGCGGCGGCCGGCCATCAGAGCGCCTCCTCGTAGGCCGAGTCGTCGCTGGGGTTCATCCACGGCGTGTACCCGCCGCCTGCCCGTGGGGCCTGCCAGCTCGCAGCGGCGGGGGCGGCGTTCATGACCTCGTTGACCACGCTGGCCAGCGCACCCGGGTTCAGCCCCTTGACCCGCAGCCGCTCCAGGGCAGCCCGCAGATGCTCGGGGGCGATGCCCTCGTCGATCAGCTGCTTCAGCTCCCGCCCCAGGTGCCCCCGAAAACGCTCCGGCGGCCGGTGTGCGCAGGCGGCGACATACTCGCCGATCAGGGTCTTGGCCGAGACGGTCGAGGGCGCGGGCGCGGTGCGCCCCGAAGGTATGGATCCAGGATCCAAGATCCTAGATCCAGACGCCGAGGGCTCGGCGAGTCCTCGGCGAGGGTTCGACGAGTCTTCGTCGAATGTGCCCTGACCTGCGGGTTTGTCGCCATCCGTGGAATCGGCGGGCTCCGGGTGACCAGCGGCGTGCGCCGGGGTGTCCGCAGGGGCGGAGGCGGAGGTGCTCGATGATGGCGAGGGCTGTGAGGGGCTCGCGAGGACTCGCCGAGTGTGCGTCGACTCCTCGTCGAGGACTCGGGGAGCGTTCGTCGAGGACTCGACGACGCGGACCGACGGTGCTGGCGTACGGTCCGGCCGAGGTGCCTGGGCGCACTCGCCCTTGCAGGCGCCGCATCGCTTCTCATCGTCGTGAGCGGAGCACAGAGGCAGGCGCGAAGCGCTGGGCCGGTCGATCTTCTGGTGCTTCGCCCAGGCCACGATGTGCAGGTACCCGCGCCCGTCGCACCCGGCGTACCGGCAGATCAGCCCGGCAGCGGCGAGCTGCTGGAGATCGTCCTCGACGTCCAGCGGGGTGTGCTCGGGGCGCAGCGGCCACAGCTTCCCCGCGATGATCGCGGGATGGTCGCGGTGGCGTCCATGGTCGTCGGCCTGGGTCAGCAGCCCGAAGAAGGTCCGCTCGGCGGTGACCGTGCAGGCGGCCAGGGACTCGGAGACGAAGGCCTCCGGCTTGATCGTGCGGATCCGCGCCATCAGATATCACCCCGCCCAGCTGTTCTGGCTGTCACCGGGATGCTGGCTCTCGGCTGGCGTAGGGGTAGGGGAAGCAAGCTGTCCGCCGCGCCCGCCGTCGGCGTGAGCAGCATGCCCGCGCCCAGTGCAGCCGCGGTGCCGAGCGTGATGGGATACCGAAATCGGCGCGCGACGTGCGCGCGGTGCGGGGGAGGTGGCACACTCATGCAGTCTCCGAATGTTCGGGTCCACCCGATCCGTTCACATCAGGTTTACGAGGCCGTGGGCGTGGGCGGGTCGGGTCCCAGCTCATGTGGAGCGGGGTATGTAGGCGTAGCGACAAGGGATGCCGGGGCATCCCCAGCGGTCGGTACGAAAACCTACCTGAAGTCGGTATCGGTATCAATCTTGGGGATACAGTAATCCTGTATCTCCCGATCCGTTGAGTCTTGGAGTCGCGTCCGTGCCGCCTCGTCAGTTCCACGGTCCGGGCCTGCGTGTGATGCGTCGCGGCCTCGGTCTGACCCAGGCCGCCCTTGCCAAGGCGTTGGGCGTCAGCAAGACCGCGGTCGTCGACTGGGAGAAGAACGACGAGCACTGCCCGCCGCCCGAGCGACTGCCGGCGATCGCGAAGGCCCTCGGCGAGGATCTCGATGTCCTCTTCCCCCGCTATGGGCCGCCGGACCTCGCCGACCTCCGCGCGGACGCCGGCTTCACTCAATCCAAAGCGGCCGAGGCCCTCGGCACGACGCGCGTGCCGCTGAGCAATGCGGAAAGAGGCAAGAAGCCACTTCCGCCGGACCTCCTCGTCCGCATGGCCGCCCTCTACAAGGTCACGGCCGAAGAGCTGGCAGACGCACAGGAACGCTCTCGCGACACTGTGACACCAGCGCCTGTGACGATGCTCCGGCCACCCCAGGGGCTGGATGAGAAGCTCCACTACCTGCTGGAATGCAGCCCCAAGGTGACCAACGCAGACGTGGCCGCGGCCGTCAACCGGAAGAGCGGGGCCGACCTGGAACCGCAGGACATCGAAGACCTCAGGACGCGGACGCGGAGCACAGAACAGGTCTTCGCCGGGCTGCCACTCGCAGCCGTCCGCGACGGACTGGCGGAGGCGCTGAAGGTCACCCCCTTCGAGTTCATGGACCGCGAGGAAGTGGAGCAGGACGTGATCGACGCACTGGCCTTCCTCACGGACAAGCGCGAGGGCGAGGTGACCGTCGCCGCTCGTGGTGCAACGCCCGGCATCTCCCCCGAGATGGTGGCCACGATCAAGGAACTACTGCTTCGCAATTCCGGCAAGCAAAAGTAGCCCGCGCGTTGGTTGCCTGCCGCGGAGGCTGAAGGGCTCCGCAGCAGGCAACCAGCGCGCCACAGCAGCACAAGCAACCTCGGTGGTCGGTCGCTCAGGCGGGAACAGCCTGCGCGTGTACCGCGAATGGCGGCTGGCCCGCACTGTCGAGAAGGGCGTCGACCGCGGCGGGAGCGATCCGGGCGCGGACGTCCTGGACCCGTACCAGCCAACGCCCCTCGCCGATACTGTCGCTGTAGGGCTTGGGCGGCAGGGCAGGAGCAGGCAGCTCCGAGCGGCGCCCCTCCCGGGCTGAGCGCAGTGCAGCAGCGATCCAGTACGCCTCGGCCGCAGCCTCCTGGTCCGGATGCTCGGCCGCGACCTGTTCGACGACCGGCCAGAGCTCCGGGACCACGTGATGACGCAGTTGCTCAACCGCGTCACCGACCGCTTGGACCGTGCGATCCAGACGGACGTCCAGGGCAGGCGCATGGCGCGCGGCTTCCCGCAGTCGCGATGCGGGGGGCTGGAAGTACAAGTCGGGGAACTGGTGGGCGAGGTCCCGGCTCAGCGGGTGCAGGTGCCAAAGCGTCCGGCGGGTCCTCCAGCGCTCGAGCGCCACCCCGGTGGTCGGCAGGCTGGCCCCGCACATGAAGAGAATCCCACCCAGCATGTTGAGCAAGTTGCTGAGGGAGACCACTAGGTGGGTACATCCGGGCGAGGGAGGAAAGATCATGGCTCCCCACATGAAGGACACCCGGATCACCGAGTACGCGGCGAAAAGCCAGCAGGCCGCAGCGCCCAGGCCGAGGCTGATGCGCAGCACTGCCGACTCGGCGCGCCGGCTGACGTGCCCCCACTGATAGGCGCAAGTCGCGCCCGATGAGCCCAGGTACAGGTAGAAGCACGTGGCGAACAAGCATGCGCCCCACTGCCCGGCGTGGTCGGCTGTCAAGTCCCTGCTCGGAACGGAGCGGTCCACCACGACGAAGAACAGGAACAGCATCAGGGGGACGGCCACCGAGGTTGCCCGCCGGGATACGCGGGCAACCCGGCGGCAGATCTCGATGTAGCGCGGCGGCGCGTCCTGGCTGACGCCGTAGCTGGTCACCGCGTAGCTGAGCAGCGCCAGCGAGGCAGCCATGGCGGCGAAGTCCTTGATCAGACCGCTCAGGTCGTTGACGCCGAGGCTGTTAATGTCATGCTCAACCGGCGGGAAACGCGCCCAGAGTGCTACGGCGAAGCCGGCGGAGCAGCCCCACAGAGCACGCCGCAGAGGGTCGCCGTAGCGGACGGCGGGCAGGCGCCACAGCGCGACCGCGGTCATCGCGAGGCAGACAGACAAGAGGAAGAAGCTCAAAAGGGGCGGTCCTTACGGCCGTCGGCCCCGGCGCGGCGGGGCGAGGGGATGAGTCAAGGAGGCCTCCATGACGCTGACCAGGTCCTGCCCGAAGGCGGTTTGCCTGCGTATCTGCTGCCGGATGACGGAAGCCGACAGCTCGGCCTCCCGTTCCTCCGTGGTGTCGAACTGAGCGCGGGCGTTCACGACGGCCGTCGGGCCCACGAGTTCGGCAAGAACCGGCTGGAGAGCTTCGGACAATTCTTCGGCTACCTGCACGTCGTTGCCATGGTCCAGCCACAGATGGGCCAGTTCATGGAAAATGATATTGGTGGTTTGGTTGGGCGTGGGGCGAGGCCGGTAGACGATGATGTGGGTTTGATCGAAGTTGAGACGCAGACCGCATGCTGAGCGCAGATCGGTCACCGGAGCGGCGACGGGGAGTAGGTGAATGGTGCAGTCTCGGGCGTCCTCGATGTTCTTGATCAAATTCTTGAGCGTGTACGGATCGGGCAGAGGGAAGTCTTGCAGTCGTTGCATGCAGTGCCTGCTCAACCTGCGCATCTCGCCGCCCTTAAATGCCCGGCGAATGGCCATTCCCGCGGCCTGCCTCTCTCGTGTCTCGTTCCTGTCCTGCTGTCGTGGGCCCCCTCCGTTGCTGCACCCCCGGTGCTTCAGCACGGCTTCCCGCTGATGGCCAGTACTGGAGTATCCCCGTAGTCGACTTGGCAAATCTTCATGATCACCCTGAACAGTCGACGTGGAGCAGCTATAGCCAAGATCGGAATCTCTTCCTCCGGCCAGCCTATTTTAGTTGCCTTCTGGCTTTCACCTCCCGGGGCGCCCCACGGACTGCCTGGCTGCCGGCTTCGTGGTGTCAGGTGGGTCCTTCCTGTTCTGGTGAGATGAAGCTCACTAATAAGTGATGCGCGGGGAAGGGGTGTAATTGGACTCTGGTCAGGGAGTGATCAGCACCCGCATCACGTGCCTGCTTGTGTATGCCATGTACTCTCCCATCATGCGATTCTCGGCAGATGCCATCCTTTTCGACAGCGACGAAACACTGGTTTCCTCCCAGCGGTCGGTCCTGCGCGTGTGGAGCCAGTGGGCCGAGTCGTACGGCATGACCCTCGAAGAAGCGATGAGCCGAGTCGAAGTACACGGTCGGCCAGCTGCCGCGATCATCGCGGACCTCCTGCCTGAAGAGCAGGTCAAGGACGGCGTGCAGCGTCTGGTGGATGCAGAGGTGGCTGATGCGGCGGCTGGCGGCGTGGAGGCGGTTGGCGGTGCCGTCAAGCTGCTGGCCTCGCTGCCTCAGGACCGCTGGGCTGTGGTGACGTCCAGCAGCCGGCGGGTAGTCGAAGCGCGCCTCGCCCCGGTCGGCATCCGGCCGAAGGTTCTGGTCGCTTCCGACGACGTCACTCACCACAAGCCCCACCCCGCCCCTTTTCTCCTTGCGGCCGAGCGGCTCGGCGTCGACCCGGCCCGCTGCGTCGTCGTCGAGGACTCGCCCACTGGGCTGACCTCCGGACGGGCGGCTGGCATGGCCACCATCGCTCTGACGACGACGCACAAGGCGCACCAACTCGAGGCGGACGCCACGGTTTCTGATTTCACCGGTGTGTCCGTCCAGGTCACCGAGACCGGTGTCCTAGAGATCACTGTCGGCTGACCAGCCGTGGAGGGGGCCGGCGACTGCCCGCTATCTGCTCCTGGTGCTCAGCGACCGGGTCGACATGCAGTGTGCAGTGGACCCAGGGCGCAACCACCCCCGCTGGACTGGAGTAAGGGGAATGGTTCCGGACATACCGGTGCACGCTCGTGCCCGCGTGCGAGGGCCACCTCTGAGGTGGTGTCGACGAACTTCTTCCGGCCCCGAGGGGCAGGGGCGAGTGGAAGAGCGAGGCCACGTCGCGGATCATGTTCGTCAGGTTTCCCAACGCGGTGCGCGCCGCCACGGCGGCCGCCGTCGATACCGCGAGGGGGGCCTGGCCAGAGATGGTCAGCCACACCAGCCGACCGTTGTGGCTGCGACGGCGGTGAGCGCCGGGAGGGCCTTGCAGGCGCGATCGGGCACCAGGCCGCCGCCCAGGATTGGCACCGTCGCCTTCGTAGCGGCCGCCAGCGCCACGTCGGCCGCGACGCCGGATTCGAAAGACAAGGCCTGTTTCACGCGCTGGTCGGGATGCGGCTATGCGAGTCAACTTCCGTGCGTTTCAAATGGGTTGAGCGAAGTCGTTGGTCTCTTCTGGTGCGTCTGCGGCATACGATCTTCGAGTTGCCCTAAGGTGGGCCGATGTTCCCGGTGGCGTCCCGCTGCCGGGACTTTGTGCTTTCCGGGGCGGAGTTGGATCTTGGGAGACGTACAACCCCTCAGTGGGACGACGGCCGAAAGCTCTTCGCGGCAAGGAGTGGCCGACCGCATTCGAGATGCAGCAGCCCCGCTACGGATCCGTCCGTACCGACTGCACTGCACCGCCCGGCTTCTTTCCTGGACAGGCTCTGCGATCTCCCCGATCGGCCTGGCATTCGCCGTCCTGCACATCGGTGGCGGAGCAGGGGGGCTCGGGGTGGTACTCGCCGCGGGCATGGTCCCGCAGATCCTTCTCCTGCTGGTTGGCGGGGTTGTGGCCGACCGGTGGTCACGGTCCCGGGTGATGGTGTGGTGCAACGTTGTCTCCGGCGCCGCGGAGGCGTTGGCGGCGCTGCTGTTGTGGTTCGGGTCGGCGGAGGTGTGGCACCTGGCCGCTATGTCCGCCGTGTGTGGTGCGGCATCCGCGTTCTTCGCCCCGGCGGCTGGCGCGATCGTCGTGGATGTGGTGCCGCAGCCCATGCGGCACGCGGCGAACGCGTTGCTGAAGATCGGGCAGAACACCGTGAAGGTGGCAGGGCCAGCCCTGGGCGGGGCGCTGGTAGCCGCTGTGGGGCCGGGCTGGGCGATCGGATGGGATGCTGCCACGTTCTTCGCCGCCGCCGTGTTGTGCACGCGCATTGGCATCAGCGACGGGTGCGTGAAGATGCGCAGCGGTTTCATTACGGATCTCCGCGAGGGGTGGAGCGACTTCTGGTCGCGTCGCTGGCTATGGGTGATGGTGGTGCAAGGCGCCGTCGTGGTGCCCGCGTGGCTCGTCGGCTACCAGATGCTCGGCCCCGTCTACGGGTTGCGCGTTCTGGGCGGTGCCGGGCCGTGGGGCATCGTGGTGTCCGGGTTCACGGCCGGCCTGATCACCGGGGCCGCGGTGGCCCTGATGTGCAAACCCCGCCGGGTCGGCGTCGTGGTGTGCCTGGGGACCGGAAGCATGATGCTGCCCCTGACAGCCATGGCGCTCACCTCCTCGCTCCTGCTCCTCGTCGCCGCCACGGCTCTGGCGGGTGCAGGGCTGGCGATGAGCATGACGACGTGGTCGAGTCTGGTGCAGGAGCGCATTCCGCCCGAGCGGATGAGCAGGACGATGTCCTACTCGACGTTCGGCCAGATCCTGCCTGTGCCCTTGGGGTATCTCGCGGCCGGGCCTGCATCCCATGCCCTCGGGCTCCGTACGACCCTCGCGGCCGGAGCGCTGGTGATCGCCTGTGCTGCCGTGATTCCTCTGGGGCTGGCTCAGGTGCGACATCTGTCGTTCACACCCGCGGTCGCCCCGGAGGAGGCCGGCTTGGAGGCCGAGGCGGCACGCGTGCCGAGGTAGAAGGCCCTGGCTACTTCAACGGCTCCGGAGAAGTCACGAAAGGCCCGGTCCCTTGCCGCCGCGTCGATGACGCCTTGCCCAGCACCCTGGCCAAGGTTCCATGCCACGCAGAGGTGTTGTGCTACCCGCCCGGTGTCCAGATGCGCGATGGTGCGGCGAGGGTTGCTGACTTCGACGGCGGCGTTGACCTGGTACGCGGCGGCGACGTCTTCGGCGGTCGGCAGCGTGGTGTCGAACAGGGTGTCGGCCTCGGCAGGTGTTGTCGGCCAGACGGTCCAGGCACCGTCCAGCCGGGCGGAGCGCACCATGATGCGCAGCAGCTGCTCCCGTGTGTCCACGGATTGAATCTCATCCTCGTTGAGCCAGTAGGACTTTTGTTGGGCGGACAAGTCGTCGGCCCGTACGCCGAGCCGGGTGGCCCGGTGCAGGGCCGCGTCCTCGATGGCCTTCGTGTCGGCGACGCCGCGGTAGTTGGCGACTGCTGACAGGACGTGGGTGCGCCATCGGGCCGGGAACCCGGGGTCGTAGATCTGCTGGTGCTGAAGGAGGGCCAGGAACGGGAGCTCGTCGGCTGTGCTGGGCGGGGTGAAGACTGCGGTCCAGTAGCGGACGAAGCTGGTGCACCACGGTTCTCCGCACCAGCTCTTTGGCCCGCGAGGTGTCGACGGGGCGGTTGCGAGGTAATGGAGAGCCCGCTCGGCGTCTTCGCGCTTGAGGTCGTAGGCATGGCTCTTCCGCCAGGCGTCAACGGCATCGAATCCCTTGCCCAGTCCGGTGGCGTGTGCCGTGTGGCCGAGCGCAGTCCAGGTACGCTGGGTGAATGGGAGCCAGCGGGCCAGTTCTGCGAGTCCGCAGGCATTGGCGCTCGTGATGCGTCCTGTTGCGGCCGTTCGCTGAATGGCGGTGCGCAGGTTCACCAGGGCCTCGGACAGAGGGCGGCCTTCGGGGGTGTGGAGGACGGCGACTTCGTCGTCCGCGTCCAGCAGGCCGGCGTGGAAGGCGTGGAAGATCTCCCCGATGCCGGTCATGCCGTAGGGGGCGAGTTCTGCTGCGCGCAGGGCGCCCATGCTGGCAGCGCCGATCACCTGCACGCCGGATTCGAGCAGCAGCAGGATTTCTTTGTGGCGTACCGGGGCGCTCTGGTGCCACAGGCCGTCAATGATCAGGATCGTGTCCGCGGAGCCTGGGTGTAGCCGTAGGAGGTCGCCGTGCCCGACCGGTGGGTGGGGGACGGCGGCGGGCAGGATCTTGCGGATGTACTGGGCGGGCAGGGTGGGGCCGGAGAAGACGTGCGTGGTCATGCGATCGCCTCCGTTCGCGGGCGGGGAACGGTATGCCGGGTGGCGTAGCGCAGGGTGGGGGCTAGGACTTTGACGATCGCGAACTCCGTGCGGGCGTAGTCGCCGGATGTCAGATCGACGACGAGCGGCGCGAATCCGGTACAGGACGCGACAGTGGTGGCCAGGTGGCGGGCTTCGGTGTCGTCCGTCGGGAGGCTGGCCTTGTATGAGCTGGTGATCTCGGGCCAGGACACCGAGGCCGCCGACGTGTCGGCCGGCGGGCGGTGCGGGCCGGGCCGGTAGACCGCGGGGTGGATGTCTTCGCGGCTCCCGGTGATCTGGGTCAGCCGGGTCTGTGCAGCTTCCGTGATCGCCCGTGACAAGGCGACGCCGGGGTCGAGGTGTGCCCCCGAGCCGGAGACCACGACGGTCGGCTGGTCCTCTCGCCACAGGTAGCAGGCCATGACCGGCACGCGGTACCGGTTCGGCAGGTGCCACAACTCGAACCAGTACCTGCTGCGGGTGAGGCGTTCAATGAGTCCGGCGCAGTGGGGGTCGTCGACGCTGCCAGCGGTGATGTGCTGCGCCGTGGCGGCGGTCAGGGCGCTGAGGACGTCGCGTTCGATGAGCTCGCACAGTCCGTGGGCGATCGCCTCCCAGCGGGTGTTTCCGGAGGCGAGGCCGTTGGTCGAGGCGCTGGGCAGGTACAGCCGCCAGACGTCATGGACTTCGCGGCCGAGTTGAATCGCTGCGGCCGGAACAGGCACAGGCTCGCCGTCGGTGGTGGAGCGGGCGTTGATCCAGTCCATCACCGTGCGGTCGGTGAAGAAGCTGCCGGGGTGGGACTCCAGTTCCATCACCGGGTACGGCAGTTGGAGCTGCCGGGCGGGGGCCCGGACGCAGGGAGCGGGTACGGCTCGTTCGCCGTGCCATGCCTCGATCGCTTCCATCGCGCTGGAAACGCGGGCGGCGTCCAAGGTTGCTCCCTTGCCCTGCGCGACGGACAGGGTGCGGGCGAGGGGGCGAACGGCCATGGTGACGGGGATGCCGAGATCGTCGAGTCCGGTCACGTCCGCGATGCGGGTGATACCGAAACCGGTCAGCAGGGGCTGGATCGTCTTCCAGGTCTCGGCAGGGTGACGGGTGCGGTGGGTGCCGTCGAAGAACGTCTTGCGCACGGGGGCCTCCCGTCTGGGACGACGGCGCCCGGCCGCCGGCACCCCCGGGAGAAGGGGGGATCGCCGGGGCCGGGCGCCTGGAAGGTGCGGCTGCGGCCTACCGGTCAGACGGTGGGCTGCTGGTAGATGTGCGTGTCGACGAAGGAGGAGTCCGGCACGGCCGGGTCGCCGCCGGCGTTCTGCGGCAGGTTGCCTTCCGCGTGCAGAGCGGAGACGAAGTCCGCCGGGTCGACGGTGGTGTTGGTTGCGGGATCGATCGTGGGCATCGTTCCTCCTTGGAGCGATGGTGGTCGCTACGCCGAGAGGTCGGCGAAGCAGATGGTGATCAGTACCTCGCGGGAGGCGGTCTCCAGCGGGGTACGCCAGTGGGGAATTCGACGGCCGTCGAATCCGGTCAGCTGCCGGCAGAGGATCGGGAAGCTCTCCCCGTCGGCCGGATAGGGGGCGTCCGCTAGCTGTTCGGTGACCTGCCGGGTGGACAGGTAGCGCAGCTTCGGCAGCCACCCCATGGGCGCGAGGTTCGGGGTGAGCCCGCACGAGAAGGTGATGTCGCACTTACCGTCGTCGCGGTGGACGTGCATGTAGTCGCCGGGCGCGTAGAACTTGAACCCGTAGCGGATCGGGGTCACCTGGCCCTGCCCGGTGGCCTCGGCCGCGATATCGGCCAGGTTCTTCGAACGGGCCAGGGCGTTCAGGGCCTCACCGCCGGGGTGGACCTTGCACCGCTGCGGCGAGGTGATGGAACCGTCGCGCATCGCCAGCAGGCCGGGACGCTCGTTGTGGCGGACGACCGCCACCTTCTCGCACCGTTCGGCCTCTGCCGCGATCTCCTCCCACAACCCCGCATCGATCGCGTCCTCGGGCACCGGGGCCCGGCCCTCGGCGAGCCACGTCTGGCGCAGCACCGGGACCTCACAGGTCCATGTAGGAGAAGGTCGCCAGCAGGCCCAGCTCACCGCAGTACGGGGGCCGCCAGTGCGGGATGTTGTAGCCGGCGAAGGCCCGCAGCGTGCCGCCCCCGCACGAGTGCTCCAGCGTGGTGAATTCCTCCCCCTCCGGGAAGAGCCCGCGCTCGGCGACGACCTTGGCCAGCGTGTCGGGCAGCGCATCCCGCAGCGTGGGAGCCCAGCCCATGGCCGGCAGCCCTTCGGTGAGCGCGACGCCGACGGTGACGCTCGCGCGGACGCTGTCGAAGTGCAGGCCCTGGAAGTCGCCCTTGCGGTAGATGACCACCGCACCCCCGCGGGGAATCAGCCGCGGGATGCCGGTGGCCGCACGCATCTTGGCCCACAACTCCTTGTCGAACGCAAGCTGTTCAAGCAGCGGGCCAGCCGGGATGAAGCCGCAGTGGAACGGGGCGGCGAACGACCCGTCGCGGTGCGCACTGGTCTCGTTCCGCTCGTGCGGCACCGCCAGGCCGAGCCGCCCGTGGGCTTCGGCGACCAGGGCCTCGAAACGGCTGCGGTCGAGCACGTCGTGGAGCAGGACGGTTCCGTTTTCGTCCCAGGCGATCCGGGCCGGGGAGCGGTCGATGACTTGGCCGGTGTCCATGGCAGTCCTCCTCGTCGCTTCAGTGGTGAGAAGCAGTCGGCCACCAGCGGGTTGAGGCGCTGTGCACCCTGCTGTGCCTGCCGGCCGCCTGGGAACCGCCAGGGGCAGGCCCCTGGTCCGTGGCCGGTATCCCAGGCGGCTTGTGAAGAAGTGAAGCACCGAGAACTCGCCCTGGATCGCAGCCTTGTTGCGACCCCACAGCCCGATTGCGGGAAGGACTAGACCTCGTCGACGAGACGGATGCCGAGGAGTGCCTCGACCTGGCGGATCGTCTCGGCTGGGGTGGTGGCCAGCACGGTGGCCATGCCGAGTTTCTCTGCCGGAGGCAGGTTGCGGGCGGTGTCATCAACGAACACGCACGCCTGGGCGGGCAGTTCCATGAGGCCGGTCATGATCGTGTAGATCTCCGGGTCCGGCTTGCGCATCCGGTATTGCTCGGAGATCAGCACCGCGTCGTAGTTGGCCTCCAAAGCGTACCCGGCGTAGGGGTCGCAGGGGTGATTGCCGAGGCTGTTGGAGAGGATGCCGACCTTCACCCCTGCCCGGCGCGCGACCTGCACCGCGCGGAGCATGCGGGACTCGGGGTGGAAGTCGGCAAGGACGCGGCCGAGCAGGTTCGTTCCGTCATCGAGCCCGAGCAGTTCGGCCATCTGCGCGTTCCACTCGGTCTGTGTGATCGCCACTCGTTCGAGGCCCGCGTACAGCACCTTGCCGACGGGGTTCACGGCGAACGCGTGGAGAAATATGTCGTCCGACAGGCCCTCGCGGCGGGCGAAGGACCGAGCACAGTCCGGTACCGGTGTAGTCAGGACGCCGCCGAAGTCGAGGATCAGGCCTGAGCGGTCCGGCATGCACTCTCCATTGTGTGGCGGACGTCGGTGAGGTGTTCGGTCAGGGCCCGCATGGCGGGGATGCGCAGTGGCCGCAGGCGTGCGTGGACGGCAGTGATGCGGCGCAGCGTCTCGTCATGGTGGACCTCTTCGAGCAGGTTCAGGGAGGCATGCGCGTCCGTGATCGCTGCGTCCGGGGCGCCGACTGCAGCGTGAGCGTCAGCGCGGTCCGCGTAGGCGGTGGCACGGTGGCGGCGCATCGACGGATCCAACCGGGCGAGTGCAATATTGAGGCGGGCGAGTGCGGTCTCGGGCTTGCCGAGACGGACGAGGTCCCCGCCTTCGTAGGCATCGACTTTCGCCGGGCCGAACCAGCCGATTCCCTGCCACCGGTCGTCGTCCAAGGTGCTGGCGAGGTGGCCGCGGGCCTCGTCGAGGAACGTGCGGCAGGAGTGTTCGTCGCCGACCGCGGCGTGCATTTCGGAGGCGACAGCCGAGCACCAGGCCCTCATCCGCACCGAGCCGTCGGCGGCATGGTCGACGGCCGCGAGCGCGCAGTCCACGCCACCGTCACGGTCACCCTCGTAGGCCGTCTGGAAGGCCCGGCCCGCCCACAGCAGCGCGTAGAGCTCACCGTCCTCGCACGCCTTGGCGATTTGCAGGCCGGTGGCTGTGTACGCCTTGCCGTCCACGCGGGTGCCCAGGTCGAGGAAGGCTACGGCCCCTGCGAGGGCTGCCATCTGTCCCATCTGCGACAGCAGCGTGGTGCGGATCTTCTCGGCCTGATGCTGGGGCTGGAGCGAGGCGATCAGCTGGAAATGCGCGCGTGCGGCGGTCAGCAGCGTGTCAGCGGGCATCTGCTGATAGCCACGCCGGTACGCGGCACACACAGTTCCCGTCTGTTTCACCGTCGCCGTGTCCACCACGTGATGCTGCGCGGCGTAGGCTATGCGGCCGGGGTCGGTAGCTGCGAGCATTCCCGCCAGCGGGACCGCTGCTGCTCCGCGCGCGAACTTTCGTCGCTCCACAGGCTCCAACTCTTCCATCCCGCGAGTACTCGGCGCAGGAGTTCCGGGCCATCGCTCGTCCAGCGCCAGTACGTATGACGGCGCTACCCGTAAGACCTGGGCGAGCGTCTCGGCTGTCGCCAGACTGTCCAGGGACAGGGCGCCGCGTTCGGCCTGCGACACCCACGACTCCGACTTGCCGACCTCCAGCGCGAGCCTGCGCTGAGACCAGCCCTGGCGCCTCCTGCTCCTCGCAATCCTCGTGCCGACGGTGTTATCGAGCTTGGCCATGGCCAACCCCCGGGAAGGCGGGATCTTCAGCAAGTCGTCTGGTGCGGTGTCCGGACCCGTAGCCGGTGCTGGCACCTGGCCGAGTGGAGGCCTGATGAGGCAGCGCCGCCGACCAGGTGCTCGGCGTCACTTCTCCGCGGTGATCTGCTTCAGGAACTCGTTGTTGGCTGCTGCGTCGTGGCCGAGGGTGAACGCGTTGCGGGGCAGCCCGGCGAGGAGGCCGCGCGTCGTGCGCGCCGCAGTGCCGGGGCCAACGGCGGCAAGTTCGAAGACGTCGGGGTACCGGTCCTCGCTCGCGGTGGTGAAGAAGTCCCCGTCGGCCAGAGGCCGGTCCTCAGCCAGCAGGGCCGGGGTGCCGCTCGGAGTGATGCGGGGGAACAGGAACCGGGTGGCGTGGCCTTCGGCGGCGAGGGCCAGGTGCAGCCAGGTTGCGAGCTGGTCCGGGAAGAACTGGACCTTGAGCTCCTTGCCGGAGTCGTTGCGCAGCGGTGTGCGGTCGCCAGTGAGGAGGGCGTCGGTGACCTTCTCGTGCTGTGTGGGGTGGAGATGGCCTCCGCCGAGGAGCCGGGTACGGACGTGGTCGTACAGGCCGAGGCCGTCGAGAAGGCCGAAGCCGATCGCGGCGGCGGCCGGCCAGGGCAGCACTTGCACGATGCCGTCATTGTCGGCGCGGACGAAGACCCGGTCGTTGGCCAGCAGCTTCCAGCCCTGGCGGGCCAGGAGGACGGCGGTGGTGGTCTTCCCCGCGCCCTTGTCACCCAGGGTCAACAGGGTCTCACCGGCGTCGTTGGTGACGGCGGAGGCGTGAAGGATGCTCCAGCCGTCGGCGAGGAGCTGCCCGCGCACGGCCTCGCGCGCCAGGCGGGATGCGGCGAGGCAGACGGCGAGGTCGTCGGCACCGACGATGCGGATCTGCCCGTCAGGGGTTCGCTGGTAGGCAAGGTGATCACTGGGCTGGGCAGCGGTCACTGTGCCGTCCTCGTCACGGCCGTACAGCAGCTGGGCGTTGGCGTAGACGGTCTCCTCGTGCGCGAAGTCGCGTACGCGCTGGGTCAGTTCCTCGGCGGCGTCCTTGTCCACGTCGGCGACGACCTTCGGGCCGCCGTCGGGGACGTTGTGGTTGGTGGCGTTCCACCAGGGGCCGAAGTAGCGCAGGGCCCAGTCGGTGACGGCTTGGGTGTCGCTGGTGATCGTCACGCCGTGGCCGGCGGCGCTGATGCGGGTGGCATGGGTCATCGAAGCTGACTCTCCTTGGGGTGTGCGGGTGGGTAGTACCTGCTGGTAGGCCGCGCGGAGCTTGGACCGGGCGGCGGCCAGCAGGCGGGTCTCGGAAGGGTTCAGGGGCGGCAGGCACACGGTCGGGTTCCCGTCGGTGAACCGCAACGGCATTCCCGTCCACACGCCCTCGTGGTTGACGGACAGTTCGATGGAGCCATCGACGTATCCGAGGGTGTGCTGAAGCGCGGCCAGGACAGCCCCGGCCGGCCCGGAGCGGGTGCGGCCGCATCCGGCGTTGATCCGGCGCGGCCGGGCGGCGAGCTCAGCTCGTATGGTCGGGACGGGCACGATGGTGGGCATGCCGCCGACGCGGGTGGCGGAGGCGCAGATGACGGCGCCCTCGCCGTGCTCGCCGATCACCTGCCCCTCGACGGCCTCGACGGGTACGCCGAGGGCCTGGGCGAGGATGATGCGATAGCGGGCGGAGTCGGTGTTCGACCCGATCCCGTAAGTGCGGCGGCAGCCGGAGGTCTCGGCGAACAGCCGTGCCATGACGTCCGAGGGGTTCGTGACGACGAGGACCACGCCGTCGTAGCCGCCCAGGTCCGCCGCGATGGACCTGATCACGGGGGCGTTCGCGGAGAGCCCGCCCATGCGGACGTCGGTGGACCGGGTGTTGGTGAACGAGGCGCGGGGGCAGACCACGAGGGCGTGACAGGTGCCCATGTCGGGGACCTCGGCGACATGGGCACGGACGGGTGAGCCGGTGACCTGGGCCAGGTCCTCCAGATCAGCGACCAGCCCTGCCGCTGCCTCCTGTGTCCGCGAGGCCACGAAGACCCGTCCGCACCAGCCGGGCGAGGTGACCAGCAGCGCGCCGACGGTCTGCCCGACCGCCCCGGCTCCGACCACCCCGACCGTGGCTACCGGCCGGCGGATCACCGGCCTGCCTCGATCTTGACCTCGGCCATCGCCAGCCGCCACACGGTCGCCGGTTCCGTACCCGCCTCCACCATGGCCGTGACCCGGTCGAGAACCCGGAGCACCGGCCCGACGCGGTGTTTGGTCTGCACACCGAGGTCCGGCAGCGGCAGCACAGACGGCGCCGTGAGGTAGGTGGAGACGATGTTGACGGTGTCCGACAGCCACAGCACCAGCAGCTGCCGCAACCGCCGGTCGCGACTCCTGGAAGGGAGGTTCGCCGTGCGGGCGCGGGTGCACTCGTCGATGCCCCGCATGATGGCCCGGACCGCCTTGTTGCTGGGCGGGTCGACCAATAGGCGCAGCACCAGGCGGGAGATCAGCTTGGCCTCGTCGGAGCCCCGGCGGCCCCTGGCCAGACCGGGGTCGATGAACACCGGCCGGCCGTCCGGCCCTTGGGGGAAGACCACGTGCTCCGGCTTGAGATCGCCGTAGGTGACGACGGCGCCGCCCTCGTCCGGGTCGGCGAACCGCAGCCGTCGCAGCCGCCCCACGATCGTCGCCAGGGGCTCGGCCAGCTCACCTGCGAGGCGGACATAGGTGGGGCCGCTGATGCCGTTGAACTTCCGGGAGAACGTCTGCTCGATGCTCCGTTCCCAGATAGAGAACCGCTCCACCTGCCGGGCCACGGAAGGCTTGGCCAGGGCCGCATCCAGCTCGGCCATCACCGAGCCGAGGAGCTGCCCGGTACGCTCCGGCTCCAGCAGCACCAGGTCCTCCAACGTCGGCCCCTGCACGGGCCGGGTGATCAGCACGCCCCGCCCGTAGTGCTCGACCTGAGCGACCTTCAGCGGCGACTGGTGGTGCAGCAGCCACAGTTGCGCGGCCTCGCGCTCCAGCACGCTGCCGGGAGAGACGACGTAGGCGGCCTGGGCCGCCCTGACGGTCTCCCAGTCCCCGCACGTGCCCCTCAGCAGGGACACGAGCGAGACGCCGAGCAACGAGGTCTTCGCGAACATCGGCGTGCGGCCGACCGTGATACGGCGCACGTAGGAGGTGACGCTCGGCGCGATGGTGCCGAGCCGGACCGGAGCGCCCGGCGACAGGGCGGACGCGGCGGCCTGGATCTGCCCGGCGGCGTAGGCGCTGACCTCGGCCATCGGGACGGGGCATGGGGTGGGGCTGAGCACGGGCATCGTGGTGCTCCTCGACGGGGGCAAAGGGGGGAAGTGACGTCAGGCAAAGGCGCTGGCGAGATGCTGCACGTCACCGCGGCTGACGAGGTGACGTCAGTTCTGTGGCGAGACGTCGGGGACGGTCTGCGACGGCGGGGGCGCGGGCTCGTGGTGGTCGTGCTCGGTGGTGACCATGTGGCCCAGCAGACCGAGGACGGTGACGGACCCCATGGCGTACACCCAGGCGCAGGCCGTTCCCACGGGGTCGTACACGCGGATATGCGGCAGGCGGCGAGAAAAATGGCCGAGGCCGGTCACGGCGTGCCCCCGACGTGGAAGGGGCCCAACTCGGCTTCGTGCAGGGCGCGACGACGGCGGACCTGGCCAGGCGTACGGCGGGGAACGGTGCCGGTGGCCTCGACGAGGAAGGCGCCCCGGTCGCGGGTCAAGGCCATCAGGGCCTCGAACTCGGCGGGCCCGTCGGCGACCACGGCCGCAGCGCTGACCACGATGCCGCGCGCGGTCCGGTTGGAGAGCGCCTGGACGGCCCTGGCCCATCCGGCCCGGTCCGTGAGCGGGACGGCGGGGTCGTCCGTCAGTTCCAGGACTGGGACCCATTCGCGATCGGTCGCGTGGCGGCGAGCGTGTTCTATGAGCGTGGCAGCAGCCGCGCCGTCGGCCGCCGCATAGAGAACGACGGGAACGAGGCCGGGAGCGGCCGGGCAGTCATTCAGCATGCCGACCACTGTCACGGTTCGATCACCGATGGTGAATCCACGGGGCGTAGTAGTGGAGGAACTACCTCAACCCCGACTACCACGCTCTGTGGTACCCGCCGAACTGTGTGCCCCCGGGACTACTACGCCGCGTGGTGATGCGGAGGGGGTCAGCGCACGCCGAGCGGCACGCCGGCCGCCCGGGCCAGGTCGCGGACCTTCGTCACGGAGACGTTGGCGAGCCTGCCCACGATCACGCCCGGAAGGGCCTGGTGGCGGACCCAGTTCGGCGCCATCTCGCACACCTGCCCCAACTCCTCGGCAGCGCGGTCCCATTGCCGTGTCTCGGTCCGGGTCAGGGACACATCCAGCCGGTAGCGGGCGTGCGTGGCCAGCGGGAGCGCCGAGGCCAGGTCAGCGTGATTGGACTCGATCAGGCGGACGGCCTTGGCGACATCGCCCAGGGCGACGTTCACGGACAACGCCTGGGTAGTGACGTAGACGGGGCCGAAAGGCTGGCCGTGTCCGCTGCGGGCGTGCTCGGCTCCGATACGCGCGGCAACGGCGTGAGCCTGGGACAGGTACTCCTTGGCAGTGTCGGCGTCGGCGCCGCCCCGGGACGCAGCGACGGCCGCGTTCGTCACGAGCTGGCCGTAGACGGAGAGCCGATCGGGGTCGTGGTCGGACATACGCGGCTCGATGACTTGGGCAGCCTTGGACGCGATCTGCACGGCCTTGGCCGTGTGCGCGTCCCGCAGACTGATCCACGACAGCACAGCCTGAAGGTGAGCGCCGCGGAGTTCGTCGCCGACCTGCTGTGCGATCTGGTGCCCCTGGGTGATCGCCGCATACCCCAGGTCCCGGGCGCCGAGGATGTTCGCCATGGTGGCCGCTGTCAGGTAGGCGTCCGCCAGCACCCCCGCCGCCTGCTCCCGCCCGGTGCCCTCCGTCGCGTTGAACAGGGCTCGCGCCTCGGGCAGGAGCTTGGACAGCACGGCGCCGAGCTCGACATAGCAGCCCGACCAGAACGCGGCGTCCGCCCGACGGACCGCCGTCTGCATGCCGGCCAGCGGCCCCGGATCGGCTGGAGTGAGGAGGCCGAGAGCGGAGTCGTGGACGGCGGCCGACACGGACCGAAGCGCGGACCGCTCGTCGACCTCCATGGACCGGCGCGGTGCCTGCTGCCCGAGGATCACCGAAACGTCCACGCCCAACGCGGCGCTGACCTTCAGCAGCGAGCCGATCTGTACGTTGCCGCCCTGCTCGACCTTGCGGATCGTGCCCACGGACAGGCCGGCTTTCTCCGCCAAGCCCTCCTGCGTCATCTCCTTGCCCCGAAGGAACTTGATGCGCTCCCCGGTGGTGAAATCGCCCCACTGCGTCGTCATCCGCGCAACTCCCGTCCGTGAGTGGCCCCACACGGGACCGTACCGACGCGATGCGCGGACCGGAACACCAACGTCGCTTCCGTGTAAGGGCAGATGAGATGTTGACGGGACGCCCCAGGGCTCGCGTAGGAGGTGACCGGAAGCACCTCGCTGGCGTTCGCGCTCCCGGCGCCATGGGCGAGCGGCGTCAGGTCGTGCAAGCGGCCTTGATGCCCAGCAGCATCTCCAGGCGGGCGACCGCGCCGTTCCCGGGCTTGGCAAGCACCGTGGCCATCCCGGCCTCGCGAGCGGGCGGCAAGTTACGCTCATGGTCGTCCACGAACACGCACTCCTCCCCGCTCAGGCCCATGCGGTCCAGCACGGTGCGGTAAATCGCCGGATCGGGCTTGGCCACCCCCTCCCGCTCGGAGACCACCGCGACGTCGAACAGGTCCCATACCCCGATCGCCGCGTACGGGTCATAGGGCGCCAAGCCGAAGCTGTTCGAGAGCATCCCGACCCTGTATCCGGCCGCGCGCGCCGCACGTGCGAGGGCGATCATGTCGGCAGCCGGTTCGACCTTGGCCCAGGCTCGCCCCATCAGGTTCTCGTGCTCGACCCCAAGGAGCCGCGCTGTGCCCCGGTTCCACTCCTCCTGACTGATCACTCCGACCTCAAGGTCGGCGTACAGGCTGCGCCCTTCAGCGTTGTCCTCAAGCGTCGCGCGCCACGCTTCCGGCGCGAGTCCTTCACTCTCGCACCATGCGCGGTGAACAGGAAGGACGTCGGTCGTGAGGACCCCGGCGAAGTCCAGGATCAACCCGCGAAAGCGACGCTTGGACCGGTTGGCCCGTTCGATGACATGCGGCATGCTGACGATGTCCCTTCAGTGAGTGGCCTCACTGGGGACGGTACCGGGGCACGGAAGCCCCGGAAGCGCGAGCGGCCCGATACGCCTCGTCAACAAGGTTATCGGGCCGCCTCGTTGAACATCCCAGACGAGCAGCTGCCTCCTGGCCTCCTGCGCGGGTGTCGGCCTCTCCCCACGCCTGCCTGGCGACAAGCACGTGGAGCACTTCCTCCAGGCCCGCGAACGGCCGAGCCAATTGGATGACGGCCTTCTGGCTTCGTAACCGAGAGCCGACACCGTTTGTCGATGAGCCTGGGCAGCACTTGTTGATCGCAGAGCCGGGAAATGTCGGTGAGAAGTGACACCGCTGCCGGAGCGAGTGGGCCCTTCCTCGATGCCGCGATGGTGGCCGGCCTTCGGCCCGCGTCAGGTCGTGCGTCCTCGGCTCCGCCTGCGGGCGCCTCCACCTTGACGCGGGCCTGCGGTCGGGGAATGCGGCACCTATCGAGGAAGGGCTCCTTGTGATGCAGGCTCGCAAGGGGGTTGCCGTGGATCGTTCTAGCGTTTGGTGTGGGGCGGTTCCCAGACCGAGCAGTCGTGGGCGAAGAGTACGCGTCGCGGGTCGAACTCGGCGAGCCTCTCCAGCCAGTGCCGGTAGGTGGGAAGCGGCTGTTCCACACCGTCAAGGGCGGCCTGGCGAGCCAGGTGGTCGGATGCGAACTGAGGCGCGAAGTCATGTGCCTGGCCGGCGAGCACCACTGTGCCGTCGCTTTGTCGGAGGACCAGTGATTGGTGGCCGTTGGTGTGCCCGGGTGTCGGGATGATCCAGACTCCCGGCCAGAACTCGGCCTCACCGGCGAGTTCTTCATAGGCGGCGCCGGGGAAGTCGACGAGCTCGTCGAAGGTGTAGTCGCCTCGGCGAGCTGCGGCCAGCTCCATGTCCTGCACCAGAATGGGCTTGTCTGTCAGCAGAGGGTTCCCTCCGCAGTGGTCGAAGTGGAGATGGCAGTTGGCGGTTGTGGGCCGCCGGTCTCCGACGCGGGTCGGATGAAATACCCCAGGTCGAGTCGGCGCACTGTCATGTTCTTCGCCATTCGGCCATCCTGGCAGCTCGTTGTATGTGTTCCGGACGGTTGCCGACAGCGGAGACCAGCCGACATCTCAAGACCCGTTCTCTGTTCAGCCGACGGCGTCTTGGGCTGCTGCTCGGGCCTGGGTGATGGCGAGTCGATAGGATTCGGTGCCGGTCTGGATGAGGTTGCCGCCGAAGGTGAGCCGGTCGACGATGGCCGCGCAGAGGTGGGGATCGGTGAAGGTCTTGGTCCAGCCGCTGAAACTTTCGTTCGAGGCGATGGCGACGCTGTTCTTTTCCTCGCGCTCCGTCAAAACCTGGAACAGCAGCTCAGCGCCGCGGCAGTCCAGCTCCATGTAGCCGAGTTCATCGATGTACAGAAGATCGACGCGGCCGTAGCGTGCGATGGTCTTGGTCAGCTGTTTCTCGTCTGCGGCCTCGACCAGCTCGTTGACGAGTTTGGTGGCGAGTGTGTAGCGGACCCGGTAGCCGGCCATGGCTGCCTCGGTGCCCAGGGCGATCAGCAGGTGGGACTTGCCAGTGCCGGAGTCGCCGATCAGGCAGAGCGGCAGGCCCTTCTTGACCCAGTCGCAGGTCGCCAGGGTGTGGATGACGGCCGGGTCGACGTTCGGGTTGGCGTCGAAGTCGAAGGCCTGCAGGGACTTCTCCCTGGGGAAGGCGGCGGCCTTGATGCGCCGTTCAGATCGGCGGCGGGCCCGATCGTCGCACTCGGCCATCAGCAGTTCGGCGAGGAAGCCGCGATATGACATCTGGTCGCGGGCGGCGGCTTCGGCGAGTTCGGGGAACTGGGCCCGGATGGTGGGCAGCCGCAGCATGCGGCATGCCTGGTCGACGGCGGCGTCGGCGGCCTGTTCGGTCAGTCCGCGGTGGCGCTTGAACGTCGTCATGGCGTTTCTCCCTCGACGGCGGAACGGTCGACCGGCCGCCTTGGTCGCAGCAGCTGGTCGTAGGCCGCGACCGACGGCAGCGGCCGGGTGTCAGGCGGCAGGTGGGCCAGCCGCCGCTCGGTCACGAACGTCACCGTCCCCCGGTCCAGCTCCGGCTCGGCCGTGGTGGGCGGTGCGTCATCGGCCTCGGCCGTTTTGCGGGCCTCCAAAGCGACGGCGTCCGCGGTCAGCGCGCCGACTCGCAACGCGGCGGCGAGCCCGGTCACCAGGGGTTCGTGGTGGAGATGCCGGCCCAGTAGCAGGACCTCGATCAGGGCCCGGGTGCCATCCCGGTCGCCGTGGGCCTTGCAGGCCGCCGCCCACCACGCGTCGTGGACGGGGGTGAACTTGCCTACCGAGCGGGCCTGTTCCAGCGCGGTCGCGCCGGGGAACGCTCCCGGCTTGCGGACCAGCGCCTCCAGATAGTGGTCCAGCTCCAGCCGGGCCTTGCCCTTGGCGATCAGCCGTTCGTGCCGGGCGACTTCCTTGCGTCCGTCGTAGACCACGACCTCGGAGGCGTGCAGCATCACCCTCACCGTGCGGCCGATCAGCCCCACCGGAACCGAGTAGCGGTTCGTGCGGACGCTGACCTGCGCGTATCGGTCCACCCGCAGGCTGAACAGCCGCCCGGTCTCGAACGGCTCGTCCGGCAGCGCCCGCAGTAACGGCCGTTCGGCGGCGAAGTACTCGCCTATCGTTCGGGACCTGTTGGAGGCCGACCGGATGACCTGGCGCACGCCTGCGCTGTCCACCCTGGAATGGCCGAAGTTCTCACCGCTGCGCAAGGCGGGACTGATCACCCTGCGTGGCTATCTGGTCGTGGCCGTCATCCTCGTCATCGTCAGGATCACCCAGCTGGCCACTGGGAACTGACGCTCCGGTCCCAACGGCATGGCAGGCCGCCCTCTTCTCCGGCGGGAGGCGGGCCGGTCGGCCGTGCCACGGATGTTCGCGGGCCCCGGCAGGCGGTCAGGCCGGAACTGCGGCTGGGCCGGTTTCTCGGACGATCCATTCGATGGCGTCGTACCGCCGAAATATTCACCGAAGCGGGCTGTCATCCCGACGTTCGACGAGATCCAGGCGCTGAAACAGGTAGGCGACCGCCAGGTCAGCCTGATCATCGACTTGATGTCCGGCTGCGGCATGCGAAACGGCGAAGCGTACGCAGCCAACATCCACCGGGTCGTCGCCGACGACGTGTACCGAATAACCGAGCAGATCGACGGAGTCTGCCGAGAAAGAGCGCCACTCAAACACCGAAATCCCGGTGAATTCCGGGAAGTTCCTATGCCCGAGAAGGTCCGCGAGGTCATCCTCTGCTACCACCGGGACTTCGGAGCAGAACTCGACGGATACCTGCTGAGGGGGCAGCGCAGCCTCTATTGGGGACACTCGACCCTGCAGTATCGCTGGGCGCAGGCCAGGAAAAAAAGCGGGTATCACAAGGAAGTTGCCTCCGTATTCGATGCGCCACTACTTCGCCTCCAACTGCCTCTCCCGAGGGATTCCGATCACCGATGTCGCAGAGTGGATGGGCCACTCAAGCATCCAGCTGACGTTCAGGATCTATCGGCATCTCATGCCGGCGTCGATCGGCCGTGCAGCCCGAATCCTGAACGAAGGGCTGTGAGCAGCGCCTTCTGGCGACTCGAAGGAGCCGAGTTGGGCTGACAGCTGTTCTTCGGATGCGTTGTCCGGGATGGATCGGTGAACACGATGTAGCTATGCAGCGTCGTCGCTTTCGACAGCGGGGGTGGTTTGAGGGAGACGATGCACCCGCAGACGGCACACCGGACTTCCCTCGGAACGCTCAGGCATGCTTCTGGAGGGACCTCGCGTGCCGGATCGTGGTGAGGCTGTTGGTGCCCAGGACCCGCCGGATCTCCTCCTTGGCACGGTCGAGGCCGATGCCCGCGCCGAGTGCGTGGCTGATCATCTCCGGGCGGACGATCACGGTGTGGTGGGCTGTGACTTCGACCCCCGTGGCGAGGGGCCGCAGGGTCCACCGGCCGACGTGCGAGGCGAACAGGGGTGGCGGCTCGGTCTGTTTGTGGACGATGCCGTGGTGCGGGAAGCAGATGCGCACCCAACGGGTGGTGTGCACCGCTCCGTTCGCCTCCCCGGTGTCCATGTCCAGGAACTGCACGTCGGGTACGGGCTCCTGAAGGGTCAGCCGCGACACATGGGGAAGCACCCCGGGCCACCTGTCGGCTTGGCGGAGGAAGGCGTAGACCGGTTCGGCGGCGGTGTCCACCACCATGGAGTCGGAGAACGACAGGACCAGGTCCTGGAACCGCTCGCCGAGCTCGGCCGCGTGCTTCAGCGCCGTCAGCTCGGCGTCGCCGTTGCGGTCGATGGCCCGCCTGACCCACGCGATGTGGTCGCGGTCGTTGCCCTGGGTACGGAAGTAATGCAACAGCACCACCTTGGTGAAGCCGCCCGGCGAGCGTTCCAGCCGCCACTCCCCGCCCAGGGCCAGGAGCGGTGCAGGCGGTTCCTCCAGCCAGAAGCGGATCCTGAAGCGGCCACGGTCGAGGACTCGCCGCGAGGTCCAGCTGCGGACCTCGCCGTCGAACAACTCCCAGAGCCGCAGTCGCTCTTCGACGCCTGCCGGGCTCAGCCGCTCCACGTGGACGGACGGAGGGAAGAGGCAGGGCAGGCGCTCCGCGTCGGCTATGAGCCCGAAGACGGTGTCCGGCCAGGCCGCCACGGTGATGCTGTGTCGCGTGGTCTGGATCCGGCCGGTCGTCCCTGATCCTGTCATGTCGACGCCTTCCTGTCGGAACGAGCGGGCCGACATGCCCTGCTGTGCCCCTTCGGCCCGAAAGCGAAAAACAAGAGGGAACGGCCCCCGGAGAAATACATGAGGCGACTGGCAATTCGACAGTCTGGGCACCGGCGATAACGCGCGGCCGGGTTACGGACTGGTCATGTCACGTCTCTAACGCACAGGCCCCCGGCGCACCGGAATCTGTTCATCCCGAGGTCAGATGTTCGGGTGTGTTCGATGGCTTTTCGGCTCCGGAAAGTGCGTACCGGTACAAGGGCATGCTCAGTTGTCCGCCGCGTCGGCACGTCCGGCCGTGTCGAATGCCCTTCCGGCTTGATCGGCCAGGGTGACCGCGACCAGGCGGGCGGCGAGCGGGGGCGTGGTTCCCGGTGTGGGGCGGAGCATGAACCGTCCGTGGTAGCGGCCGTTGTGGAAGACCCGCAGCTCCACTTCCTCGTCCGGCAGCCCGTTGTGGTCCACGTCCCATTTCCGGCGCCCCCAGCTGATGGTGCCGTCCTGTTCCAGCCGTGGCGGGTGTCCGATGAGGGTGCCGTACTCGAACCGGCAGCCGCGCAGGGAGAGCAGGCCCACCAGCTGCCGGGTGACGTGGTCGACGACCGTGTCGGGAGTGGCGGAGCTCTCGGCCAGGCGGGCGGTGTGGTGGATCTGTGCCAGGTAGTCGTCGTCGGTGATGGCGATCACCTTCAGCTTCCGCGCCCGCGCGGCGAGCTGCGAGACGGTGATGCCCACGACCAGGAGCAGCACGGCCGTGGTGATGTCGGAGCCTCTGGAGATGGTCAGCCGTTCATAGGGGCGGGTGAGGAAGAAGTCGAACCACACGGCCGCGGACAGCGCCGCCAGGGCACCGGCCAGGCGGTTGCCCAGGACGGCCACGGCCACCACGGCGACGACCAGTACCAGCGCGGCGTTGGTGTTGGACATCCCCGTCCGGAACGGCACGAGCACCGCGCACACGGCCAGGGGTGCCACGAGAGCGGCCACCACGGCTACCCGGTCCCGCGAGAGGTACCGAAGCATGAGGCTCACCTCCACGTCCGGTGTAACGCGGCATTTTCCTCTTTCATATTCGCCCCTCCCCGGCATTGACGTCATATTGACGGCGGTAACTCCTTGGGAATCCCCTGACCCCGCCTTGCCATATCCATGTACGCACCGTCGCTAGCGTTGACGCGGCGCAATTGACGGTCGCAGCGAGTGGACAGGCGGTGCGGGGTTGAAAACGACATGGAACACAAAGCCCCGGCCAGGGGAGCGGGACCGGCTGACCGTTCCTCAGGGGCTGGCGGCGTTGTCGCTCGACGCGATGGCCTCGGTGGCCTACGGACCCGAGGCCATCGTGGTCGTCCTGGCCGTGGCCG
>NZ_JBKIWN010000038.1:0-39197 GCF_058146165.1 Streptomyces sp. AM25 | reverse complement strand
CAGGTCACGCTCCCGCGCAGGGGCGTCGTCCGTGGCATGGCGGACGGCCGCCTGCGGTCTGTCGGCAGTCGTGACCCGCGCGCTGCTCCCCGGGCACATCCACCGGCGCAACCGACTGCCCGGGCAGGGCCGATCCCCCCGGCCGCTGCAGTGGTTGGCGCGGTCGGCTGTCGGTGGGGGCCGCTACCGTCGGTCAATTGCGGGGGCTGGCTTCCTGCGCTCTTGGGCACCGACGGCGTGGACTCCTCCCGCCCCTCCGACGCCCTGGATGACATCCGCTCCCAGCTCCTGCCACACCGTCACGTACGGGCTGTCCGGCAATTCTTCAGCCTCAGCGTGTAGTTGAGTGGGGCCCGTGGCAGACGGCGGCCACAGGACAGCAAAGGTGTTTTGGGGAGCATCCTCCTGCCCACGTAGGCCGTTGACAACTGCGTAGGGTCTCCGTGAGATGGATGCCGATCAGCCGGCCTAACGGGCAGGTGCTGGCGTCCTGGGGGAGTGTGGTCACCGTGATCCCTCCATGGGGAGGGGCGCGAGCAGGCCGTGGTCGTCCAGCGCGCGCCAGGCGTCCCTCAGGACACAGGCCCGGTCCTGGGCGGCGTCGATCCGCACGAGGGGCCCCAGGGCAGGGAAGGGCGCCGGGTCGCTGGTGATCGTCCGGTAGACCTCCCGGACCCGGCTCTGCACCTCCAGCACGTCCCAGTCCGGGCGGGTGGCATCGCCGGTCCGTGACGCGGCGCGCTCCATCGAAGCCTGCGCGGTGATGTCCAGAACCAGGGTGAGGTCCGGCACCACGCCGATGCCGACGGCCAGCGCGCTGTAGGTGTCCTTGGGCGGCTGGTCGTGTTTGACGGCGAAAAACGCCAGCTCCGACAGCAGCCACCGGTCCGCAATGACCGGACGGACGGGCAACGACGGGATGATCAGCCGCGCTGCGGTGGCCTGCTTGTCCGTCGCCAGCGCAGCCAGGTACCGCTCGCGGTTGGCGGCCGTCGGCCGGTACTTGCCGTCCACCAGGTCTTCCGCAACGGCGGCGTTGAGGAAATTGGTGGTCAGCACGGCGAGAGGTGTCACGCCGTACAGGCCGTCAAACAGGCGGAACAGGCCCTTGCGCAGAGTGGTCTTGCCGGTGCCGTCCTGGCCTTCGACAGCGACAAGGGGATAGCGGTTCTCCATGACTATTCCGCCTGCCCAGCGCTGGCGCCCCCGGTGTATTTCGTGAACTGCCCACGCCACCGAAGAGAGGTGCTCACCAAGTCGACGAGGCGCAGCTCGCCCAGGTCTTCCAACAGGCCCATGATGCCGCCCTCGTGCACGATGCCCTCGGTGACCGCCCGGCAGTAGGCCAGTTGCACATCGTCGGTGACCGGCTCCGTGCGCAGCCGATGGCGCAGCACGCGTTCCGCGGTGCCGAGCGCCACGGCCCGCGTGGCCCGTTGCAGAGTCGCGACGCTTATTTCGCTGCTGACGGGCTCCAGGGTGAGGTGGTGCACGCCGCGGTGATGGATGACGGCGAAGAACCCGACCCACCAGGCTGCGGCGGATGTGACCGCTCGTACCGCATCGCGCAAGTCGGTTTCGGACAGCTGGCCGAGGAGGAGGGCGGCGACGTCATCGGCGGCGGGTGCCAGCAATGTGGACTCGTGTTCGGTCCGGCCGCATCGTTGCGGCAGGTCGGTCCACGCGGCCAGTCCGGCGCCATCGACCAAAGCCCGAGACCGCGGGCCATCGAACTGCGCGGGACGAACCCCCAGCGCTGCCGGGGCAGCCTCGGCGAACAACGCCACTGAGGCCGGGGGAAGGTGGACGACCTCGCGCCACTCCTCCAGGTGCAAGGCCAGACGCTGGACGTGGAGGCCGGTGGCGAGTTCCTCCCACGCCTCGCGCAGAGGCAAGGGGCTTGCGGCTGGTGGGCCGGCGGGCATGCATCCTCCTTCAGCGACGACCCTGAAAACAGGGATCACGCAGCGTATCGACCACAGATGTGCGGGGTTACCGAACGGGCAAGGACTCCACCGATCGATGCCTCCGGGGACACCCGGCGGTCCGTGAAACCGGCTCTGCCAGCATCCGGTACCCGTACACCGGCGTAAGACAGTCGTGGCCAGCACGTAACTGCCGTGCGCAATCCGCAAGTTCTTTGCGCACGTCCTTCTCCGCGGCACTCGAATCCTGCGCTGAGCGTGTGCCCTGTTCCGCCGTGTGGCGTCTCCTAGCCGGGGGGTGCCCCTACGGGTTGACGAAACCCATAGGGGCACCCCCCGGCACCTGCGGGCCAGCCGGCATCCTTCTGCAGCGGCGGTTACTGGTGGTCCGGAACCGTGCGGGCAGGGCCCGGCGGGTGTCAGGCAGGGCGGCCCGACCAGACGGTGGGGGTTCGCTGCGCCCAGGGTGCGGCCCGCTCCAGCTGTCCGGCGAGGCGGAAGAGGAGGTCCTCGCGTCCGTATCCCGCAGCGAACTGGATGCCGATGGGGAGTCCGGTGGCGGGGTCGGTCTCCAGGGGGACGGACATGGCGGGAGTGCCCGCGATGTTGATCGCGGCGGTGAAGGGCGAGCGGTGGAAAAGCTGCTTCACCCAGCCGAGACCGTCGGCGCCCTCCGCGCCTTCGGCGTACGTGCCCAGCGGGACGGGCAGTTCGGGCAGGGTCGGGGTGAGCAGGAGGTCGTGGTCGGTGAAGTACCGGCCGATCCCGCGGCTGACGACGTTGCGCATGGCGAGCGCGCGGACGAACTCGGCGCCGCTGACCCGCTGTCCGTAGGCGTAGGTGGCGAGGATCTCCGGTTCGAGGGTGGTGAGGTCGACGGGCCGTCCGGTGGCCGCGGCGAGGTCGTCGATCCAGGTCGCCAGATTGGTGCTCCACAAGTGGGCGTTCGCGAGGACGAAGTCGTCCCAGTCGAGGCCGAGGTCGAGGTGGACCTCCTCGACCCGGTGGCCCAGGGCCTCGGCGAGCCGGGCGGAGCGGACGGTGGCGTCGGTGACGGTGGCGTCGACGGCCCGTCCGCCCCAGGGCCGGGTGAGGAGGCCGATCCGCAGGGAGCCGGGGGCGCGGGTGACCTCCTGGGCGTAGGGCCGCTCGGGCAGCGGGGCGGTGTAGGGGTCACCGGCTTCGGGTCCGTGGACGAGGTCGAGCAGCGTGGCGCTGTCGCGGACCGAGCGGCTGAGCGCGCCGTGGACGGCGAGCCCGTTGAACACCTCGTCCGTGTCGGGGCCCATGGGTATCCGGCCGCGGGTCGGCTTCAGCCCGAACAGGCCGTTGGCGGCGGCGGGGACGCGGATGGAGCCCGCCGCGTCGGTGGCGTGCGCGACCGGGACGATGCCGGCCGCGACGGCGGCTCCCGATCCGCCGCTGGAGCCGCCGGGGCTGCGGGCCGGGTCCCACGGGTTGCGGGTGGCCCCGTACAGGAGGCCTTCGGTGGTGGTGCTGTAGCCGAACTCCGGCGTGGCCGTGCGGCCGAGGGTCACCAGTCCGGCGCGACGGAAGCGCGTCATGAGCGTGGAATCGGAGTCGGCAGTGTTTCCGGTGGCGAGCCGGCTGCCCATTTCCGTGCGCCGGCCGGCCATCGCGATGGCGAGGTCCTTGATGAGGAACGGGACTCCCGCGAGGGGTGTGCTGCCGGGAGTCGGCGTGTCCTGTGCGGGCCAGGTTTCGACGACGGCGTTGATTCGCGGGTTCACGGCCTCGCAGGCCAGCAGGGCGGTCGAGGCGAGTTCGGCGGCGCTCACGTGGCGGCGGGCCACCAGATCGGCCAGGCCGACGCCGTCGTAGGTCACGTACTCGGAGAGCTTCATCGCATCCGTCCGGGGGTAGGGCACCAATGGGGAACGATACCGATCAGTATCTGATGAGACCGATCGGTATCGTGCGGGACTGGTCGGTACCGTAGCATCGATGTCAGGCGGCGCGACGCCCCGCCGCACCGACGAGGGGCCCGCATGACGAACACGGACAGAGCCGGCAGGCGGAGCAGGGTGGCCACGCTGCCGCCCCGGGAGCGGATCCTCGACGCGGCAGAGGAGCTCTTCGCCCGCGAGGGGATCAAGGCCGTCGGCGTCCAGGCCATCGCCGACCGGGCCGGCACCACCAAGATGGCGCTCTACCGACACTTCGCGACCAAGGACGCACTGGTCGAGGAGTGGCTGCGCATCCTGGCCGCCGACTACACCGCCGCCTTCGACCGGCTGGCGGACGCACACCCCGACGAGCCCCGGGCACAGATCCTCGGGATCGCCCGCTTCATCGCCGACGGCCTTCCCGGGATCTCCCACCGGGGGTGCCCGTTCATCAACTCCGTGGCCGAACTGCCCGACCGCGCTCACCCGGCGCGCCGGCTCATCGAAGCCCACAAGGCCGGCCAGCTTCGCCGCCTCACCGACTTGTGCGTCCGGGCCGGACTGCCCGACCCGGACGAGACGGCAGCGGAACTCACCTTCATCCTCGAAGGAGCCCAGGTGAGCACCCAGAACGGGAGCGTTGAGCACGCGGGCGAGCGGATCATGAGGATCGTCGGGGCCATCCTGGACCGCCACCCGGCCCCCGGGCCCGCCCGGTGACGAGGCGCGTCGTAGAGCGATGCCGGACGTACGCCAAGGTCGTCCGTTCCGAGGGGCGGTCGGGCAGTCGCCGGGGCGTCGAGTGAGATTCGGCGCACGGGTCCTGAGCTGCCGACTCCCCGCCGCATGACGGGGGCCACGTCGCGCAGGAAGCGTTCGCGATAGACGGTGCTGAGCGTCCGGTCCTGCGCGGTGCGGATGGCGCACAGGCCGCCGTCCACCAGCACGTGCACGGTGTCACCGTCGTAGCGGGCACGGGCGACGGGTACCCCGTGCACGGCCTTGGCGGGGATCCGGTCGCGCACCGCGCCCCAGTAGTCGTGGATGTCCTGGACCCGCTGCGGCAGCACTGAGGCCAGGCCGCTGACGGGGAAGTCGGCCGTGGCGTGCGTCTGAAGGGCGCTCTGTGCCCGGACGGGGACCGTGGCCTCCTCCCACCAGCACGCGGCCAGGGGCGGTACCTCGGCCCGGGCACGCTCGCGGCCCCCGGCTGCAGCCCAGCGGCCGTGCGTGGCCGGGTCGAGCCAGTAGGCGTACCACACGGCGTTGTACCGGCCCGCGCTGTCGGCGAACGACCCCCGGTTCAGCACATCCGGAGCGTGCGCCGGGAAGGTTGACCGTGATTGGAAGGTGGCTCGTGGGACGAGCGCGCGCGAATCGGCTGGTATTACTGGGGCATGCAGGAAGAGACCGCACGCTCCGCGATCGACACGTTCATCTCCGCGTTCAACGCCTCGGACGACAGCTATGTGACTGCCCTGCTCTCCCAGGCCCTGACCTCGGACGTGGTCTTCTGGGGGCCGTTGGGCCGCAGCGAAGGGATCGCGGCGGTCGAGCGGTTCGTGCTGGACATCCGGCGCCACCCGGCGGGGACCGGCACGATGGTGCGCTGCTCAGCAGTGGACATGCCTGATGAATGGGCCCGGTACCAGTGGGTCTTCACCACGCCGGGTGGAGGCCCCCGCCTGGCGGGAACGGATGTCGTCCATCTGCGACGGAGCCTCATCGACCAGATCATCGTCTTCGCGGGGGAGATCGAGCCGTTCGCCTCCTGAGTCATCCTTGTGCCGCTGTCCTTCTCCTGGACTTGCCCCGTCGGCGTTCGGGGGCTGCTGTTCGCGGTGGGTCAGGCCGCGGTGTTGAGGGGGTGTCCGCCCCAGCGAATGCCCTTTTCGCTGCGGGTGCGGGCGCGTTCCTTGCCCCACGGCACGGCTCCAGCACCCGATCCCCTCGTGTCTCGAACGACGACTGATCGTTCATTGGCGTGTAGCCGCCTGTCGCCTGATGCATTGATCGCTGGAGTGATGGGTAGCGGATTGACTCCGCGTACATCGATTAACACCAGGATGGAGAGGTTCAAGTGCCTAAGATGAAGTCGCATTCGGGCGCGAAGAAGCGATTCAAGGCCACTGGCAGCGGGAAGTTGATGCGACAGAAGGCCAACAACAACCACAATTTTGAGCACCGGTCGTCCAGGATGACACGTCGAGTTGCGGGCAAGGTAGTAGTCGCGAAGGCCGATGTGCGCCGGGTCAAGAAGCTGTTGGGTATGTGATCGCTGGGCCTGATCTCGACGAGGAGGGCAGCGGCTCTTGCTCGCGGAGAGCTGCCACAGCATCTCGCCCTCCGTGCCCGCGCGACGCACCAGGAGCACATGACCATCGAGGACCGAGACGGTTGGTTGGGCAACTTGAAAGCGCCGAGGTCAGTTGCCGAGGGTTCGCCAGCACTTCGGTCGCGGGGTCCCCTACTGGTCCAGGAAAGTCTGGAAGGCTGTCGGCGGTCGCGGTGAGGGCGGTTCCTCGGCCGGTGTCAGGCCACTGAGACTTGTCGGCACCGGAGCCGCAGGGACCGTAATGGACCGCCGCTCCCTAACCGGCGCCGCGCGCATGTCGATTACTTCGGACGGCGCCCTCGGTCTTTTCGAGAAAGGGAATTTGGCCAAGTCGTCAGACTGTGGATTGAGAGTTGGTCGAGCCGTACCTTCTGGGAGAACGGTCCGACTCGCGGCGATGGCCAAGCATGCAGGTCACCACCCTTCCGCCAGTACATCTCCACCTTGTGTCACGGGCTGCGGCAGGGCGTCCGGGGCAGGTTCGCATGTGGCCCGTTCTCCCCATTCCGACTGACGCCGACCCGACAGTGCGACAGGATGTCCGCCTGCTGCACCGGCGAGCGAAAGGCAGTCCGCATGCCGCACCCCGCACCGCAGCCGACTCCCGAACCCGAACCGGCCGCCCCGCTCACCGCCGAACTGGTGGTGGACCTGGCCGCCGCCGTGGCGCCAGCCATCTCGCCGGACGGCCGCCTGGTCGCCTACGCAGTGGTCGCGAACCGCGGAAGGGACGGGCGTCCGCACGGGTCAATCTGGGTCACCGCCGCCGACGGCAGCACATCCCCGCGCAGGCTGACCGACGGCACGGCCGGCGCCCTCGGCCCGAAGTGGGCGCCGGACTCGGCCTCCCTCTTCTTCACCTCCGACCGCGAGGAGCAGGGCACCGCCCAACTCCAGCGGATCCGCCTGGACGGCAGCGAGGCCATCACCAAGGCCGAGGCCCTGACCAGTTGGCGCGGCGGCATCTCCGACCACTGCCCGCTCCTCGACGGCCACACCGTCGCCCTGCTCGCCAAGGACGAACCCACCGCCGAGGACCAACGCCGGGAAGCCGAACGCGACGACGCCAAGGTCTGGGGCTGGCACCTTCCCGCCACCCGGCTGCGCCTGCTCGACCTGGAGAACGGTGCGCTCCGCACCGTGGACGGCCTCGGCGACCGGCATGTCGTCGAGCTGGCCCAGCGTCCGGACGGCGGCCCGCTGGCGGTGCTGAGCTGCTCCACTCCCGAACTCGACCCCGGCGTCAGGGCGGCGGAACTCCACCTGGTCGACCTGAGCTCCGCAGCCGTCCACGACCTGGGCCCCGTCGGGAGCGAGGCTCAGTCCCTGGCCTGGTGGAACCACAACGGTGTCTGGCATCTGGCCCACCTGGCAGTGACCCCCGCTCACCTCGTCGGCGGGCTCGCCGTGATCGACACCGTTCCGCAGGCGACCGGCCCGGCCTGCGAACACCGCAACCTCACCGTCGGCATGTCCGTCTGCCCGACCGAGCTGGTGCAGCTCGCGGACGGGCCCCCACTGGCGCTGTTCGCCGACGGACTGGACACCGCGCTCTACCAGCTCCACCCCGAGTCCCTGTGCTTCCACCGGCTGTCCTCCGCCCCCGGCACGCTCGCCCAGCTCACCGCGAGTCGCTCCGGGGGAACTCTCGCCCTGCTGGCGAGCACCGCGTACGAGCCCAAGAACGTCCACGCGGGACCCACGGGCGGGCGGCTGCTCCGGCTCAGCGACACCGGCCCCGAACTGCGCAGGATCCGCTGGGGCGTCCAGGAACGCCTCAGCTACCAGGCTTCCGATGGAATCCAGTTGGACGGCCTGCTGATCCTGCCTGCCGGCCGAACTCAGGACGGCCCCTTTCCGCTCGTCACCATGGTCCACGGTGGCCCTTACTTCCGCTATGCCGACGAGTTCGCACTCAACGCGGTCGACTGCGGCCAATGGCTTGCGACCGCCGGGTACGCGGTCTTCCTGCCCAACCCCCGAGGCGGCTCGGGGCACGGCCACGAGTTCGCCACCAAGGTCGCGGGCGCGGTCGGCGGCGACGAGTGGACCGACATCCTCAGCGGAATCGACCTCCTGGTCGAACGGGGAGTCGCCGACCCCGAACGGCTGGGAATCTCCGGATGGAGCCACGGAGGCTTCATGGCGGCCTGGGCCATCGGCCACACGGACCGGTTCAAAGCCGCCATCATGGGCGCGGGCATCAGCGACTGGGGCATGCAGGCCGGGACCGGCGACTGGGGACTCCTCGACGCGACGCTCGGCGGCAGCACCGGATGGGAAGGCCCAGGACCACACGTCCACGACCGGAACAGTCCCATCTCCTACGCCTCCAGGATCCGCACCCCGGTGCTGATCCTGCACGGCGAAGAAGACACCAACGTCCCGCTCGGCCAGGCGATCCACTTCCACCGTGCCCTGCGCCACTTCGGAGTCGAACACGAGCTTGTCGTCTATCCCCGCGAGGGCCATGGGCTCGACGAGCGCGCCCACCAACTCGACGCCCTCCGGCGAATCCGCGCCTGGTACGACCGCTGGCTATAGGCCAAGGCCATGAAGGTCGTGTCCCACGTCGTGGTGTACCGGAACGCGAAACGCTTGATCCCTTACACCACGACGTGGGACACGACCCTCCTGGCAACGTTCGGGACAGCCTCCTCCCGCTGTTCGCCATGGTCGCGATGTCGCGCGCGGGAATCCGGATCGTCCCTGGGACGCGGCGAGAAGCAAGCCCCGAGGGCGTGGGACGGGCCGTCCGGCGGCTGTCCCGGAGCATCCCGGGGTTCGATGGGACGAGTGGGACGCCAGGGACGGGGCGGGAGAGGCCGCCGGCGACCGGGAATGCGTTGTTAGCTTTCGGTCGTCGCCCTCCGGCGACATGTCCCGCATACGCCTCTCAGGGGGAGCCCAGTAATGAAGCGCACACTCGCAGGCCTTGCCGCCATCGCCACGATCTCGCTCAGCGCGGTCGCCACCGGTGCCGCTCCGGCATCCGCGGCGATGCCGGTCTGTTCCAGCTTCGGCGGGTACACCGACGCCGCTGGTTACGTGACCGTGGTGCCGCTCGACGCGGCGCAGAGCAACTTCTGCACGCTCCAGGCGGGTAACCGCGGCGAGAGCGTCCGCGCACTCCAGCAGACCCTGAACGGGTGCTACTTCGACGGAGTCACCCGCCTGGCCGAGGACGGCGACTTCGGTCCCGCCACCACGAAGGCCCTCAAGCGGGCGCAGCAGATGTCCGGCGTGACGGCCGACGGCGTCTACGGCCCGAACACGCGCGACGCCATCCGCTGGTCCTGGAGCCTGAACTGGCAGCCGCGCTGCCTGCGCCTGAGCGCTGCTCCGCAGCCGATCCGCTGACGTCGCCGGACACCTCTTTCACCGTGTTCAGCGCGTGAATCCGCTCGCGTCCGGTACGAGGCCTCTGAAGATCTCCGGAGAGGCAGCAGCCCACGAGGGACTCTGTTGAGGCGAGTTGAACACCCGGCCGGGCACAGCCACCGTCCCGACCTGCGGATTTCGACGTCTTGATCCCCTACACCACGACGTGGGACACGACCCGGCCAGCGAAACCAGCCGGTCGAACGCGCGTCAACGGCGAAGCCAGAGCCGGATCGAGGCGACGGTGACGGTGCCGTGGAAGACGTAGGCCCGCTTGATGCCCCTATGGATGTCAACCGGCACCAGCTCCTGCCGGTTGACATCCATAGGGGCATCAAGCTCGCGGTCCGCGGCGAGGCGACCGTGCTGGTCGCAGTCCTCAACGAGTGGCTGTGACCAGCACTTTCACAACCGACCCTGGTCGTCGTCCCCGCTTGCCGTACGCCGCGACTCCTCGACGATCCGCTGCAGAGCCGCCGCGTGCTCCTCCAGTGCGGTCCGCCCGCCGTCGCTGAGGTTCACCCAGGTGCGGGGGCGCTTGCCGACGTAGCCCTTGCGCACCTCGACGTAACCGTGCGACTCCAGCGTACTGAGCTGTTTGGACAGGGCGGAGGGGGAGAGACCCGCCGACTCCCTCACCCAGCCGAACTCGGCCCACTGCGCGCCCGCGAGCAGGGACACGATCGTCAGCCGGGTGGGGTCGAGGAGTACGGGGTCGAAGTCAGCGCGGGCCATCGACGGCGCTCTTCCCCACGCGGCCGCTGCCGCGCACGGCGACCGAGAGCAGCGCCCGCTGGCAGCGCGGCCCGAAGAGGGCCAGGGCGGCGCCGCTCACCGCGCCCACCGAGGTCCGCCAGTACGGCACGCCGAGGTGCCAGTCCGGTTGGAGCAGCTGGACGGCGAAGCCGACAAGGACTACGGCGAGCAGTGTGAGCAGCGCGTAACTGCGGAAGCGCCCCGAGATCCCCTGCCTGCGCGGGCGGACGGGCTGCCCCAGCAGAGCCGAGCCGCTGCGGGTGTTGAGCAGTGCGACATAGCCGACTGCGAGCGCCCCGAAAGCCGCCGAGGACCAGTCGGCCGCCGCCCCGAGGAAGTCGGGGGCTGCGAAGAGCGCGAAGAACACGATGCCGAACAGCACATACACCCACCGGGAGTTGGTGGCCGAGCTGTGCACTTGGCCCCGGTGCCGGCTGATGTCCTCCAGTGCGCGGGTTGCTTCGTCTGCCGAAGGGCGCGGGCCCTTGGGTCCGGACGGCGATGACGTTGAGTGCATGGGTACCTCCTCGGGATGCTGATTGCTCCAGTGGAATCATTTTCCTGAGAGGAAACTAGTTTCCCAGGGTCGAGTTCGTCAACAGGGCGTCAGCTCCCGCTGGGCCTCGTGGTGGTGCCGCCAGTGATCCAGACGAAACGCCCTGGATCTCCTCTGTCACCGCCACCGCCCCTCAGGGCCAACGCATCGGCAGGGGTGAAGAACTGGGCTTCTTCAGCTACGGAGGATCCGACATCGTCTACTGCGCAGGGCCTGGCCGGGCCAAGACCCGACTCTCCCGCCCCGTGTCCACGAGGGACCGGTACGAGGCCAACTCCGCAATCGCATAACCCGCGCGTACCACGGCGTCCACCGGCCCGCGCGTGAGTGCGGACCGGCTGGGCAGGTGTTTCCCGCCTCCGGTACTGGGCAGGTTGGCGGCCTACGCCGGCGCTGCGTCGTAAGGCGCGGGGCAGGCCGGGTGCAGGACTTCCACGGAGGCGGAGGGTCTCATGGACGAACGAAGCCTGGTGCGCCGGAGGCTGCAGCCTCATAGGGCCATCACCGAACCCCAGTTGTTCACCATGGCCGGCCGGACCTGGGACCTGCTGCCCGGCGTCTTTGCCCCGATGTTCACCGGCACGGCGGAGTTCTTCGCCCGCGCCGTTCCCTTTCCCGTCGGCGGGTCCTTCCTGGAGATCGGCTCCGGCGCAGGTGTCATCGCTGTGACCGCCGCTCTGAACGGCTGCGGCCGCGTCACTGCGACCGACCTCTGCCCCCAGGCCGTGGCCAATACCGTGCTCAACGCGGAGCGGCACGGCGTACGGGACATCGTCGGCACCGGCTGCGGTGACATGTACGAACCGGTCGGGGCCGACCGCTACGACCTGATCTTCTGGAACTCCGGTGCCCGGTTCACCGAACGGGCCTGGCCGGAGACGGAGGGTCTGGGACGTGCCGTCTCCGATCCCGGGTACACCGCGCACGGAGCCTACCTCGCCCAGGCGCGGCAGCACTTGACGCCGCACGGACGCCTGATGCTCGGCTTCGCCGACGCCGGCGACCCCGCCCGGCTGCACGCGATCGCCCGGCAGTACCGATGGCATCTCACCCGCCTGGAGACCATGACGTTCCCCAACGGGCAGGGAACCTCCGACTTCCTGGAATTCCTTCCCTGCCCGCGCATGCCGGGAGCAGACGCCTGCCCGGCATGCCCATGAAGGAGTCGGGGGCCCGACACTGTCGGGATGCCTTGTCGCCGCAGACGTGGTCCGGGAGCGCCTTCGGGTGCCCTCAGTCCAGCCGCGGGACAGGGACCGTTGGTGCCTGTCCTTCGGGCCCGTGCCGTGCTGTGCGGCGCTCCTGACCACAGCGGCCTTCGAGGGCCGGCAATAACTGCACTCGGACGGGATCGGCCGACGTGGTCAGTGCGGGCCCCGCGGCGTCTGGTGCTGGGGGCACCCCCCAGCGGTAGCTGGGGGAGCATCGCCCGAGTACCGCTGGGGGCACCCCCCAGCGGTAGCTGGGGGAGCATCGCCCGAGTACGCCCCTGATCGGACAGACATCTCTGATCACGGGCATGAACGCCTCACGGCGACGATGGTCGCGCCGGAGCTTTCGTCTGGTTGATGTCGCCGATCGTCTTCCACAGCCGCCGCGCCCGCTCGCGGTGCTGGTGCGCCAGGTCGTGGACGCCGGCGACGGCGTCCAGGTCACCGATCAGTTGCCAGCAGGCGGCTTCGTCCTGACGGTCGCCGTGCCGGTGGAACAGGCCCGCCGCGCGTTCCAACGCCGGGCTCGCCCGGTCCCGGTCGTTTTGACCGGCGTATACGCGGCCGACTTCCAGCAGTGTGTACGCGGCGCACCGCTCGTCGGCCAGTTTCTCGAACGTGGCCAGTGCCTGCCCCAGGCAGCGCAGCGCCTCGTCCGGATCGCCACGTCGATCGTGCAGCCGGCTGAACCGCCGCAGGACCACGGCCACGCGATGCCCGTCGCCCAGTGCCCTGGCCTGGCTCAAGGCCCCGTCGAACCATGACTCCGCCTCGTCGAGTCTGCCCTGCATGAGCTTCATCACGGCCATGGAGCAGGACAGTTGCGCTTCGATGTGCCGGTCGCCCTCACCGACCGCGATGGTCAGCGCGTGCTCGACGCGTTCGAGGGCTTCGTCGTCACGGCCCTGTACCCGGCTGACCGTACCCAGCATGGCAACCGACAGTGCCTCGCCGCGTTTGTCCCCGCCGTCCTGGCACAGCCCGAGGGAGGACTCAAGGGCCCGGGTGGCCCGGTCGAACTCGTCCTGGTAGATGTGCAGCTGGCCAAGGCCGCGTAGCAGTACCGATGCGCCGCGCGCGTTGCCGGCGGCCTCGGCGGCGTCCAACGCGAGCCGGTGCCCGTGCTGCCAGTCCTGATAGAGACACCGGTGGTCGTAGTAGGTCGCCGCGCCGGCCGCCAGCTCCCAGGCCAACTCGTCCAGGCCCCAGTCCACGGCCAGTTTCACCGCGCCGAGCAGGTTGTCGCGTTCCGCGTCGAACCAGCCGGCCGGGTCGGCCATCAACCGGTCCACGACCGCATCGGGCAGCGACCGGCGCGGTGCCGTACCGGGCGCGGCGGCCAGCAGCCCGGCTGCCGGCAGCCGATCGGTGCCGCGTCCGATCAGCTCGAGCCAGACGGACAGCACCCGGATGATCGCGTCCTGCTTGTCCTCCGTGGGCAGCGGGGCGGCGGTCTCCACGGCGCAGGTCCTGATCAGGTCGTGCAGTCGGTAACGCGGCTGGCCGATGGCGTCGGTGGCGGTCAGCCGCACCAGGCTGGCGTCGACGAGGGTGTCCAGCACGTCTTCCCCGTCCGAGCGGTCCAGCAGCGGTCCGACCACCCAGCCGGGCAGGGTGTAGGGACCGAGCAGACCCAGCAGGCTCAACGCGCGCACCGCGTCGGTCGGCAGCAGCCGCAAGCTCAGTTCGACGCTGGCTCGCACGCTGAGATCCCCGATTCTCAGCTCGGCCAGCCGCCGGGACTCGTCCTCGATCCGTTCCCGCAGTACTCGCAGCGACCAGGCCGGGCGGCCCGTGAGCTTGCCGCTGGCGATCCGGATAGCCAGCGGCAGATTGCCGCAGCAGTCGAGGATCGCGTCAGCCTCGCCCGGTTCCCGCTCGACCCGCCGCCAGCCGACGATTCCGGTGAACAACTCCCGCGCTTCTGCCGGGCTCAGCACGTCCAGGTCGATGTGCCGGGCGCCGGGAAGCTGCGTCAGCAGCGTGCGGCTGGTGATCAACACGGCACAGCCCTCGGCGCCGGGCAGCAACGGCAGGACCTGATCGGCGTGGCCGGCATCGTCCAGCACCACCAGCATGTGACGGTCCACCAGCAACGACCGGTAGAGCGCGGCTCGCTCGGACAGGCCGTTCGGGATCGCGCTGCCGGCGATCGAGAGCGCCCGCAGTGCTTCGGCCAGCATCAGCCCCGGGTCCCGTGGCTCGTCCGATGTTGCCGCGAGGTTGAGGTAGAGCTGGCCGTCGGGGAAGTTGGCGCTCGCCAGCCGCGCAGCGTGCGTCACCAGGCAGGACTTGCCCACACCGGGACCGCCCACGACGACGGCCACCGGGGCACGGTTCGGCGCCGACCCGTCGAGCAGCCCGGCGATCTCGGCCAGTGTTTCGTCCCGGCCCACGAAGTCGGGTACGTCGAGGGGGAGTTGACGCACTGGCATCGACATGGCCGGCCCGGGGGTCGCCGGGGGAGAGCTCTCCGGTGGCGTGGCCGAGGGGCCGTGTGCCGGGATCGTTGCCGCCAGGGTGGGATCTGCGGTCAGGATGCGCTGGTGCAGCACCTGCAGTGGCGGGGTGGGGTCGACGCCGAGTTCGCCGGCCAGTGTCCGGCGCAGCCGCTCGTACACCTGCAGTGCCTCGCCTTGTCTTCGGCACCGGTAGAGGGCGACCATCAGGTGTTCGGCGACCTGCTCGTCGTAGGGGTGCTCGCCGAGCAGAGCGGTCAGTTCATCGATGACCTCTCGATGACGCCCCAGGCCGAGTTCGATGGCCAGGCACTGTTTGTGCGTGGCCGCGCGTCTCTCGTTCAGCCGTGCCGCATCGATCTCCAGGGCTTGGCTGGGAACGTCGACCAGGGCGTTCCCGCGCCAGCAAGCGAGCGCCCGCCGCAGCGCGACTGCTGTCTCGAACGGGGCCGTGCACTGTTCGGAGAGGTGTCGCTCGTGGTCGAACTCCAACAGGTCGAGCTGGTCTTGAGCCAGGCGGATCTCGTAGCCGCCGCGCCGCGTGCTGAGCAAGGAGCCGGGTGCTCCGCGGGCGACGAGGTTGCGGCGCAGCCCGGAGACCGCGTCCTGGACCTGGCGGACCGCAGTGGTGGGCGCGTTCGTGTCCCACATCACGGCGACGAGCCGTTCCATGGGGACGATGGTGTTGGCGTCGATCAGAAGTGCTGCGAGCATCTTGGCCTGCCGCGGCCCGTTCAACGGGACCGCGTGTCCGGCGATCTGGGCGTGCAACGGCCCCAGTAAGCCGAATCTCATGCTCCCCCTGGGTGCGTGACGATTGGCGCCGATCCCCTGGCTGACCTCGTACTAGGACGAATCTAGGACGGCCGGCGGACCTGTGTCCATAGCATCTCTGCAGCACGGCTCACCGAAGACGCGCGGGCAGGCAACGGGGGCGGAGGGTGCCTTCGCCCGGTACCTCGGCAGCATCCGGGCCGATACCCCGGGAGCAGGGGCAGCCTCCGCGGTTCATGGGGGCACCGGTTGCCCCCATGAAGCCCGTCGCAGGGTGGCCCGGCCGGTGAACTCTGCTGCGCTCGCGGCCGCACAGTCCACACGCACTACTACACCACTTCCGACCGGCAAGACGGCAGAAGGAGCACGCATCAACCATGCCTCGCACCTGGAAGACCTTCGGCGCACTGGCAATCGCAGGCTGCTGCGCCACGATCGGCCTCACCACCGGCACCGCTGAGGCGCAGACGCAAATAAAGACCGGCAACGTCACGCAAGCCGGTTCGTACAACGACTACGGCAGAACCGGCAACTACCAGTTCGTGGCGAACAATTGGGACAGCCGTTACCAGCGGTACCAGCAGTCGCTCGTCTGGGTATCCGGGCAGGACGGCGGCAAGGACATGGCCCACTGTCTCCGGGGCAACGGCGGAGGAAACTGGTACGAGTCCTCGATCGTCGCGCGCCACGGTACGAACGCCTCGCACTACGACTGCACCAGCAACGGTACCTACAACCGGGGTTTCGACCAGGTGGGTGTCGACCTGAGCAACTGGTGACAGGTACCTGAGCAGGCAACAGGAGCCCTGGTGCGTCGAGTTCGGGGTGCACCAGGGCACACCCGGTCAGAGGAGGAGGCCCGGGTGATGCTGGGCAGATACAAGCTCCTTGCGGTCGCGCTGGCCGTGATCATTGCCGCGATGGTTGCGGCGGGGTTCGCGTATTTCCCGTCCGGCGACGGCCGGACGGCTGGGGCGACGGCCGGCACTCGCCGTTTCGTGCTGATCCTGGCAGGTGCTTCCGGCCAGTCGGAGTCGACGAAATTCGACCTCGAGGTTGCCGCTCGCACGGAGGCCCTGACCTCTACGTGCATGAAGTCGCACGGCTTCCAGTACCTGCCCAAGAACCCGCACAGCGTGGTCGATGTCGAGGACGCATCAGACTTTTCGAGCCTCGACTACGCGCGCAAGCACGGGTTCGGAATATCGGTGTTCCCCCACTTCGCCCCTGAGGCCACGGCAGCCAAGAGCTATCTGAAGACCCTTTCCGCTGCTTCCCTCAAGGCTTACGATGCGGCCCTTCCCGGTTGCGTCGACAGCTCACAGCGTACGACCGAAGAGGAATATAGAATCCCGGAGGCGAACTCCGAGTGGGCTCGGCTGGACGGCGAGGTGCAACACGACCGACGTTACCAATCGGCACTTGAGACATGGAGATCCTGTGCGACGGCGGCCGGTCATCCGGCACAATCCCGTCTCGCGCTCATCACGGACCTGCGCAAGGAATACACGTCCGTGATGGCCGACATCCGGGGTGGCGGCCAAGTGCTGCCCCAGAATCAACTGGCGGCGCTGGCCGCCCGGAATCCTGTCTGGCGGAAGTTCCATCAATCGGAACTCGATGCCGCCGTGGCGACATTTCCCTGCTCACAAGCCGCCGATCGGGCTTATGTGTCCGTATTCCTCCAGTACCTGAACCGGAGCAGTTGAGGGCGGCGCGCCAATGACTTCACCCATATTCCCCGAGGCCGACTACGAGGCTGCCAGGGGGCTCCAGTTGAGTCGCGCCTCCGAGCCGTGCCTCAGCGGGGAACGGCGATGTTGCGGGCGGCCCAGCCGTTGAACGGACGCGGGGCGCGGCCGAGGACTCGGTCCGTCCCGCCCATGCGGGGGCGCTTTGTCCAGAACCCGTCTTTCAACTGGGTGGTGGCTTGTCCGTATGCCTGGTTCATGGCAGCCGACTGTGCCGGATGCGTCCTCGCAGGTGCGTCCGGCACAGTCGGCAATGCAGCCGTCCTCGCAGGGTGCAGCACTATGTCACGACAGGAGCGCGCCGGTGATCGCGGCTACGACGATGAGTAGTGTCATTGTCCTGATGAACCAGGGGCGGTCGCCGATGCCCTTCCAGTCAGCCACGAACGTCGCGCTGGCTACTGCCAGAGCGGGCCAGATCAGCCAGTGCAGACTGATCGGGTGGTCGATGAAATAGGCCAACGGCATGTAGAAGATGGCGTATCCGAACGCCAGCATCGCTGCCCCGTGCCAGGGGCCCGACCGTTGACTTGTGCCGTCGGCGTCGAGAGTGTTCACGGCAATCCCTTTGAGGAAGGTACGGCGATTACTTCAGGCCGTCGAAGCGGGCGGTCTTGATCGCCTTGATCCCGAACAGCGTGGATCCGCCACTTCCGAGCACGGAGAGGGGGTGCCGGTGGCGAAGGCGGCTGGGCTGGCCCCGAGGGTGAGCGCGGCCGCGCTGATGGTGGTGACGATGCCGCTGGCTATGCGCTGGCGGTGGTTCATAAATGCCTTTCGTAGGCAGATACCAAGCCCTTGGTGTCAATGGGTGGCATACGCCAGGGGAGGATGATCCTTACCTTGGCATGTGCGATGGGTACACAAAATGGTTGAACAAGCGATTATGCCGAAGATCGGGACCTTTGGTCCCGGGTTTGCGGGCCGTTCGGCTGCGCCGGCTACCTGTGAGGCCCAGGTGATCGGCGTGACGGTCGGGACCTCTGGTCCCGTGTGAGTGGTCTGCCGGCCCCGGTCCGCCAGTGGCAGAGCCCGCGGCCGTCCGATCCGCGGCCCGTCACCACCGCGCTCGCGCACCACCCGCAACAGACTCCCGAACTGCCGCATCCGCAGCCCGGTGAACGTCTCCACCCACAACGGCTCAGCCTTCAACACCCCGGCCCTATCCAGGAAATGCTCTGCTCACGGCCTTCTGCAACACGTTTTAACCCGTTGCGATGATTCCTGACACTGGCGTCGAGGAGCAGGAAGGCTATCGAGACACCCAACTGCATCCGTGAAAAACGAGACTCTCAGGTGATCTGCGGAGTCACCGGCCCGTCTATGGCCTCGAGGTCTTGTGAATCTTCGTTGCCTTCTACGTAACTTGCAGGGCCCGAGTGCAGGAACGAGGCGACGGCATCTGCGTGACCGGCCGCTCGGGCGTGAAGGGTTGTGAGGGGCGACGCTCTGACGTTGCTGTACGCGGCCTTGCGCAGGAGACCGACATTCCGTGGGCGAGCCAATGGTGCGAAGACCTCGTTGAGTTCGGGTCCGCGGATGCGCAGGGGACCGAGGCGGCGGCCCGCGACGGTCAGGGTGATGTAGTGCTCGTAGCGCGGCAGTTCGGCGATCTCGACCGGGTCGACGACGGCGCCCCATTCCTTGGCGATGACGCTGACGGCGTCGATGGCGCCGGCGGTGCTGGAGAGCACGGAGGCGTTTTGCATGAGCGAGTCACGGGTGGCGGTGCTGACGCGCTGGAGGAGTTGGGTCATGGCGTGCAGGCGGATGCCGAATTTGCGGAGTTCCTCGCTGATGCTGGCCAGGACGCTGGTGGAGGCGCTGTCGATGGAGATCAGTTCGTCGACGAAGGCGTGGAAGTGCCGCCGCCGGTTTTCGAGGAGGTCACGGCGGGAGAGGCCGGCGCGGAAGAGGTCCTGGAAGAGCAGGGAGACGAGCAAGCGGTCGGTGGGACCGGAGGCGCTGGGGGAGATCCAGACGATCAGGCCTTCGTCCATGGCGTGGCGGATGTTGTAGGTGCTGACAGGTGAGCCGAGGAAGGCGCGGGCGACGCGGTTGCCGTGCAGGCGCTCGATGGGGTTGAGGACGGTCGGCAGGGCGTCTGCCGGCACGTGAGGGAACATCGTGAGCCACCAGACGGCCTGCTCCTTCGGCAGGCGCATGATGACCTGGGTGCGCCAGAGGGCGTCGGTGAGCAGGGTGGGGATCTGGAAGAGCGTGGCCTGGCTGTGCGGACGTCCGAGAGCGACGGCCGTGGCGTTCACCGTCACGAGGGCCTCGACGGCCTTGCCGAAGATGGTCAGGGCACGCGGTGCACTGGAGTCGTTCCAGCCGAGCACGGTGGCGAAGGCGTCGCAAGTGGCACGGACGACCTCCTCCGCGCGTTGCCCTCGCTCGAGTCCGAGAGAGTTCCACGTGCCCATCAGCGTGCGGTCGCCGCGTGCTCCGGCGAGGTCGAGGTACCACATGCGGTGCGCGATGTGGGGGTGGGCGAGGTAGGCGTCGGCGCGTTTGAGGGCGTCGCCGTGGGGGTCGACGAAGGCGAAGCCCTCGCCGGCGTGGGCGAGCGCGATGGCTTGGGTGATGGCCTGTTCGGTCTTGCCGAAGCCGCTCTTGCCCACGCGCAGGGAGAAGAACGTCTCCCCCAGTGGCGTGGCGATCAGTCGATCGGTGCCCTCGGGCATGGTGTACCAGCCGTGCGGCATCAGCCCGGTGGCCCCGGGGACGTAGACCGGCAGTTCGTGGGCGAGCAGCGGGAGCCGGCAGTGCAGGGTGGGCGGTTTGAGCAGGCCCGCGATCTCGTCCGCGCGGGCCCAGGAGGAGTGCCGGCCGGTGATCTGACCGCTGGTCCAACGCCGGTCGAAGGCGCGGCGGGTGAAGCGGGAGTCGGTCCACAGGGTGAAGGGGCCGATGCGGCGGCCGGTGGGGGAGAGGCGGTTGCCGCCGGTGAAGGTCTCCAGCGCGGTGGCGATGTGCTGCAGCCGTTGCTCGGCACGCCCGGTGGCGTTGGAGGTGCAGCGTACGAGGATCTGGATGCGCAGCAGTCCGGTGGGTTCGGCCAGGCGGCCGAGGGCTTTGGCCCGGTCCAGAGGCCGGGGGCGGGGCGGCACGATCAGGTCGCGGCCGTGGTCGGTGCTGCGGAGGAGGTGGCTGAGGTGGTAGCGCCAGGAGTCCTCGGCTTCTCGGGTGTCCTTCCACGTGGCCGCGGCGTCGCGCCGTGCCTGGGTGCGGGCGTCGGTGAGGAGGTCCTGGCGGCGCAGCAACAGCCGCCAGCGGGGGACTGGTTGGAGGTCGAGGCAGATCTCGGCGGTGTCACCGAGGTCGGTTCGGATGGTGGCGACGGCGTCGGCCAGGGGTTGCAGTGGGTCGGGGACGAGCGGGACCTCGCGCAGCCGCCGGGCCGGGTGGCCGCGCAGCACGAACTCCACGCGAACGGTGTGGGTGCGCGTCTTCTCCCTCGGCAGCCCGGTCTTGGCGATCTGCACGGCCTTGTAGGGGCTGGAGGCGAGAAGGTGCCGGGCGGTGATGGGGCCTTCGAGGAGGTAGTCCAGCGGCCGGGTGCCGTCCGCGCGCAGGCGGATCCGTACGGTCCTGGCCCGCCGGGGCACCCACCACGGTGTGGCAAGTGCCGCCCGGGACAGCAGGGTTGCCTGCCGCCAGATCTGCTCGGCATCCGGGTCGAACCGACCGCTCGGTGTGAGCCGGAACCGAGCCCGGCTACGAGCAACCTTCCCCGCGAGACGGACGAGCACGTATTCGACAGCGACCAGGAGCACGGCCGTGAGCGTCAGGACGAGCAGTACGTGCTCGGCGACCCAACCGAGCACCGCGACGCCTGCTCGTGCCGTGTCGAGTGCGGCGTTCCACAGGGTGACGACGGGTCCGCGGGCGTTGGTGGTCATCGAACGGGCTCCCATCCGTGGGCGGTTCCGGCGAAGAGCAGACGGGTGGTACGGCCGTCGGCCTGCTGTCCGGACGGGCCGGTACCGGCCCACACCAGGCGGACTTCGGCCTGGCCGTTGCCGAGGGCGCGTGCGATCGCGGCCTGGAGCCGGATGCGGGTGTACGGGGTGGGCGGGGGAGCGGCGTCGGGGAAGTAGGCAGGCCACTGGGCGCGGCCCTGGCCGGTGACGTCGGCCCGCCACACGTGTTCGCCCAGGTCGAGGAGTTCGCGCTCCTGCTGTTGCGGGAGGTTGGCGGGGGTGGATCGCTGCAGCAAGTTCTGGACGGCCTGATCGGCCCCGGGCCCGTCACCGGGAATCGGAATGCGCGACTTGCCTCCCATGGGGAGTGCGCGGTTCGTCCCCGAGGAGGACGGCACCGGGGAGGCAGCGGCCGACGGGGACCGGGCCGGCTCTCGGGAGCCGGCCGGTGTGCTCGTGGCGAACGACCGGCTGCTGCCCTGGGGCGCCGAGCCTTGTGCGGTGCGCGCCGATGGGTGGATGAGCAGGAGCGTCCCCAGCACGGTGAGCATGCCGGCGAGGGCCATCAGCAGGGCTGGCGGCATGGGCCGGGATGTGCGCGATGCGTTCACAGTGGCCGGGCCCCTCCTGCGAAGCCGTGGTCCCATACCGGTTCGGTGCGTACCGTGGTGCCCGGCCGGGCGGCGTCGATCATGCGGCCTGCGCCGAGGTAGATCCCGACGTGGTAGATGGTGCTGTCGCTGCCGGGGGAGTAGGCGAAGAAGACGAGGTCTCCCGGTTGCAGCGCGCCGACGCCTGCCTCGGCGGGGATGCGCCGGCCGGCGCCGGCCTGGGCGTCGGCGGTGCGCGGCAACGTGATGTGGGCCTGGGCGAAGGCGTACTGGGTCAGGCCCGAGCAGTCGAACCCGCGGATGGAGGTGCCGGAGGCGCCGCCGGGGGAGCAGCATCCGCCGTAGCCGGGACCGTCCGGTCCGCCGCCGCCCCAGGAGTAGGGCACGCCCTGCTGGGCGAGGGCGGCGCGCAGGACGGTGGCGGCGGTGCCGGTCGCTTGCGTGGTGGTGGCTGCGGTGGCGCCGAGTTGGGTGTAGCGGGTGATCCAGGAGGTGACCTCGGCGACGTAGCTGTGCGAGTGGTTGTAGGAGTAGACGGCGGCCTCCAACTGGGCGCTGTCGTCCAGGTTGCGGCCGTTGCCGCACAGGTACACGGCGGCGGCGAGGGCGGCGTCGTCGGCGTTGTGCGGGTCCTTGACGCCGTCGCCGTTGCCGTCCCGTGCGGTGCCGCCGTCCCAGGTTTCGGGCATGAACTGGAAGGGACCGACGGCGTGTTCGCCGTAGGGGTCGCCGTCCCAGCGGCCGTGGTCGGTGTCGGGGACGGGGGTGTAGTTCTCGCCGACGCCGCTGCCGTCCAGGCGGGGACCGATGATGTGCGGGGTGATGTCGCCGTTGTCGGCGATCGTGTGCCCGGCCGCGTGCTGGGACTCGATCATGGCGATGCCGGCGAGGATCTCCCAGCGCATACCGCGGCACTTGGGTGCCTCGCGCGGGGTCTGGGCGACGGCGGAGGTGTAGGCGGCGAGCATGCGCGGCGGGATCCCGGCGGCGGCCGCCAGGTGCTGCACGTCGATGCGCTGAGGCTTGCTGCGCGCACCGAGGATGAGTACGAGCGGCATGCCGAAGAAGACCATGCCGAGGACGAGCGTGGTACAGCCGAGCTTCCTCACTTCCGGCCTCCCTCGCCCGCACCGTCACCGTGGCCGTCCCCTTCGGTATCGCGCAGGTGGCGTTCGAACCATTCCTGCGGGAGTCCGCCGCGGTAGCGGGGCTGCCCCTGCCACTGCTGCATGCGGATGCGCATCCGGTTCGCGTCGCGGAGCGGACGGGCCACTTCCTCGTAGCCCCGGCGCACCGGCCGGGAGATGTCGCGCAGGCCCTCGCGGGTGTCGCGGTGCCAGTCCGCGGCGACCTGGTCGTAGTGCTGCAGCTGCCGGGCCACCTGTTCGCTGAACTCGCTCCGCCGGCGCCGTACGCGGGTGAACGTGGCCGGCAGGCCGACCGTGGAGTGCCAGCCGGCCTTGCCGGTGCGCAGCAGCACGCGGCCGCCCCGGGTGGTGCTGAGACGTTCCTGCAGGCGGGTGCCGATCGGGGTGGCGTGCTGGTCGGGGTGGCTGAGGATCTCGCCGGTCGTGCCGTCGATGACGATCGGCGGCCGATTGCCGGACTGCCCCTGCCCGCCGCGGCTGTTGCCGCGTGCCTGTGGCGGGCCGATCCAGGCGAGCTGGGCGGCGCGCCCGGCGACGGTCGCCGGTGCCCAGCCGTGCCGGGCTTCGGCGGCGGCCTCCGCCAGCAGACCGGGACGTCCGTTCCCTTCGGTCAGGGCGTGCCAGCCGGCGGCGAGTTTCGAGCGGCGCAGGGCCAGCTTGGCGTGCGCGGAGGAGCCGCCGCCGGAGCCGAGCATCAATCCGGCCGAACTCCCGGCGATGCCACGTCCGTCGACGCCGAGGGAGGAGAGGGCCAGGCCGGTGGCGGCGGCCTGGTCGCCGAGCATGTGGCTGCCGCCGATCTTGGCGTAGCGCATGCGCAGGGCGAAGCGCTGGCCGAGGCCGGAGATGCTCTGCCGCATGCGCCGGTGCAGGGCCAGCCCGCACAGCGCCAACCCGTCGAGCAGGGCGAGTCGTTCGACGAGGACGGTGCCGTGGCTGTCGGCGAGCAATGCCTGCGCGCCGATGCCGAAGAGGGGGATGAAGACGGCGACGGCGAACATCAAGACCGTGGCCGCGCCGAAGTATCCGGCCCACTTCCACAGCGCCGCACGGTTGGGACCGGGCAGCAGCGCCCAGGCGAACGCCACGCAGCCGACGGCGGCGGTGATGGCGCACCCGAACTGTACGCCGATCATGGCCAAGGCCATCGAGACGACGAGTGCGAAGACGATGGTGGCGGCGATCAGCAGGAGCACGGCTCCGAAGACGCGGTCCCAGGAGACCTCGCTCATGAAGTCGGCAGCCGCTTTGCCGGCATCGCCGTCGTCCTGCAGCAGCTTGACGATCACGCCGAGCTTGCCCGGCAGCTTGGGCGGGTGCGCATCGTCAGAGCAGAAGTTGTCCGCAGGCCCGATGATCCTGTCGCACGGGTCGTCCCTCTTCCGCTTCTCCTTGCCGTCCTTGTCCAAGCCCTTGAGGTAGGTCTTGTGCAAGCTGCTGTTCTTGTCGATGAGTTGGCCGTACTGCAGCAGCTGGTAGGGCTGGACGACCAGGACCTCGGTGAGCGTGCGCGTGATCGGGGCGGAGATCTCACCGGCGACGGGCGCACGCCGGGCGGCCGGGCATTCGTCCTTCGCCGGACCGGCCACGACATCGCACGGATCGCCTCCCTTCGCCGTCCCGTCCTTCTGCTCCTGCTGCCCTTGCACGCACGCCGTCTGTGCGGGACCGGTGACCAGGGCGCAGGGCCCGGTCACGGCGCCGTGGTCGAGTCCGCCGCTGCGTGCGGTGATCAGTGCTGCTTCCAGCGCAGCGGACTGGGCCTGCTGCAGCGGTCCTTGCGCTCCGAGCAGGACGTCCGGTCGCACGATGCCGGTGGCGGCGACGGCCGCGATCAGCAGGGTCAGCAGGATTTCTCCGAAGCCGCGTCCGGGGCGGCCGCGCATGGCCATGATCAGGCCGAAGGTGAAGGCCCAGGCGGTGAACAGGCCGCCGATGCCGATGACCGCCAGGATGTGCTGCTGGTACGCGGTGGAGACGTGCTGGGCCGGGGACGTCAGCTTCGTCAGGACGGGGAAGCGATAGACCCAGTCCACCAGCCAGCACGCGGCGCCCACCAGGGTGCGCGCCAGCGCGAACGTGCCGCCCATGAGGAACTTCGTCGCCTCGTCGACGGGGTTCTGCCCGCCGCCGGTCAGCTGATAGTGGCTCAGCGGGACGCCGTCGGAGGTGGTGACGTTGAAAGGGCCCAGCAGCCCGCCCCCGTCCGCCGGGTTCGTGGCGTCGGCAGCGTGAGCCGAGACGCTGGGGAGGAGACAGAGCACCAGCACACCGCCCAGCACGACGCCCCGGCCCAGCACGCGGTGCCTCATCGGTGCCCTCCTGTCGTCTGCTCGCCGGCCCCCGAGGCGCGCGGTCCCGCCGCGGAGCGGTCAGTGCGCTCGGTGCCCGGGGTGGTGAAGATGTGCGCGAAGCGCGGCAACGGCGGTACGAGCACCTGCAAGCGCCCCACCCGCATGCGGGCGTCCCGGCCGAACATCTCCCCGGCCCGGCCGGGGTCTCCGACGGGGGACAGGCCCGAGGTGACCTGGCGCAGCAGCTCTTCGTCGTCGCCGGGCAGCCCCAGATACTCCAAGCCGCGCGCGGCGAGTACGGGGTCGCCGGTGCGGGCGAGGAAGCGGTAGGCGAGCAGGCCGCGGATGACCTCGTTGCCCAGCTCGAGCACGTCGTGCCCGCCCAGGCCGATCCCGGCGCGGTGCTTGCGGCCGTCGTGCACCACCTCGTGCACCAGCGCCAGGCCCTCGGCGGACGAGGTGAGCCAGTAGCACTCGTCCACCGTGATCAGCGTGAACCGGTCCGGGCGGAAGGCGACTTGCCGGGCCATGGCGGCGATCAGATACAGCACCGCCCGCCCGATCAGCGCCTCCAGCGGCTGCGTGCGCAGCAACTCCGGGTTGGCCACCGCCTCCCGTGGCGGCAGCGTGAGCCCGGCGGTGGTGATGACCACGAAGTCCGACGCCAGTGCACCGTCACCGTCCAGGCTGAGGCAGGGCAACGTCTCGTCGAACACCATGCGCGCCAGCGGCCGTTCGGAAACGATCCGCAGCAGGTCCACCAGGGTCGCCGCATCCTGCGCGCGCGGCCCCGTCTCGCCGCCCGCGAGCTCCTCCAGCACCGCCACGACCCGGGCCATCGACGGTGCGTCCGAGCCGGCGGCCTCCTGCACGGCCCGGTTCAGCAACGCCCCCTGCGCCGTCATCGCCCCGATGCCCAACTGCAGCGTCAGATACGAGAGGGCGTAGTGCGCCCCGGCGGCCGGCGGGAAGATCCGCAGCGGGTCGATCGAGACCCCGGCCTGCGCGGCGTCGACGATCTGGCACCGTCCCGCTGCCGCCGTCGTGGCAAAGTGCTCCCACTCGTGCATTGGCGTACGGTCGATGATGATCGCCCGTCCGCCGCGGTCGACGACACCGCAGGTGATCAGCTTGAGCAGGACGCTCTTGCCCGCCCCCAGATCGCCGGTCACCCCGAAGGACGCTGACGCATCGGCCTGAGGAGCGTTGGCCACATCCAGCAGGACCGGCACGATGGAGCCCGAATCCTGCGAGATGCCGATCATCTGGCCCGTCGGGTCACCGAACCCGGTAGCGGTGAAGGCCCCGTTCATCGCCCAGTCCTCCGACAGCTGGAACTGGGTGAACTCCCGCCCGGACGCAGGCGTCGCACTGCCCGGCAGCGACAGCGCGAACAGCTTCTCCTGCCCACCGACCGGCCGCACCAGCCGGTAGCCGGCCCCCTTCAGCCGGCTCGCCAGGGCCCGCGCCCGCTCATCACAGGTGGGCGCATCCGGGCCCCACACCGTCAGCACCGTCACCGACTGCACCTCGACCTCGACCTGCGAGCGCGCAGCCCGCGCCCCCAACTCGCCCAGATCACCGGCCGCATCCCGGATCCCCTCCGGCAACCCGGTCGCCGTGTGCGCGGCGTACTGCTCCGCCTGATCCACCAGCTCCCGCTTCTTCTTCGCCACCTCCTGCGCCACCTTCTCCGCCGCCACCAGCCGCAGATCACACACGAAGTCCACCGGAAACGGCAGATGCTCCAGCTCAGCCAGCCAGTCCGCCTGCGACGCCGCCACGGCCCGCGGCACCTGCGCCACCGCCAGCTGCGCCTGATACCCGGTACCGGCCGCGCACTCCACCTCCAGCCACCGCCGACGCAGTACCGACGGTCCGCGTCCTCTCCTGCCATGGCGGCGTGTGCGGGGCCGGCCGCGCGAATCATCTGCTGCCTGGCCGGGGGTACCGCCCTGTCCGCCCTCGAGCACGCGGACCTGTCCCAGGTCCGCGTAACAGGGCGAGCGCAGGGTGCCGTGCATGACTGTGCCGTCATCGCCCGTGAGGTCGGTCGTGGCTTCCACCAGCAGCGGCTCGTCCAGGCCCCGGTGCACCGCGTGCTGGTGGATCCACACGATCTCCGTCGCCCGCGCCGGCCGCAGCACCACGGCACTGCCCAGCTCGGCGGCCACCTGCTCCGCCCGCCGCCGGTACTCCTCCACCTCCTCCGCTGCCACCGGGGCCGGCACCAGGCCCAACGCCGACAGCCACTCCGCCCACGCCGAACTCAACGCCGCCGACAGATCAGCACGCACCCCCGACGGCGACAACGGCACCGCCAACCACACCGTGCGCTGCCGCATCTCCAAGTCCGACAGCAGCTCCAGCTGGGCCTGCGCCACCTCGCCCCAGAACGGCGACGCACCCACGTCCACCGACTCCAGCATCTGCAGCACGACTTCACCCGCATCCCGCTGCGCGCACAGGCCGTACACCCGCGCAGCCGACGGCAACGCCCTTACCAGGGAGGTGATCCGGTCGATCGCCTCGTCCCGCTCGCGCGCCCCCATGTACCGGTCGCCAACCGGCTCCACCCGCCAGAACGCCCACACCACCGCTGCCGTCGACCAGACGAGGTGACCGGAGATGTGCCGAATCGCCACACGCATCACAGCCCCCGCTCCCCGTCACGCCGCAGCAGAGCCTGCAACGCCGTCGGCGCCGGCCCCGGTTGAACCTCCGGCGCCGGAGCCCGGTGCACCTTCGCCTGCGGCGACCGGCCCCGCCGACGGCCGGGGGCAGCAGACCGTGCAGGGGATATTCCTGCACCGGCAGGCCGATCGCTCACAGTACTCCGGGCGCCGGCGCCGACCGTCACGCCCCCGTGCAGAATGTGGCAACGAGGCAACCGCACCGCACGACCGTGGATCCTGCCGCCTGACGGCTGAAAAACGAACTCCACCAAACCCCACGCCGCGTTCCCCGGCGTCCGGCCCCCGATGCGCGCACCGCGCACCGCCCAGATCGCCGTCCCCCAGATCACCACCGGTACCGGCCCCAGAAACGACCACCACGCGAACGTCTTGATCAAGACGTAGGCCCCGCCGACCCCCACGACCAACTGCGCCGGCGTATACGGCCCCACCGGCAACGTCCAGTCACCGATACGACCGAGCACCCACGGAAACCGCCGCGCCTGCGTATAGCTACGGCCCACACGACCACTTGACGCCGCGCTCATGCCGCACCACCCCCGTCCGAGGGACGAAGAACCGCAGCGGAACTGCGACCGAGCTCCGTCACCGACACCCCGGTCGGCGCGGCACCATGGTTGAGGACTTCGTCCTTGAAGGCGTTGCCCAACTCGGTGCGTGAGCCGTAGATGCCCAGGCAGACCACCAGCCCCAACAGAGCGCTGATCCCCGCCTTCATGGAGAATTTCTGACTGACCTTGACGACCACGATCACGATCAGGGCGAGCTTGAGCGCCTTCTCCGACCAGCCCGTCCCCACGCCGAACAAGTGGTCGCCGATGTCCTGAAACGCCCCCGCCAACACCACCGTCGCGCTCATCGTTCCGCCCCCGCGCCCAACACGAGCACGTGCCCGCGACCCGGGGCCGAGGCACCCGTGACGGAACCGCTGCTGCTGTTGTTGTCCGGCGGGGAGTCGAAGCCGGCGACCTCCCACCGCCCTGCCCGGGCGAGCAGCCGCAGCGCGTACGCCAGCGGCCACTGCCGCCCCGCACCATCACGAGCCGTCACCTGCACCAGAACGCGCGCCACCGCCCCGTCGCGCCCGACCGCACCCTCACCCGCACTCGCGGCGGCCGTCACCCGCTCGACAACCACGTCCTTGAACGCTGCCGGGCTGACCGCGGGCAACCGCACCCCCAGAGCCAGAAACCGATCGGACACCCCCGGCCCGCCACCCAGATACGCGGTGAGGAAGTCACCAACGGTCTGCGCCAGCGCCGAGTTCACCGGAACGTCCTCCGGATACGCCGACGCCGGCACCTTCTCACCGGACGGCGCACCGACCTCGGCCGGCGCCCGCGGGACCACGACCTGCTGGACGGGCCCGTCACCGGAGACGAGGACCGGGACGGCGAAGTACCGCACCGAGACAGCCTCGTTGCCGGTGTGCAGCTGCGCAGCGACCGTCACCAGCCATGCAGGGCCACCTTCGGGCTGGCGCCGTACCGCCACGAGCCGATCGACCACCGGCGGCTCCTGACCCCACGACGGCAGCCCCACCTCAGGAGCCATCTCCCGTAGGAGCTTGACCGTCGCGCTGTCGCCCTGCCGGGCGTCGGCGCGCAGCCACAGGGAGAGGAAGAGCTCCGCGTAGCCGCCGGGCGACTCCGTCTCGGCCGGCCGCGCCGACGGCGAGACGGCCGGCGCTGCCGGCGCGCGGGAGGCCGTGCGCGGCACGGCCACGGCGGCGACGAGAGCCAGCGGCCCGCAGAGCAGCGCGCCCCACACGGCCGCACGGACAAAGCGCAGTTGGCGCGAACGCACCGGACGGACCGTCGGCACAGCCGGGGCGGACGGTGGGCCTTCAGGCCCGCGAGGCGAGCGGCGAGGAAGAACGGAAGGCATGCGGACTCCAGGGTTCGCGAGCGAAAGGGGATGTCGCCAGCCTTCGCCGCAGCCCTTACCCGGCCCCTTACCACCCCTCCTGACCAGGGCCACAAGCACACAACGACCATCAGTTGCCCACCACGGCGCCCGCCCTGGTAAGCCGCCGGCCATGCCGTCCGGGCTCCCGGGACGCAGGTGGTAAGGCCGACCGCGATCGTGAATCCGTCGATATCCGCCAGCCAACTCGCGGTAAGCGGGCCGGTGAGATCAGCGACGAAAGGTAGCAGCATCCCCGAACCCCCGGCAGAAGAGGCCACCATGACGCTGCTCCGCACGGTGACGCGCGCTCTGTCCGCTCGCAGGCGACCCACTGTCCCCGAGCCCGCACCTGCTTCCGTCGGCTCGTACGCGTGCCAGGACATCGCCGCGTGCCTTCCCGACGTGGGACCGCTGACGACCGAACTCCTCGCCGCCGCACAGCACACCCGCCAACTGCCCTGGCTCGCCGCCCGCGAGTCCAACGCCGACGCCTACCGCTTGGCCGCGCGTCGGCTCCTCCTCGACATCGACGCCGGATACCGGGCTGTCACCCGGGGCAACGGCACGCTTGAGGACCTCGTGGACGGGCTCGTCCCCCCGGTCAAGCAGGTGGACAACGATGACCCGCGACACGGACATGCCGCCTGACCCAGCACCTGCCGGCGAAGTCAGGTGGTCGGTCACTCGCCGCACCCTGGTGCCGCCGGGGCGCCGGCTGGTGGCACTTCTCCAAGGCAGTGTGCAGGAAGGGGGCCAAAAGCCTACGCGGACCCCTCGTCGCACTCTTGTTCCCGGCGAGTGGAAGATGGGGCGGAAGGGGTGTGCGATGTCAGGACAGCGAGTGAGGGATACGGTGGGCAGTGCGGGCAAGAGGCCGAAGAGGCGCGGCGCAGGTCGGCTGTCGCCAGGATGGACCCGGTCCCTGGGCGCCCTGCTGATCGTGCTGTCCCTGGTCGCGGCGGTGCTCGGCTATCTCGCGTTTACCGCGTGGCTGCCCTCTGACCGGGAGCTCTACCGGGACTACCGGGCCGCCGAGCCGTGCCCCGCCCATGCGGCCGAGCAGGTCCGGGCGGAGAAGGACTGCCTGAGCACCTGGCAGTACACCGTCGAGAAGACGGTGATCAAGGAGGGTGGGAAGAATGCCACCTACAAGGCAACCCTGGGGGACGGGGCTTCCTGGCAGGGGGTCGTGGACTTCGGCGACCCGGGGCCGCTTCTGAAGAAGCTGGAGCCGGGCGACCAGGTCACCGGCACCGTCTGGCGCCGCATGATCGTGGTGCTCAGCAAGGACGGCGTCCGGCAGAACACCTCCGCCGCGCCCCGCGACGAGCTCCAGATGAACGCCGCCTTCGGCCTGATGGCCGCGCTCCTCGCGGCGCTGATGTTCGTCTTCGGCGCAGTGCGCCTGGTCAGCCCTCGCGCCCTGGAACCCTTCACCTGGAAGCCGTACGGCAAGCGGATGCTCATCACCATCGCCTCCGTCTGCTTCGGGGTGGGGCTCCTGGCCGTGTGGACCGGGATCCCCTGGCCGGTCGTGCCCGCTGTGGTCATACCCGTCGTGGCGTGCGTGGCGGGAGTGATGTACCGCAGCCTGCAGCAGCGTGTCGAAGGCAGGGCGTGACGGCACCGCGGCACCTGCGGCACAGCGTCGCCTCGATGAGCACAACGGGCCACGTGAAGCGTCCATGTGCCAGGTCGAGCGCTCAGTCACGGTGCCTGTGACTGAGCGCTTCAGCTGGCCCCATCGGCCATGTAGAGCGCTCAGCTCGCGAGGCTCTGCCCAGGGAAGCGTCCAGCGGCGCATCCGTATCCGGAAGGTGGATCCTTGCGGAGACTGCGGCCTGGGAGGGCGTACGTGGACTGACCTGCGACGGCTCGGGGCCAGGTGGGTCGGGCGTCCTGACGTTGGCCGTTCGCTCCCTATTAGGTCTTGCTCCGCTGCCGTCCAGACCGGCGGACGGGGCGACGTCAGGCAGGGACGCCGAGCGGCGGGTGCTCGAGCACGCGGGGCTTGTACTCGACCAGCTGGATGCGGCCGTCGAAGGTGCGGTGCTCGATCGTCTCGAGGGCAACGTCCGGATAGCCGTCGTAGATGCGTTCTTTGCCTGTGGCCCCGGTGATCACCGGGAACATCACGACCCGGAAGCGGTCGACGAGTCCGGCTCGCAGCAGGGACCGGCACAGGCTGAGGCTGCCGATCGTGCTGAGGAGCCCCGAGCCGCTCGACTTCATGGCGCGGACCGCCTCGACGGCGTCGTTGCGGACGAGCGTGGAGTTGGCCCACGTCAGTGGCTCCTCGAGTGAGGAGGAGAACGCCACCTTGGACGCTTGCGTGAGCTCGTCGACGGACGCCTCTTCTTCGGGCCTGAACCCGTCTTGGCCATTCGGGACCTTGCCTGCGGCGAAACCCGACATCAGGCGGTAGGTGTTCGCTCCCATCAGGTAGGTGGCCCCGGGCTGCTCGCCGAGCCATGCGAGGTACTCCGGGCCCTCGAGGCCCCAGAACCCGGGCCATCCCTCTCCCGATGCGTAGCCGTCGAGAGAGGTGATGAAGTCGACGAGAAGCTCCGACATGGCGGTGTCCTTCCTGGGGTGTCACGAGCTTGGACCGGCCGGGAGCCACAACTCATCGGCCGCGCTGTGGAGTTAACAAGAAAACCCATGGCGCTGCAGCCGATCACGTCGACGGAGCGGCACTGCTCGGAGGGCCCGGGCGCCTACATGATCTGTCAAAGCCCCAGCTCAGCCCCGCCCGCGAACGGCCCGGGCCAACCGTCACGCCCAGCCGGGCCAAGTACAACGCTCAGGGGCCAACTGAAACGCTCAGTCACAGTGCTGAGGCTGAGCGCTTCAGGTGGCGGATGAGCCGCCGAGTTGGCGGGGCTGAGAAGCCGTTGTGCATCTCTACCGTGAGTTGCAGGTGATCGCGTTGCTGTACTGGTTGGGCACATGTGCATCTGCTGGCGGTCTTACATGCCATTCAGGAGGTATTCCTCGAGCTCGTCTGCCGGTTGTTCTGCTGGTGAGCGGTCAGTAGAGCTGTTCGCTGGTGAGTCGTGCGTTGAGGTAGAGGGCGCGTTCTGCGTCGGCGCCGCGGATGGTGAGGAGGGTGAGGACGAGGGCGTCGATGGCGGCGAGGTGGGCCAGTCGGCTGGCGACGCTTTCCAGGCCGAGGATGATGTCCTGGCCGCCGGCTACCAGAGTGCAGGTGGCCAGGTCGCCCAGGAGGGATTGGGCTGCGCTGGTCAGGGCGATGACCGGGGCTCCGGCTTGTTGGGCCAGTCGTGCTGTGTCGACGGTGTCGCGTGTGGCGCCGGTGTGGCTGACGGCCAGGCAGGCGGCGTCGGGGGGGAGCAGGCTGGCTGCCAGGCGGGCCGTGTAGGGGTCGGTGGGGGCGTCGACGGTCAGGCCGAGGGCGCGTAGCCGGCAGGCGGCATCGAGTGCGATCGTGCTGGACAGGCCTGTTCCGACCAGCAGGATCCGGCCTGCCTGGTGGAGCAGCTGGGCTGCTTCGTTCAGCCGGGCTGCTGTGAGAGTGGTCGAAAGTCCGTCGAGTGCTTCGCGGGCGGCGCGGACTGTCTCGGCCAGGGCGTGTGCAGCAGGGTCGGCGGAAGGCTCGTTTCGGGGCTGGCCGGGCTGGGGGCGGGCTTGTTGCGCGGCGGCGAGCTTCAGCTGCTGGAATCCTCGGAATCCCAAGCGTTGGCATGCGCGCACCACGGATGAGGGTGCGGTGTCGGCGAGGGCGGCCACCTCGGCGATGGTCATGTCGAGCAGGCCGACGCCTTGACGGAGGACCACCTGGGCCACGCGCGCTTCGGCGTCTCGCAGTGCCGGCAGGTGGGAGCGGATGTGCGCGTCGAGCCGGCCACCATAGACAGAACTGGATTCCATAAACTTATGATAGCGCGGAATTCAATTCCAGCAGCTGTCTGCGGCTGCTCACCGGAACCGGCGGTGTCATACCTGTGTCTGCCTCTGTCCTTGCCGCCCTGCTCGCCCTCACCTCCGCACTGCTGCACGCCGCCTGGAACGCGGCCGTCAAGTCCGGCACCGACCGGCTGACCTCGATGGCCATGGTCGACGGCACGGCGCTGATCCTGTGCGCCCTGGCGGCACCGTTCGTCGCACCACCCAGCCCCGCGGCCTGGCCCTTCCTGCTCATCTCCACCGTGCTGAACACCGTCTTCCGCCTTCTCCTGGTCAGGGCCTACCAACTCGGAGATTTCGGCCAGATGTATCCCCTCGTCCGGGGTGTGGCACCGCTGGCCGTCGCCCTCATCTCCACCGCGACCATGGAGCAATCGCCCGGCATCCTCGGATGGGCGGGGGCCGTGCTGATATCCCTGGGCATCACCAGCCTGATCCTGGCCGGCCGCACCGGCACCAGCGGCGCCCTCGGCCGCAAACCGATCCTCTACGCCGTCGGCGCCGGCCTGGCCGTGGCCGGCTACACCTCATCCGACGCGGCAGGCGTCCACGCCGCCCACGACATCGTGGGCTACATCGTGTACCTGTTCCTCCTCGAGAGCATCCCCATGCCCGCCCTCGCCCTGGCCAGACGTAAAAACGCGGCCGTGCACTATCTGCGCGACAACTGGCGCACAGGCCTGTTCGGTGGCATCAACGCCCTGCTCTCCTACATCCTGATCCTCTGCGCCCTGTCCCTCAGCGACGCCGCACGGATCGCATCCCTGCGCGAATCAAGCGTGGTCCTGGCCACCATCATCGGCACCGTAGTCTTCAAAGAACCCTTCGGCCTCAAGCGCATGTACTGCGCAGCCGTGGTCGCCAGCGGCATCGTCCTGGTCAGCTATTGAACGCCCACTTGTTCCTTGAACTCCTGATGCAACACGGTTCGCAGGCGCCGCTGGCAGATCAACGAGCAGGCAGGCTTGAGAAATGCCTTGCGGATGCCGCCTTGGGTTTCCCAGTTGGCTTCGCACCCGACACGAACCCCGAGGTAGCACAATGGCTTCTGAGCGCCTCAGTTAGCGGAGGGTGAGGTGACCAGAGGTCTGGTACCAACCTTTTGCGCCAGCTGTGCGGTGTATCCGATGAGTGCTTGCCGGAGATCAACGTAGTGCTGGTGGTGCTGGGAGTGTGCAAGGCGGTGCCAGTACTGCGTGTGCTGGTTCGACCAGCCCGTCGGTCTCGGCCTGCCGAGAGCGGCTTCCAGTGGGCGAGGGGCCAGCAGGACGTCACCGTGAGTGGCAATCGTCCAGACGAAGACCGAGGCGGTCGCGCGCTTGAGGTCCCCCCAGGTCTGGGGCTCCCCGGCATGGCGGCAGCTGGGAGATGATCATTTCCCAGGATGCAACGGGGATTGACCAGTCCCGGAGTTCTTCACGGCGGGTCCGGTAGTCGATCCGTTCTTCGTCCGCGTCAACACGCCGTACCAATTGATCGACGGCGGCGGTGAGAGCACGGGCTCGCTGCGGGTGACCGTGCTGCCACCGGGGAAGGTCGTCTGCTGCGGTGATCTCGATGGCTCGTGGCCGGATGCCCAGCCAGTGCGCGGCCTCCAGGAGACTGCAGCTGGCCGACCGCTGGACGAGCATGGCCGCTGCGGTGCGCCGGAGAAGACGAAGGCTGATCCGGGGAGCTGTCAGCCGCCGGAACTCGTCCGTGACCCACTCATCCCGGAGGGAAGCCGGGATGTGGTGCAGGGCGTATGAGACGGAGCCGATGCCCGTCAGGGGCTCCCTCTCCCGCCTCCGGCGGGAGGCGGGACGCCGCGGGGGAGGGTGGATGACGGGATCGGCAGCCGAGCGCAGGCGGGGCGAGAGCAACGCGCGGCGTTTTCGATAAGCGCGGGCCCAGTTCGTCGAGTCGCTCGTGTCGTCGAAAGCGGCGGCGCGGAGTTCAGCGAGGTGTCCTGACAGGTCCTCGGACTTGAGGAGCCGGTCGGCCGCGTCCACGAAGGCGGCGCAGGCCTGTGCGTCCTGTGGGAGGAGATCAATCGCGTCGTAGCGGACAGTGGCGTACTGCACGGACGGCGTCCACCACCAGCAGGTTTCAAGGAAGGCTGCTGCCGCGTCGTGGAGTTCGGCGCGCAAGAACCTCTTGGAGCGGGGCCAGGAGAAGTAGAGCAGGGGAACAAGCATTCTCAGGTCGGCGAAGGACTGCTGCGCGTGCTGGGCGTCGGTTGAACGGAGCAGGGCCTGGAGCCGGGTCTGGAGGTCGACGAGCGCCGGGGCGGGTGGGGGAAGCGGATCTCCATCCTGCTCCAGGTGGTGGCCGCAGGGCGGGCCGTTGAGGGAGACGGTGCGGCAGCACTGGGTGGGCCGGAAGGCGAGCAGGGTGTCTGCCGTGGTGGGGCGGGCCGCGGTGAGGAGGGGGTCTGAGGGCTGCCCGCAGGCGGGACAGGTATGCCGAAGGAATTGCCGGTGCTGCGGGCAGGCGAACAGCACCGGCAGGTGCCACTGCACTTTCCAGGGGCCGCCGTACCGGTTCTGGATTTCGCTGCCGTCTCCGGCGAGGCAGGAGGGGCAGTAGCGGGTCTCGCCCACGGTGACCCAGGAATCGGTGCGCAGTCGGCGGTCCGGTGAGGCCAGGGAGGTCGTGATGGGCGGGAAGGTTTCCCGCATCGGGGCGAGGGTCATGGCCATGACCTCGTGCTCGGTCAGCCGGGCCAGGCGTGCCAGTGACTGGGCGTGTGTGCGGGGCAGGTCAAGGAGATGGCCCGAGCCCAGTGAACGGGCCAGGGCCGGCCACCCGGCCATGCGGGCGAGGTCCTTGGGGGTGCGATCCGGCAGGCGAGCCGCAGCAGGCAGCCGTTGAGGTCCTCGTCCGGGAGCGGGTCGAGGCTGCGAGGCAAGGTGATCATGCGGATCACCCGCCGGCGCTAGCCGCGGGGCCGTGGTCGTCGAAGACCGTGTTCCGGCTCCGGCGGCCGGAACGGACGCTCGTCTTGTCCCTGGCCGAGAGCTGTGGGACCGAGGGCACTTCGCCGGCTTCTGCGTCTCGCGACGGGTCCTGGGCCGGATCGATGGCGATGCCGTCGAGAAGGGTCTCGGTCAGCTGTTCCTCGCCGGAGGCGATGGCCTCCTGGCAGCCGTCCTCGAGTATCCGCTCGAGCAGCCCGACCACACCCTGGGTGCGTTCGAAGAGGTACTCGGGCATGCGTCCTTCGGTGAGCATGCCGTCGGGAGCTTTGAGCAATCTCAACTGCTGCTCGAGCCCGGTCAGATGGGTCATCCAGGCAGAGATCTGCTCTTCGGTGTCGTAACGGAAGCGGTCGAGGGTGACGAGGTCGAAACGCCGCTGGGTCTGGGTCGCCTCCAGGCCGTGAACACGCGGCCGACACCCGGCGGGAAAGATCCACTGCCCGGTCGCAGGATCGGAACGGCCTTCACGCAGCAGGCCGGAGGCGGGGATGTCGACGCCGACCAGGACGAGGGTGACGTGCATGCTCATGACGGCCCGGATCAGATCGAGGGTGTCCTGGTCATCGGCCCGGTGCATGCGCAGTCGGGTGATGTCGTCCAGTCTACCGACCGCAGGAGCTCGTGAACCGGCTCTGAACTGCGACGATTCATAGACTACATGTCCACGACGGTCGGTCAATGTTCTCCGGGTGATCACGAGTACTGGTGACGGCGGTAGCTGTCAGAGGTGTGCAGTACGGTCCTGTCATGGCAGCCAAAATCGATCTGACCCTCGACTGCGCGAACGCGCAACTCCTCGCCGATTTCTGGAAGACGGCACTGGGCTATATCGATGAGCCGCCGCCTGCTCCCTTCAAGACCCGCGAGGAGTGGCTCGCGCAGTTTGACCTGCCGGAGGACGACTCCGAGGATGACGGGGCATGGCTCTGCGATCCCGACGGCGTCGGCCCTCGCCTCTCCATCCTCAAGGTCTCCGAACCGAAGACGGCGAAGAACCGGCTCCATATCGACATTCGGGTGCCGGGACACGGCAGTGCCGGTGAGCGGTGGGCGCGGATCAAGGCTGAGTCTGAGCGGCTGGTGAAGGCGGGTGGGGCCGTCCGGCAGGAGTTCGACGAGCACCACGTTGTGATGGCCGACCCGGAGGGCAACGAGTTCTGCGTCGCCGCAGCCTCAGCCTGAGGCTGGCAGAGTGCTGCTGTCACCGTCAACAATCCGTCGACGGCCCGTGGTGGCAGCTCGGGAGTCCGGCCGCTGCAGGCGGCCGGACTCTCCGAACCGAGTTGTGTCGTCAGGCGCGTTTCCGGAACTATCGCGTCACTGCTGAACTTCCTGTCAGACATCTCATCTTGTTTCGTGTCAAACGGACGCTGGTTGGAGCTGGGCGTGGTGGGCCCAGGCGGTTGCTTCGTCGTAGTGGGTGCGGGTCTTGAGGCAGCCGTGGAGGATGCCGACGAGGCGGTTGCCGACTTGTCGCAGGGCGGGGTTGTAGTCGAGGTCCCGGTCGCGTTGCCGGTCGTAGTAGCGGCGGGCGCCGGGCGAGGCACGTAGCGCGCAGAAGGCTTGTCGCTGGAGGGCGTCGGCGAGGCGGTTGTTGCGCACGAAGCGGGCCTGGACGCTCCTGGTCTTGCCGGAGGCTCTGGTGACGGGGCTGGTGCCGGCGTAGTTCTTCCGTGCCTTCGCGGTGGCGTAGCGGGTGGGGTCGTCTCCGAACTCGGCGAGCACCCGGGCGCCGGTGATCTCTGCGATGCCGGGCATCGACAGGTAGATCTCAGCGTCCGGGTGCGCGAGAAAATGCGCCTTCACCTGCGCTTCCATCGCCTCGATCTGCTCGTTCAGCGCGATCAGTATTCGCGCGTGCGCGACCACGGTGGCGGCGTAGGCCGCGGTGACCGGCTCGGGTAGGGTGAGCTGTTTCTCGCGCAGCGCGGTCTGGATCGTGTTCGCTTTCGCGTCCCGGTGATGGCGTCGGTGACGGGCCGGCACCGTCGTGATCTGTGTGCGGGTCAGCTTCGCGCCCGCCTGCGGGGTGGGGGCCTTGATCAGCAGTTCCAGCGCGTCCGTGCTGGTCAGTTCCAGGTCGGCGTAGGCGGTCAGGGCGGCGGGGTAGCACTCGCGCAGTCCGGCCCGCATCCGTTGGAAGGTGCGGGTGCGTTCCCAGATCAGGGTCTGGTGGGCGCGGGCGACGACCTTGACGGCCTGGGCCTGGTCACTGTCCCCAGCAACGGGCCGGAGCTGGGCGTGGTCGATACGGACCATGTCCGCGAGCGCGTGGGCATCACCCTTGTCGCTCTTCGCGCCAGAGGTTGCGTAGCGTTCCTTGAACCTCGCCGCCTGGCGCGGGTTGACCGCATAGACCCGGTAGCCGGCAGCGGTCAGGGCCTGCACCCAGGCACCGCGGTCGGTCTCGATCCCTACCGTCACGTCCGACGGCTCCAGGTCTTCACCGCCGTGCCGGGCGATGAGGTCGCGGAGCCTGGCGATGCCCTTCACGCCCTCGGGCAGCCGGGCCGCGGCCAGCTTGCGGCCCGTACCGTCCTGTATCTCGACATCATGATGGTCTTCGGCCCAGTCGTCCCCGATCCACAACACCTGGCGCGCTCCGTGCTCTCTCGTCCGGTACGTACATGCAGCCCGCGGAAGACCTCGACTTTCGCTGTTCTCGTAGGTCA